>CABVRS010000080.1 GCA_902500745.1 uncultured Nitrospira sp.
ATCAGATTCCAGGTTCGAGGCAAGATGAATAGGCCGATCGCTCCACTGATCAGCGGATCGGCAAGGGTCCATCCTGTGAATTGAATGATGAGCGCAGCTGCGATGACGCCGAGCGAGGCCATGGCGTCACCGAGCACTTCGAAATAAGCACCGCGAAGATTCAAACTCTCATTGGCGCCCCTATGGAGCAACCACATGCTCGCTAGATTCACGCCCAACCCGACAACCGCGATCGTCAACATCGGGCCAGCCAGAACTTCCGGTGGCGACCACATGCGCCGATAGGCTTCGTACAGAATGAAGGCCGCCATACTGAGCAGCAACACGCCGTTCGCAAGTGCCGCCAGGATTTCCAGTCGCACATATCCATAGGTATTCGATGGGGAGGGGGGCTTTGACGCAAACCAGATAGCGACGAGGCTGAGACAGATGCCCGCTACATCCGTCAGCATATGACCGGCATCGGCCAACAGCGCTAGACTCCCGGTCCACAACGACCCAATCACTTCGAGGATCAAAAACCCAAGCGTGAGCCCGAGTGCCGAGAGCAATAGGCCCTTATGACGTTCGGCTATCGTCGCTGAGGAAATTGGATGTGGCTGATGTTTCTCTCTGCCCATAAACCAATTCTTTCCATGGAACACCCATGTCGCTACATCATAAACGGAACGCATACATCATCGCGATCATACCCACGAGGCAAATGGCCGCTCCAGCGGCCTCGTGCCATCGAAGCCCCTTCCCCAGAGAATTGACAGCATGTTAAGCATGCTGCCATGTGCAGCATAAACTCGGCCATAGGTGCTTGGTGGAATGTCGGGATAATGCCGTACGGGAGAAGAACGATGGTACCTGCAACGACATAGATGATCGGTTATCCTTCACCAACCAGAGCCGGGCGAAATAGCCGCCTCCGATTTCGGACGAGCTGATCTGCCTCTCGACCGCTCATCCGAGGTATGTCGACAGCAGGGTGAAGAGCGCGAAGCCGCTGACAAAGATAAGCGCCGCCAAGCGGGACTCTCCGTCTCGATGCGCTTCAGGGACCATTTCCTCAACGACGACTGTCGTGAGGATGCCGGCTGTAAAGGCAAGGAGGCTCAATTTGATGATTTCAGGTTGTCCCCGCACGGCCCAATAGCCGATGGTGGTGCCAAGGAAAATAGGAATCGCAAAGGAAGCCCCGAGTAAGATCCGTGTGGAGCGTGACAGGCCTTGCCTCTTAAAAGTGGCGATCGTGGCGAACCCTTCGGGAACGTCCGCCGGCACCTGGCCTAGGGCCAGCAGTAGGCCGAGACTGAAACTGATTGTCGAACCGGAGCCGATCATGATGCCATCGCTGAACAGATCCACCGAGACCCCGAAGAAAATGGCCCATGGCGTCGTATCGCTGGCAGCTCTCCCCATTCGATTCTTCACGATCTCAATCATCTGGTCGACAAGGACAAAAAATCCGCCTCCCAGCATAAAGGCCACGATGATCACCCACGGTACATCTGTTTTCAGCGCGGTCGGCATGAGTTCCACGGCGACGACCGCGATGACAATGCCGGCTGCGCCGTGCAGTGCCAGGCTCAACGCTCGCTGAGACACCGCAACCATTTCGGCGAGCAGTCCGCCAGCAAAGTTGCCGAGCGCTGGCATTGCCGCCAAGGCTAGGACCAACAGGTACTCCCTCATAGGGATTGTCTCCCCCCAGGAAGCGCTGCCCGGCGTGACACGAATGAAGGAAATGCGGGAAAAGAAGACAGGCTCTGCTCTCCCAACAGTTGTTTGGTCCTGCTATTTAAAGGCTTCACTTCGCGATCGTAATTCCCGGGACAGGGGCTTGCACAGGCCTCACCGTCATTTGAAACAATTCATACAGCAGACGAAAGACGCGCAAGTCCCACCCGGCCCTTTCCATGGTGGCCTCCTCACCCGGGATCGCATAGGCTCGGCCGTTGTAGTGCACGCTCACCGCTGCCTGCTCCGGTCGGGACACCGCTTCAACGATCTTCAACAGTTCAGGCGGGTCGAAGGGAATCCACCCCGTACGTGGGTCTTTCTCCACGGCATATTCTCGGGTCGCTGGCCGGTCCATAGAGAGAAACTCCAGAACTGCATCGAAGCTCCTGAGCCGAATCGTTCCCTGCATGGGATACTCCCCTCCCGGGAAGCCGGGCTGGATGTCCACTAAAATCTCGTTCGGCGGCCACGTTTGAAAAATGTTCCCCAGGCGGCGTTTCTGTTCGCTGGAAAGAGGGCCGGGGAAGTAATTGCTCACGACAATCCTCTTCCGGGTAAGGATGAAGGACTGATCCTGCAGGTTGCGAGACCACTCATAATCTTTCTCCAACGCCTGCAGGATGTCTCCCGGCCCCAAGTCACCGGTCAATTGACCGGTCCAAATCGTCTGCGTGACGAGTTTTTCGATTTGTAGTTGATGCCGCTGATAGAGGGATGCGAGATGGAGGACCCGGCGGCGAAATTCCTCGTACTCTGCCTTCTTCTCCGGTTTATTCGATAAGACGACCACTCCATCGGCCTCCTTCAAGCGTAATTCGCTACACACCAACCGCAGCAGCATATTGAGGTCCGTGCCAAACCCAAGAAGAGCTGTCACTCTGGACTCGTCCATTGGTGTCAGGAGCCGTTGAGTGAATTCTTCTCCTTCCATCGGCACAATGGTAATTGTCGGGTTTTCGGCAACTGTCGCATTGACGACGGGGCCGATAAGGCCCCCGGTTTCTCCTTCCGGTGGAGTGATGCCGGCACTGGCCTGAAACAGGAAGGTGGCCGCGACGCTTGGGACCGTGGTGAAATGCACGGCGCGGTGGTGCCGTGCCCGAACGATATTCAGCAGAAGCTGCTCGTGGCCGACCCGTGTGACGGCGTCATCGTAGGCCAAGACGGCTCGATGAAGGGTGATGGGAGAAAGACACCCTGATGTGCCGAGCAGGAGAATGATGGTTAACGTCAAGTAGCTGTGCCATTTCATTTAATGAGGTTTCTTTCCCCTCTGGATCCTGACGACAGTACATAATCTTCCTGCGGGTTTCTGTCTATCGGCGAAGGATAAGAATGAGTCTCAAAATGAAGACCTCCCGTATTAGGATGGATCGTCTGCCTTCCAATTCGAAACCAACCAGCGCAATGCTGCCCCCGCTGAACCCTGCGACGTTTCTGAACCAGGGCCCACTCGCCAGAGATCTCTTCATGGTCGAGATCTATCGTGTTTCGAATCCGGCAAGAAGGCCCCCGAGTGTGCCGAACAATTGTTGTTTACCTGTGGCTTTCATGCTGCCCATCCCGGATGGGCAGGTTCATTGGGAACTCATGAAGCTTATATGTCTTTAGCACGGTAGGTGACACAGCAGGGACTAGCCAATGCCCTGACTGGGACGTGACTGGAATAGCAGGGTTATAGTCACATGGGTCGCCGCTCGGCAGCGGTCAATCTTTCGCATCGTGCTCGGCATCAACCTCGGGCATGTTCTTGCTTGAATCCTCGCATTGGGTTCTCGCCTATTCGACGGCACTCCTGGCGGGATTCAATTGACCTGTTAGGCGATGCCATCGTCTATGGGTTTAGCCTCTATGTTGTTGGCCGGGGGGCCGCATGGCAGGCGAGAGCCGCCGTGCTCAAAGGCACATCATGGCTGCATTTAGCGTGGTGATACTCGCTCAAGTAGCCTTCAAGATTCATCATGGATTAGTTCCTATTGCTGACGCGAAGAGCGTAGTCGGCATCACCGCGCTGGCTGCCAATCTCACCTGTCTTAGGCTCCTTTGGCAACACCGCGGCGACGACATGAATATGCGTTCGGCATCGTTGCGTTCCCGAAACGATATCAGCGCAATGTGGTAGTGCCGGTCGCAGCTTTAGCCGTTCGCGTCGCTGGCTCTCCCGAACCGGATATCGCGATCGGCTTTCTCATTGCCGCTCTTTTTAGTCGATCCGCCATCGCGGTAATCCGTGAAGTACTTTCCCACTACAAATTCGGTCTATGAGGCTCCGGCACTTCTTCGGCCTGCCTTCTACGGGAGGCCCACGCTTCTCGAAGACGCTCTTCCCAGACATACAGGGTGGGCAAGACGAGAAGCGTGAGCGCCGTCGAGGTCACAAGTCCGCCAATCACGACGGTGGCGAGCGGCCGTTGCACCTCCGCGCCCGCGGACGTTGAGAGCGCCATGGGCACAAACCCGAGACTGGCTACGAGCGCAGTCATCAACACCGGCCGCATGCGAATGAGCGCGCCTTCATAGGCTGCCTCTTCCGCCGAACGCCCTTGCTTGCGCAAGTCTAAAATATAGGACATCAACACGACACCGTTGAGCACCGCCACGCCGAAGAGCGCGATGAACCCGACTCCAGCGGAGATCGAAAAGGGCATGCCCCGAAGCGCCAAGGCCAGAATGCCGCCCGTTGCCGCCAGCGGGACGTTGAGGTAGATGAGGAGTGCCGGCCTGAGGCTATTGAACGTCGTGTACAAGAGGACAAAGATCAGAAACAGCGCGATCGGTACCACAATGGCGAGCCGAGCAGACGCCCGCTGCAGATTTTCAAACTCACCGCCCCATTCAATCCAGTACCCAGGCGGCAGGGTCACATGGCTTTCCACCGCCTTCTGCGCTGCGCCGACAAATCCGGCGAGGTCGCGACCGCGCACATTGGTTTCCACCGCCAGCCGCCGTTGGATGTTTTCTCGACTGATTTGTGCCAGGCCGGTTTCGATACGAATGTCGGCCAGTTGCCTGAGTGGAATGAGACGACCCTGTGAATCGGCGATGCGAATATCCAAAATGCGTTCGAAATTCTTGCGGTCGTCGGGACTAAACCGCACTTGCATGAAGAACCGACGGTTGCCCTGGACGACTTGACCGACAATGCGTCCCCCCAACGCGGTGACGGTATCTAAAATCTGCCCCGCATTGATGCCATAGCGAGCGATTTTCTCCCGGTCGATAGCCACCACCTGGTACGGCATACCGGCCACCTGCTCAGCCTTGGTGTCTGCGGCTCCGGGAACTTTCGAGACCGCCCGGACGACCTGATCGCCGAGGCGTCGGAGGATCTCCATATCTTCACCGAAAATGGTAATGGCGATGTCGGACCGCACTCCGGCAATCAATTCCTGCACACGCAGCTCAATCGGCTGGGAATAACTGAACGTGTTGCCGGGAACCGCCTTGGTCACTGTCCGGTTGATCGCCTCAATCAAATCATTCTTCGTCCTCGCGGTCGTCCACTCCGAATCAGGCTTCAAAATGAGATAGATGTCGCTGACCTCGACACCCATTGGATCGGTCGCGATTTCTGGTCGTCCGGTTCTCGACACGACCGTGACGACTTCGGGAAATTCTTTAAGGGCCTGCTCAATGCGGGTGGTGGCCCGAACCGACTCCTCCAGCGAGACGCTCGGCAAGCGCCACGCTTGCAGGGCGATCGTGCCTTCATCAAGCGTGGGAATGAATTCGGCGCCAAGAAAGGCAGCCACACCGAGGCTCATCGCAAACAGCGCTGCGGCGACGCTCCCAGCAATGGCAGGATGCTGCATGGTCGCTGAGAGAAGCGGGCGATACCCTCGTTTGGCTTGCCGAATAATCCAGGTCTCCTCCTCCTTCACACCGCGACGAAGGAACAGACTCGCGAGCACCGGTGTCACGGTCAAGGTCAGCACGAGAGACCCGACGAGCGCAAAGATGACAGTCACGGCCATGGGCCGAAACATCTTGCCTTCAATGCCTTGCAGGGTCAGGATCGGCAAGTAGACGATGATAATAATGCCGACGGCAAACACGATCGGGCGGAGCACCTCACGGCCCGCTTCGATGACGACCCCCCGCATGTCGGCGTCCGACAGGCGCTGACTATCCAGGGCGACTCGCCGTCGTTCGGCAAGATGCCGAATGGTGTTCTCGATCATGACGACGGACGCATCCACAATAAGACCGAAATCGATCGCACCGAGACTCATGAGGTTCCCCGAGATGCCGGCGGTCAACATCCCCGTGAACGCCACCAGCATGGAGAGCGGGATGGCCACGGCGACGATGAGGCCGGCACGGAGATTTCCTAAAATGAGAAACAGCACGGCGACCACGAGCAGCGCCCCCTCGGTCAAATTGGTCGCGACCGTCTTGATGGTTTTTCTGACCAGGTCTGTTCGATCGTAATAGGGCTCGATGGTCACGCCCGCTGGCAAGGTCTTTTCGAGTTGCTGCAGCTTCTTTTTCACCCGATCCACGACAACTCGTCCATTCTCGCCGATCAGCATCATAACGATGCCCGTAACGGCCTCCCCACGGCCGTCGCGCGTGACCGCGCCTTGCCGGACCATGGGAGCGAATCGCGCCTTGCCCAAATTGCGAATATAAATGGGCGTCCCGTCGTGCTCCGTCGCCACGATGATGTTGTCAATGTCCTCCAATGTCTGCACAAGCCCTTCACCCCTGATCAGATACTGCTCCTGCGCATGCTCGATATAGCCGCCGCCCGAGTTGGCATTATTCTGTTCGAGCGCCCGAAAGACGTGCTCGATTGGAATCTTGTAGGAGACTAGTTTGGCGGCATCGAGTTGCACTTCATACGTCTTCAGCTCTCCGCCGTAGGTGTTGACTTCCACCACTCCAGGAACGGAGCGGAGCTTAAACGCAATGTCCCACTCCAAAATTGTCCGGAGGTCCATGAGGGAGTAGCCCTCTCCCTTGACCTCGAACTGGAAAATCTCGCCCAGTCCCGTTGAAATCGGGCCCAATTCGGGGTTGCCGAAACGCTCCCCGATCGCCTCGCGGGCCCGAGGCAGGCGTTCCATCACCAGGCGCCGGCAGAAGTAGATGTCCATGCCCTCGTCAAAATAGATGGTCACCGCCGAGAGCCCGAACCGGGAGACCGATCGAATCAGGGTGATACCAGGCAAGCCGGACATCGCTGTCTCGACCGGGAACGTGATGAATTGTTCAACCTCCACCGGAGAGAGGCCAGGCGCATTCGTGAGGATCTGGACCTGGTTCGGTGTCACGTCCGGGACGGCATCGATCGGCAGCTGCCGCATGGCATAAACACCGCTGACAACGATAAGACCGGCAAACACCAGGATCAGAAACCGGTTGGCGAGTGAAAATTCAAGCATTCGATTCAGCATAGGAGGGGGCCTCCGAGGGACATCACTTCCTACTCTCCACCGATCTGTTCTTTCAATATGATTGACTTGAGATAGAACGCCCCGGTCGTCACGACCGTCTCGCCCTCACGCAGGCCAGACTGGATCTCGGCGTACGGCGGTGATCGCCGTCTCACGGTCACTTGCCTCACCTCATACGTGCCTGGTTGCTTTTCCACAAACGCCACGGTCTGGTCGTTCACCTGTTGAAGCGCGTCCAACGGCGCGACAAGCACTTCAGAGCCTTGCCCCGGCAAGATGACCGCAGCTCTCGCAAACAGGCCAGGCCGAAGACGACGTCGTGGATTGGGAATTTCGACCCGCGCATCGATTGTGCGGGTTGCGGGATTCAGGACGTCACTGAGGTAGACGATCGTCCCTTTGAAGGTTTCGCCGGGAAAAGCGTCCACCGAAATCTCCACCTCGGCTCCCTCCCGCACGGCCGCCAGGTTCTGCTCATAGACGTCGAGGATGATCCACACCGTAGACAGGTCGGCAATCGTAAAGGCCTTATCCTTGGGACTGATTAATTCCCCCAACGTGATCGTCCGTTCAATGACGGTCCCGTTCAAAGAAGAAACCAGAGGGAAATAGGAGAGGGGTTGGCCCTTGGTACTCCAATCGATGCGCTTGATGTCTCCCTCGGACAAGCCGATGAGGCGTAATGCTTCATGAGCCGCGCGGTAGGCAGCCAGGCTCTTTTCATAGCGGCCCTTGGCGTCCAAGAATTCCTTTTCCGAGGTAATTTGTTCTTTGTACAGTCCTTCTTCACGAACATAGTTCCGCTGATCGACCTCGTGGGTCGTCTTCGCTTGAAGGAAGTCGGATTTCTTTTGACCCAGTTCGATGCTGTCCAGGAAGGCCAGCACTTGTCCTGCCTTGACCTGTTGACCCAACTCCGCCTTGACCTCGATGACCCGGCCTTCGATACGAGGGCTGAGATGCACCAGGCGATATTCATTGGGCTTGATCGTGGCCGTGGCCGTGACTTCATCACGAAAAGGACGGCGTTCTATTCGGACTGTCTGAAACGCCTGTCCGGACAGCGCTTCGGCCGGGACTGACACCTCTTGCTCCACCGTTAACGGAGCCTGTCCTCGATCTGGCGTTTCTTCCTCCATTCCGGAGGACGTGCGGCGCTCCGACGAGCTCTGTTCGCCGCTCTCTTCAACGCTGCTCTGCTGACAGCCGTAACCAAGGAGCCCCGCGACGATCAACAACAGGAGGACTCCATAATTAATCAGGTACCAGCCGGAGTGGAGCAGTGTCGCGTCGATTGTCCGGTCACAAGTGACGGATCGGCCCCTCGGAACGACACGAGCGGCAGTATGTGTATCAACGCTGGTCATGGGAGTTCTCCCGTCCACCGTTCGAGACGAGCCAATGATATTGATAGGGCCGCGCGCGCCTCGGCGTATTCCAGTTGCATTTGTCGATACACTCGCTGAGAATCGATCAATTCGAGGAGACCGGCGGCGCCTTGACGAAAACTGATGCGGGCAATCCGCAAGGCCTCCTCGGCTTCTTTCAGCAGGCCCTTCTCAAATACCTCGATCTGTTCACGATCCGTGCGCGCCTCTTGGGCCAATTCGGTCACGGCTTTGATCAATTCATTCTGAACCCCGAGGCGCTCCGCTTCCGCACGATCTTTCGCGCCTAAGGAGGCTTCAATTTCACCTTGGCGCCGATACCAGAGCGGCAGCGGCATTCGTAGGCCTGCGATATAGGCTTCATCTCCCGCTTCTCGATGATACGTTCCCGTCACGGAGACATACGGAATACGCGACTCCCGTTCCAGCCTGACGCTGTGTTCCGCTCGTTCAATCTGCTTGGCGGTCCGGCGAAGAATTGGATGCGATTCCAGCGCGGTAGTGATCAGCTGTTCAGGATTCAGGTCGTGCCGTAACGGCGCAAAGTCACCGTCCACTGAGAAGTCTGTGCCCAGCGCTCCGGCTGTCACCGCGTTGAGCCCAGCGCGAGCCGCGACGAGGGCATTTTGCGCGCGGCTCAGATCTTTCGTCGCCTTCTGTAACTCCACATTCGCCTTCACGGCTTCGAACGGTCGCGCCTGGCCGGCATCCACACGCGCCTTGATCGTTTGAAAAATCTCTCGGACCGTTGAAAGATTTTGCACCGATAGGTCCACGTCCCGCTGAGCTAGCAACAGCCGGTAAAAGGCGACCTTTGCATCGGCACGGACGTTCAAGCGCGCCTCGTCCACCCCCGCCAGGGCGCCCGAAAGACCTGCCTCGGCAGCCTCTCGGCGTGCTTTTCGCTTAGCAGGTAATTCCAGTGGTTGCTCTACCGTCACCGTCCGTTCGACGATCGAGACACCCGTGCTGGGATCGCGGATGGAGCCTCGCCCAGCCGATGCGTCGATCGATGGATTCAGAAACGCACTCGCTGCGATCCGTTCCCCTTGACTCTGGCGGACCCCGCCTTTCGCCGCACTCATAGTGGGATTCCGTTTCAATGCCAGTTCAAGCACGGCTTCGAGTTGCAAGATCGGGCTCTCAGTGTTGGCGGATGCGAATACCACGCAACCGATTCCTTCTAAGAGCAATGTAATGCCAATAAGCCAAATGAGTGTGGGTTGCATGAAAGCCTCCTCATTGCCCGCATGACGGACAATACTGACTTTTCCTGCGTTGTATGGACAGCTCGTTAGGACGCGTTAGACGCTGAGGGGAGGATGGAACAGGAACACGACGAAAGTCGGCACGTGTAGCGTGGGACTCAAGCTTACATCATCAGTAATTGGAGATGGGATCTCAGGAGCAGCAAGAGACACGGACTGGAATACAACATGGCAGGGACACCCATCATCATCCGTCACGCCGTCATCTGGTGACGTAGAATGGCTCGCCGTTGCGGTCAAGGCTGCATCAGGCCCGACTTGCCATTCACCAAGACAGGTGAGACCAGTGAGTTGAACTCCAAGGAGGAGAATCAGCCCCATGATCAGCAGATTTCTGTGTCTCGTATCCAACATCACTGTTTCAGAATATAACATAGCGCTGAGTCAAAGCCATACAATTTTTTAGCTACATTGTACACATTGAGAACACGATATGCATAAGGATCTCGATAATCCGTGCCGCGACGCTAGGATATCGAAGTTTTGTGTGCTCGCCCTAACCGCTTGAGACTGTGAGAGGCAGACCCGAAAAGATAGTCCGATTC
>CABVRS010000081.1 GCA_902500745.1 uncultured Nitrospira sp.
CATGCCAAGCGGGCGCTGGAGGTTGCCTCTTCCGGTGGGCATAACGTACTGATGGTTGGCCCTCCCGGATCCGGCAAGACGATGCTGGCGCGACGGCTGCCCTCAATTCTGCCCTTGTTAGAGTTAGAGGAGGCGATCGAAACAACCCGGGTTCATAGCGTCGCCGGGCAACTCGCCCGCGAACGGCCCTTACTGACGGTGCGACCATTTCGTGCTCCGCATCACTCCATCTCAGACGCCGGGTTGGTTGGTGGTGGGACCGTCCCTAAACCTGGCGAGGTCTCGCTTGCCCATAACGGTGTGTTGTTTCTGGATGAGTCACCTGAGTTTAAACGGGGAGTGCTGGAAGGGTTGCGGCAGCCGCTTGAAGACGGACATGTCGTGCTGACGAGAGCCAGCGGGACATTACGATATCCGGCACGATTTATGTTGATCGCCGCCATGAATCCTTGTCCTTGTGGGTACTATGGAGATCGGACGCGGCCGTGCATCTGTACGGCCACTCAGATTCGTCGGTATCGAGCCAAGCTTTCCGGGCCTCTCCTGGATCGGCTGGACATACATCTCGACGTTCCTCCGGTTCCGGTGCGGGAGCTTCGGAGCGAACTGCCTGCGCCAGAGGGATCGTCCGCGATTCGAGCGCGCGTGGTTGCGGCTCGGGCGCGCCAGCGCGAGCGGTATCGGCATGACGGCATTTATGCGAACGCGCAGTTGAAGCCGCGGATGATAAAGCGGTATTGTGGGCTCGATCAGGCCGCTCAAGAGTTACTTGAGCAGGCCATGGGCAGATTGCGACTGTCGGCGCGGGCGCATGGCCGTATCCTGCGCGTCGCGCGCACCATTGCCGACTTGGCTGACTCGGATAACATTGAGGCCGTCCACATCGCGGAGGCTATTCAATACCGTTCATTCGACCGCAATCCCGAGGTGTGAGGCTTTGGTGACATCGATCAAAGTATTTCTCTGGTGGTTTGTCGTGGGAGCAACGATGGCCCTGGCTGTCATCCTGGTTCAGGGTGGCATCAGAGAGGTGATGCAGGCGCAAGGGTCCGTGTGGGAACTGAAACTCGTTGAACTGCTGACGACGATCATGGGCGGAGGATTGCTGGGGGGCTGTATCGCGCTGATCTTGGATCGGATCAAGAAGTCCTAGGTTCATCCAGCCTCAGTTTTAATCATGCGGAAAATGGTTGGTCATTGCAAAACCACTTCTGGGTAATCAGCTTCAACTATGGATATTGAAATCGGCTCCAATCTTTACCGAAACACCAACGGCACTATCGAGGTCGAGGGTGTTCCACAAATTCAACTCGCCCGCCATCCCGCGACGGGCACACTCCTGGTGAATTTTGCGCTGTTTGATCCCACCGGCCGGATGCTGGCCAAGGTGGTGGATAGCACATTGATGTTTAATGAACGGCGAGCCTACGAGGTGACGAAAGCGGATGCGAGTCTCACTATGAAAGAAGTCGCTTCCGGAAAGATTCTGCTTAAGCTTGAGGTCAAGGCTCCCGATGCAATCTCCTTAACGCGAGGAGAATTCCACACGATCAAGGGCCACTTGCTGCAGGTATCATCCACGGAATGGAAGATCGACAAGCAGCAGAAAAGCGGCCTCACACAGGACGTACAAGGTCGTGCCGCGTCTATTGGCTAGACGCCCCTTCTTGCGTTACGGTTGGAACCAAGACCAGTTGGTCATTTTTGAGATCAACCGACGCAGTGTCCCCATCGCGGAGCTCACCCTTCACCAGTAATCGTGCGATCGGAGTTTCTAGCTCCTGCTGAATGAGGCGTTTCAGCGGCCGCGCCCCATAGACCGGATCATAGCCACGTGCGCCCAAGTGCTGGAGCGCCGTTGGGGTAATGGCGAGAGGGATTCGCCGTTCGGCTAATCGACCACGCAAACGCTCCAGTTGAATCTCCACGATCTTGGTCAGGTGTTCGGTGCCGAGCGGATGAAACACGACGGCTTCGTCCACCCGATTCAGGAACTCCGGACGAAAATGCTGCCGCAGCTCGCCCATCACGACCGTTCGAACCTGCTCGTAGCTGGCCCCATGCTGTTGGGCTTCAAGGATCTGCGGACTGCCGATGTTCGAGGTCATGATCAGCACGGTATTCTTAAAGTCCACCGTCCGGCCCTGGGAGTCGGTCAGCCGGCCATCGTCGAGCACTTGCAATAAGACATTGAAGACGTCGTGGTGCGCCTTTTCGATCTCATCGAACAGGATGACGGAGAAAGGGCGTCGGCGAACGGCTTCTGTGAGTTGCCCGCCTTCGTCATACCCGATGTAGCCGGGAGGCGCACCGATCAAGCGCGCGACGGTGTGTTTCTCCATGTACTCGGACATGTCGATTCTGACCAGATTGCCTTCGTCATCGAACAGCACGGCCGCCAGCGCCCGTGCGAGTTCAGTTTTGCCGACTCCGGTGGGGCCCAGGAAGAGAAATGAGCCGATCGGCCGATTCGGGTCTTTGATGCCCGATCGCGCGCGAAGCACGGCATCCGCGACTGCCTGGACGCCTTGGTCTTGTCCCACTACACGTTGATGGAGCAGTTCCTCCAGTTTCAACAGCTTGTCGGTTTCGCCTTCGAGCAGTCGGGAAACGGGGATGCCGGTCCATCGGCTGACGACGGCCGCGATTTCGTCTTCATCAACCTCTTCCTTCAAAAGTCTGGTCTCGTCCTGCTTTTTCCCCAAATGCTGTTGTTCCAGCTCCAGCTCCCGTTCCAACCGGGGCAGTTCTCCGTACCGGAGCTCCGCCACACGGTTGAGGTCGTAGGCACGCTCTGCTTGATCGATCTTCAGTTTGACTTCCTCGATTGCCTCACGCGTTTTACGGAGGCGCGCGACGGAGATCTTTTCCGACTCCCACCTGGTTTTGAGAGTCTGCAAGTCACGTTGTTTTTCGTTCAGCTCAGCTTCGAGCACCGTCAACCTGGCCACGCTTCCCTGGTCGGTCTCCTTTTTTAGGGCCTCTCGCTCAATCTCAAGTTGCAGGACCTTACGCGAGACCTCATCCAGCTCTGCTGGAAGGCTGTCGATCTCAGTTCTGAGGCGTGCGGCCGCTTCGTCGACCAAGTCGATGGCTTTATCCGGAAGGAACCGATCTGCGATGTACCGATGTGACAATTTTGCTGCCGCGACCAGGGCACTGTCTTTGATTCGCACGCCGTGATGCACCTCGTAGCGTTCCTTCAGGCCGCGCAAGATCGAAATGGTATTTTCCACGGATGGTTGGTCGACCAGCACGGTCTGAAAACGTCGTTCTAATGCCGCATCTTTTTCGATATGCTTCCGGTATTCGTCGAGCGTCGTCGCCCCGATGAGATGCAACTCGCCTCGCGCCAGCATCGGCTTCAAGAGATTGGCCGCATCCATCGCTCCTTCGGCCGCTCCGGCCCCCACGACTGTATGCAATTCATCAATGAACAAGAGGATTTGACCATGAGAGGACTGAATCTCTTTCAAGACGGCCTTCAGCCGCTCTTCGAACTCACCCCGAAATTTGGCCCCTGCGACAAGCGAACCCATGTCCAACGCGAAAAGCTTTTTCTGCTTCAGACTCTCGGGAACATCACCTTTCACGATGCGGATCGCCAGTCCTTCCACGATGGCTGTTTTTCCGACTCCTGGTTCACCGATGAGTACAGGATTATTCTTGGTCCGGCGGGAGAGGATTTGCACCACACGTCTGATTTCATCGTCTCGCCCGATGACCGGATCCAATTTCCCTTGTCCGGCTAACTGGGTCAGTTCACGTCCGTATTTCACCAGGGACTGGTACGTGCCTTCCGGGTCTTGACTGGTCACGCGTTGGTTCCCACGCACTTGCTGGAGGCTCGCTAACAAGCGGTCTCTGGTGAGTCCCAGCTTCTTGAAGACGCCTCCTTCATGAACGATGGCCAGCAGCACATGCTCGACGCTGAGGAAGTCATCCTTCAACGACTTCTGCTCGTCTTCCGCACGGTTCAGGACATGAGTGAGGCGATTGGCAATATGGACTTGACCTGGGGCGGCACCCGAGCCTTGGACCTGCGGTAACTTTGCCAAGGCTTGTTCGACCGCCTGTTGCACGGCCGGCAGGGCAAGGCCAGCTCCTTCAAGCAAGGCTGAGGTCGTCCCTCCCTCTTGATCAAGAAGCGCTAAGAGCACATGTTCCACATCGATACCTTGATGGCTTCGCCGTTGTGCATGGGCAGAGGCGGACTGTAGCGCCTCTTGCAACTTGACCGTCATTCGGTTCATGTCCATGGCTGGTCACCCAATTAAAAGTGAAACGTCTTCTCAAGAGTTATGTGATAATCATCCGGTCGAACAAGTCAACCACAAGTGTATTTTCTGCCGCCGTGACTAGTTCTTGACCTCTGCAGCGATCCCGACTAGGGTACAGCTCACATGAGCAACCTTGTTTCAGCGACAGTTCAGCTGTACCGCCACGTCTTGAACGCAACGTGGCGGTCGCTCGTGAAGAGTTGGGTGGCCATGTTGGCGCTCATCGTCTTTGGCATCCTGTTTCTTGGAGTTGCCAGGATTGTTGGCCCATTGGGAATCGCGGGTGGGTTCCTGCTCGGCATGATCAATGCCCTGTTGGTCGGTGCCACTCTCCGATTGATCGAGCAATCGCTGAGCGGGACCAGGATTCTTCGATTCACGGATGTGACCGAAAGCTTTGGGGCGTACTTCTGGGACGTGATCGGCGTGGGATTTGTCCTCTGGCTTCCGACGATGCTGCTCGACATGGGCTCGCAAGCGAATCCGTACGGTCAATTCCTTTCTTCCGCGTTTCTCCTCCTGGTCTTCATTCTCCTGAATCCGGCCCCGGAGGTAATCTATCAAGTTCGACACAATTCGCCACTCGATGTCTTCAAAACATCCTATGAATTCGTGGTGGAACATTGGATTGAGTGGTTCCTTCCGTTCGCCATTTTGATCTTACCTGTCGTGCTTTCTCCCACTGGTCTGCAAGAGTTTTTTTCGCTTTCCGGCCTTGTCGGTCGGGGGGCTGGCCTCAACTTCTTCCAAATTCTCATGCTACCGGTGACCGCGATCGAGGGATGGTTGTCCTATGTGGGGATCGATTCCGCAGGGCAAGAGATCATTCTCTTTCTGCTGACGCCACCGGTGGCGATGGCAATCTTGCTCTTTCGTGGACATCTTTTTGCAGCGCTTCATGGGTCTTCCAGACGACAACGTCTGTTCTCTCGCCAGTTTGGTGCCAAGTAATTAGGGACTCGATTCAGCATATACTTGTTGCGCGTCATTGGATTACTTTAGTACAGGTAGAGGACCCTGGGGTCCGTTGGCACGCGCTTGATTACGGGAGGCTTGTGAATCGGGGCTGAAATGATGTATGGTTTATCATACACATGGGTTTGGCCCGATTGTGACCCAGTCTGAGTGAAGGGCTGACTCATGCGACTCTCCATCTTTTGGCGGTTGGTCCTTACGGCTCTGGTTATTATTACCGTAATGGGAGGAGTCAACCTCTACGCGCTTTTTCAGCTTCGACAATTAGCGTCCATGAGCACGTCGATGGCCTCGTATCATTATCCGGCTGTCGAATCTGCCAAACGATTATTGAGTTCGCTCTTCGCTCAATTAAACAGTGAAAAAAAATTCCTTGCTACAAAGGATCGCACCTTTCTCACGAACTTGAAAGAAGAACTGGAGGAGTTCCAACGAAACCTCCAACTTTTGCGGAGCCAAGAGAGCTCTCCCCAAGGGCTGAAACTGCTTCAGGACACCGACGAGTTATTTGCGAAACGATTGGCGCTGTTTCAGGATGAATTTCAGGGGGCGAGCGGAGATGCTCCCCGCGCGGGCGCGCACTATGAGGGCCGACGCGACGGCATGATGGATCAGATGTCTGCCTCAATTCAGGGCTATATCGACTTGCATGAGGCTCGGATGAGCGTCGAGGTAAGTGAATCGCGAGCCAGCGCGGCTCAAGCAGAGGCCGTCACGGAGCAACTTGTTTTGGTGGCCTTGGTCTTTGGGCTGGGGCTTGCCGGTGTAGCCAGCTACACAATATTACTTCCGCTCCGACAGTTGCAAAGCCATATCAGGAAGATCGGCCAAGGGAATTTCGGCGCATCGCTTCAGATCAAGGCTCCCAGCGAGTTGCGAGAACTGGTCGATACGGTGAATTGGATGGGCGGAAAGCTGCAAGAACTTGACGATATGAAAACAGAATTCTTGGCGCATGTCTCTCATGAATTACGAACGCCGATGGCCTCGATTCAAGAAGGCACACACCTGCTCCTTGACGAAATCCCCGGTCCACTGGTGCAAGAGCAACGTACGATCCTTCGAATCATGTCCGATAGCAGCCGACGGTTGATCACCCTGATTTCCACGATTTTAGATTTGTCGAAAATGGAAGCGGGGATGATGGAGTATCGCATTGTCCCGGTGGACCTCCATCGTATCGCTGAAGTCTCCATCAACAAAGTCCGGCTCCTTGCAGATGCCAAGCATGTCCAGCTTGTGCTGGAAACTATCGGTGACCGGGTATGGGTCAAAGCGGATGTGTCTCGTCTTGAACAGGTCTTGGATAACTTGCTGTCGAATGCTTTGAAGTTCAGCCCCGAAGGGGGCGTGGTCAAAGTTCAGATGAAACCAGACCCGCAGGCAGGGGTCCTTGAAGTGTCTGTTTCCGATACAGGACCAGGAGTGGCTCCAGAAGACCTTCCACATATTTTTGAGCGCTTCTATCAGGGGCGTACAAAAGTCAAACACACAGCCGGGAGCGGATTGGGGTTGGCTTTAGTGAAGAAGGTTGTCGAAGCGCACGGAGGAAGAATTTGGATCGAGAGCGAGAAAGGGAAAGGTACAACTGTACGGTTTATCCTACGGTTGACCAGACCGGAAAAGGATGGGCAAGCGTGAGACGAGCCGGAGTGGTTAGGACGATGAGTCCCATTCTACTTTCCATCTTACTGGTTGGATGCGCGGCCTGGACGACCCCTATCCCGGGTTCTCGTCCATACTTTACGGCAGAACCTCAGGAACTCAAAAATTTTCAAACACTTGTAAGGAAACAGGAGGAGTTAATCTCGCGATGCATCGGATCAAGCCCCTGTGACCATATGTACTTTACTCGTGCATTGCTCGGTCTGTACGAAAGCCGTGAAATTGCTGAGAAATATTTCAAAATGGTAATAACGGTGGCTCCAACAGGAAATTTTTCAGCATCGAGCAAGGCATGGCTTCAGTTATTACAACAACCTGCGGCTCCAGGACCGAAAACGTGGTCCGAAGCTGTCTCGACTGCTCCAGCTATCGCCGACGCTCATAACTCCTTGGCGTCAGCGACCGACCGTCTGGTGCGGGACTTGCTTGATCGAGAGGTAGCGATTCAACAGTTGCGGTCTTCCAAAGGCGACGAATCTGAGACGGTTGAGGCATTGCATCGTGAGATAGAGGATCGAGAACACAAGATTGAGTCTCTCCAAACAAAAAAAGACACAGCCAAGACAGCAGCCGACCCTGCGACGATACAAAGTCTCCAAAAACAGCTGGCGGAACGGGACAGAAAGATCGACGAGCTGTCGACACAGCTTGATGCGCTGAAGCGAATTGACCAGGAAATGCGGGAGAAGGTCCGTCCGATACGTCCACCGTTGACAACAGTTCCTGCTCCCGGCCTCGATACAACTCCCTAACGGACACCGAGAAGGAACATGAGAAACATGGAGAAAGAAAACATTCTTGTAGTCGACGACGATGAGGGATTGCTCCATTTGCTGAAAATGCGGTTGTCCGCCATGGGCTATTCCGTCACGTCCTGTACGACGGGGCAGGATGCGGTGGGTGAGGCCAAGAAAACGATGTTCAACTTGGCCATTACGGACCTTCGTCTTCGTGGGGAAGATGGACTGGACGTCACCGAAGAGTTATTGAGAAGTCATCCTGGGCTTCCGGTGATAATCCTCACGGCGCATGGCAGCATTCCCAATGCCGTAGAAGCCATGCAGCGTGGGGCATTCGGATATCTGACAAAGCCGTTCGACGACAAAGAGTTGAAGGAGACGATTGAGAAAGCCCTGTCTCAGCAGCGGATGAGCCAAGAGATTCAACGGCTCAAGTCATTGGTCAAGGAACTGTACGGACTCGAAAATGTCGTGGCGCGCAGTCCGGCCATGCAGCGACTCTTTCAGCAAATCGCGCAAGTCGCCGATTCGGATGCCACGATTCTGCTCTTTGGGGAAACCGGCACCGGGAAAGAAGTGATGGCTCGTGTCGTCCATACCAATAGCCGACGCAGTAAAGGTCCTTTTGTGGCGCTCAATTGTGCGGCCATCCCTGAAACACTCTTCGAGAGCGAACTGTTTGGGCATGTGAAGGGTGCCTTTACAAGCGCGCATGGTGCGAAGCGAGGATTATTTCAGATGGCCAACGGAGGTACGCTGTTTCTTGATGAGATCGGCGAAATGCCGTTATCGATGCAGGTAAAGCTCCTGCGCGCTGTGCAAGAACGAGAGATTCGCGAGGTCGGATCCGAGACTTCGGTGAAGGTGGATGTGCGCATCATTGCGGCGACCAATAAAGATCTGGGTGAGGCGGTTAAGGACGGGACGTTTCGCAATGACCTCTACTATCGTATTTCCGTGGTCCCTCTCTTTATTCCGCCGCTGCGGGATCGACGCGATGATATCCCGCTCCTGGCGCAACATTTTCTAAAGCTCAGTATGAAGCGGGCGAATAAAGAGGTGAAAGGCTTCACGCCGGCCGCGCTCCATCGCCTGATGATCAACCCCTGGCCGGGCAACGTGCGGGAGTTGGAAAATGTGGTCGAAAAGGCCGTGGTGATGTCTCGGCAGGAGATGCTGACGCCGGATCTGTTGCCGGCGGTCAGTGTGGCCGCAGAGTCGCCGCTTAAACCGCTCACGGAGGCTAAGGAAGAGTTCGAACGAACCTATCTAAAGAATGTCCTGCAGCTGACTAATGGAAATATTTCACGTGCTGCCCAGTTTGCCGGCCGATACCGGGCCGACTTCTATAAAATGTTGAGGAAGTACGGCCTGCATCCCTCCACCACGAAGGGAAAATTTGATTCGGATGTGGAGGAACTGGAGAATGAAACGGATCTGACGGAAGCGGAGCGGTAGCCCGTATGCCAGGTTTCTTCCACTGCCTGTAATGATAGAATCAAAAAGCTGCGTCCTTTCTGGACGCAGCTTTTTTTTGCTGAAAATCCGATTTCACGTGGGGCGTTCTTGACAGGCTCGTTGTCGTGTGGGCCGAATGAACAACGTCACCGTCACCGTCGAAAAGTGCAGCCATTATGAAACGAGATGAGCGGGTAGCTAAAACAGCGGCTTCCTTCCGCCGGCTTTGATGATGGCATGGGTAAACGCTTTCGAGAGACTTTCTAGAGCTACATTGTCGCAGACAGGAATGTAAGCCTCCCCCTTCCTCTCCTCTGGGGTGTTTTGAGGAGCGTGATTTTCATACACGAGCTCATCGAGGCGCGTGACGGCTACTTTCCCGGTTTTTAGGTCGTGTACAGGTTTCCCCGGTAGCACGAGAGGCGTAACCCATTCGGTGACACAAGCCGCACGCGCACAGTGCAACCGAATTCCATAGAGGGCGGCATCCTGACCAGCCCGCTCCGGGCTCACGGTAGGAGACAGTGCGTCCAAATCGAATTCCTGAATGATTTCTTCTGGTCTTTGGATCTCCAGGAGCCCGCTCAACCTTCGGCGTTCATTCTGACGCGTGACAAGTCTAAGCGTGGATGGAGGTATTACCACGACCTCCACCTTCGCCATTCTATCCACATGCCAGAGAGTTCCGTCCTTCGCTGTCATGCGTTGCCAGCCACTGTGCATGGTTGCACAGGCTTCCCATGTGTCTTTGATAAAAGCTACTGTCTCCTCCTGCGAGGGCCCATCAGTGTCGGATCTGTCGTTGGGCGTTGCTCGCGCGCTCGGCAGAGTCGTCATGAGCATAACGAGGCAGGTAGCCAGCCCCCGTGCATGCCACTTCCTCATCGATCCATCCTCCTATAGCATGTCATGGTAGACGAGTGGATATCTCCACGCAACAATGGCTCCGACACGTTTTTCAATATTCTCAGAGGTCGTCTCAGAATCTAGGTATGCATCGCACCTTTCTAAAAGCGTAAACGAGCACCTTGGCGGATGCACAGATTTAATTGATCGAGAAGAAATGAGGTTCCGAGAAATGCCCTGAGCCGAAACATCAGGGGAAGTTGTGGAGCTGGCGAGAGGAATCGAACCTCCAACCTGCGGTTTACAAAACCGCTGCTCTGCCGATTGAGCTACGCCAGCCCGGTGGTGACAGGATA
>CABVRS010000082.1 GCA_902500745.1 uncultured Nitrospira sp.
GGGGGCTCGGGGGCGCAGCCCCCGCTTCACTTGATCTATATGGTCAAAGTAGGACACCGCGGTTGAGTATTAGTCTGAACGCTATGCCAAGGTGAATTTCAGGTGTAGGCATGTTGAAATCCAAGCTCTTCCCCGATAGTGTTTATCTCTTACCTGGCGACATACAGATGCCATTCACTTGCATTTACTGCAGTTGTAGCGAGTCAGAGCAACGGCCATCCGATGCCCATATATTTCCATATGCATTAGGTGGCGTTCTCTCCACTACTGAAACGGTTTGTTTGAAATGCAACCAGCATATTAATCAATATGTTGAAAATCCTATTCTTAGATCCTTTGCCTTTTTCCGAAGTGTTTGGGGCATTCGAGGCCGATTTCGCGACGTAGTACGCGTAAGAGCAAAATTGAGTTTTGCTGGTATGACAAAGGACGTTTGGCTTGATGAGCATGGTGAAATCGATTCAGTAATCATCCATAAAACTGAAGATGAAGGAGGGAAAATTAGTTATTCGCTTTTTGGCCCCCCTGAGAAAGTCGAAGCTAAGAAGTTGGAAATGTCGACGCAAAACCCATCGATTCGGTGGATAGACAGGGATTTGCATGGCATCGCACCACCTGAATCAGTGGCCGAATTTTCCATTGATTTGGGAGGACTTCCTTTGAGGCGCTTGGCATCTAAAGTAGCGTTTGAAAGATTCGCTCAACTGCGATTCCCTGTGCTGAGTGCAGATTTTAATGAGATTCGAAGATTTATTCTGCATGGCGATACGGACGGGAAGTGCTGTGGTATTTTGATAGATGAGCGATTACTATTTGGCAGTTTCAATTTTCATCCCCCTTCTCATGCCGTAGTTCTAATTGCACATCCGAAGGATACCGTACTAGGTGCCGTAGTAAGCTTCTTCGGTCTTTTTTATTATTGGGTGGTCCTCTCAAAGAATTACCGTGCATTAGCAGCGTTTGATGATCTCTTAATCGAAGACCCTCAAAAAAGAGAGTCCGATCGTCCTTTGCTGCGTGGCCAAACCGGAAAGGTGCGTTTATCATGGCCTCAAGTGATGGAAGCCTACTGCAACAACCCCGCCGATACTGTTACAGCAGCAAGCCGATATGCTACGAGGAAGTTTAAAGAAGCTATCAACACCGGCACCTGAATATAAACTCTTCTTGATTCATGCTGCACAGTTGAGCAATACGGCCTCATACCGGGAAGCCACCGAAGAGCCGATGCGTTAGCGAGAGAGGACCGGTAGCTAGTTCGACACGGTGTCGTTGAGCGAGCCAATTTGCCCCACAGACGAGTGCTTCAGAAGTCTCTGTTCAATCGTATTGACAGGTAAAAATCCTGATCCCGGTTTTACTCCCGGTTCCACTCCCGATTTTGCTCCCGGTTCGGAATCCTAGTCAGTCTCGGTAGGGCGTAGTGAAAGCGCCATAACTTATTGATCTTCCTAATTAGTCTTCTCTGTCCGTCCCTGTTGATCATCATCGGTCGTAGAGCCCTCGGGCAAGCTGCTAGACTGCCACTCCTTCGCCCGTCATGTCTCTAGACCGTCGCCTTCATAGACGTGATAAGATAGACTATCACGAACTGAGAGTAGGGCCGCCGGCGTGGGCCGCGCAGAGAACGACGAAAGCGTGAAAAGATGATGACCCAGACGCAGTGGACCCAGCTGTGCGATGACGTGGTTCTGGCCTGTGCCTCTCAACATTCACAACGCGCCTATCGTGCGTCAGCCGCGATGTATCGTGCCTGGGTCGCACGGACGAAGCAGATGCCCTTGTCGAAGGCGACGGTTCTGCGCTACCGCGACTATCTGCTGCTCACCAAGAAACTAGCCCCGAAATCGATTAATCTCCACCTAACTGTCCTTCGCCGTCTAGCACAGGAAGGGGTGGACGCACACGTGCTCGATCCCTCGACGGCCACGGCAATTCTCCGCATTCCAATGGTTTCCAATCGCGGGGTCCGGGCTGGCGTGTGGTTGCCGCGTGAACAGGCGCAACGCATCCTGGCCGGGCCGAACGTGCGCACGATCGTGGGGAAACGGGATTATCTCGTGTTGATGCTGATCCTGCGCTGTGGGCTTCGGCGGGCCGAAATTGCGCACTTGGATGTGACGGTGGTGCGAGAACACGACGGCCGTTGGGTGCTGGCGAATCTGCGAGGCAAAGGAAAACGCCTTCGCACTCTTCCCCTCCCTGGCGTGGTGAAGAACGCCTGGGACCGGTGGGTCGAGGCGGCCGGGATTGAGTCCGGCCGAGTAATCCGAGCCATCAATCGCCACGGCAGCGTATGGGGCAAGGGAGTGACGGAGGATACGATCTGGCGAATTGTCGGACGGTACGCACAGCTGGCCTTGGGGAAACATGTGGCGCCGCATGATCTGCGCCGCACTTTCGGCCGGCTGTGTTATGCACTTACCAAAGATATGAGGGAGATCCAGCAGCTTTACGGCCACAGTTCCGTGATGACGACTGAGAAGTACCTAGGCGTCGAGCCTCATCTCGTGGATTCGGTGACGGATCGGTTGGGACTGTCGTGATCGCCATCTCGATGAACAATACATCCTGAGGTGTTCCGATCGATGGTTGTGATGTCACTTCAGCGAATGCCGAAATCTACAGGTTGATTAGGTTTCGAGGATTCTCTTGAAGTAACTCGAGAAGAATAAGGTTTACTGGGGGGGAATGTGGAAGAGAGAAATGAGTAGAAGGATATGCAGCATTAGAATGTCCTGAGGACATTCTAATGCTGCATCACGAAGTCGTCAATACTAAAAGCGATATAAGCCTATAGTTGTAAAAGCGGTGTCTATATTGACAAGTCAGTATGGAGAGGTGTATATGTCCTTAGGACATATACACCTCTCCATTAATACTGCCTGATCCTCGTTTCCTCAATGTTGTCACATTGTTGTCCCACGAAGGCTCTATCCGATGTCACTGGATCTTGCAGGTGCAGCAACCCTTGAAATTGGACGGCTGGCTCAGCCAGTCCTGACGGAGTATGAGCTTGGTCGTCTCCTATTTGATCTGTACGACAAGAAACAGGTGGAGGGGCTGAAAATCGGACGATTAAAAAAGTCCGTCCCGGATATTGGTGATTTCGGATCGCTGCTTCGCACCCTGCTGAGTCGAGGCATTTTGCGCAAGAGGCGAGATTTCCGGGGGAATGTGTACAATATTTTGGGGAAGACGCAGTTCACGCCAGAAGACATTTTGTGCTCGGTGGATCCGTTTGCCTACCTTTCACATCTGAGTGCGATGGCCTATCATGGGCTGACCAATCGAATTCTCACCACCATTTTTTACAGTACTCCCCAACAGGCCAAATGGTCTAGCTTTGCGGTGCACAAAATGAGGTCGGATCTCGGCGAGCACCTGCAAGCCTATCGTGACGGGAGTCTGCCTCGACTGACGCACATCCGATTTGCCCGAATTGACAAAAAACCAGTGCATAAGTACGCAAGCGCCCATACTGGTGCATTCAAAATCGGGAAGGAGCGAGTCCTGCGAGTCTCGACAATCGGCCGAACATTTCTCGATATGGTTCGCGCCGCACATCTGTGCGGCGGGATCAATCATGTTATCGAAGTGTATGAGGCTCATGCGAGACAGTATGAAGCGTTGATTGTCGAGGAGATTGATCGACATGGCACGCTGATCGAGAAAGCCCGAGCTGGGTATGTGCTCGATGAACGATGTGGGATCACAGGGAATCCAACCATTGAGAAGTGGGCGACGACTGTCCAGCGGGGCGGTTCTCGGAAGTTGGATCCCCTGTCTGAATACAGCTCGCACTATTCAGCACGCTGGTGCCTGTCACTTAATAACAGCTGAGGCATGCATGGAGGAATGTGACATCGCTGCTTGGGTCCAGAGGGCTCCTGATGCCGCGCAGCGAGAACTTCGACAGGCGGTTCATACCGTGTTAGTGGCGATCGGCCGTTCGTCGGATCTTCAACCCCACATGATTATGAAGGGGGGCATCCTTCTCGCGATTCGGTACGAGAGTTCGCGGTATACCCGCGACATCGATTTCTCAACAGCCCAACGATTCGCCGATTTTGATCAGAAGACATTTCGTTCGAAGTTTGAAGACCGACTCGCAGTGGCGGTCGAGGAGCTCGACTACGGCGTGGATTGCCGCGTGCAATCTTACGCGGTGAGACCAAAACGAGCGGACGCCGAATTTCAAACCATCCAAATGACACTGGGATATGCCGAAAAGGGTACGAGGAAACATGGTCATCTCGTAGCCAAGAACTGCCCCGATGTAGTGGATGTTGATTACAGTTTTAACGAACAGACCAGCTCGGTGGATCATCTCCGTTTTGCTGACGGGACCGTCATTCATGCGTATAGCTTCATTGATTTGATGGCAGAGAAACTGAGAGCACTCCTCCAACAGGAAGTCAGAAACCGAGTACGCCGACAGGATGCCTACGATCTCTTCCGGATGGTCACAGACTACCCCGTGACCGATGAACGGGTAAAAGCGGTGATTCTTGAGGCCTTGAAGTCCAAGGCTGCCTCTCGCGGCCTCACAGTGGAGCAAACGTCTATGGCGAGCCCTGCGATTATCCAGCGTTCGAAAAAAGAGTATCCGCAACTGGCGAACGAGATCCGTGAAGACTTACCCCGCTTTGAGGAAGTGTATGGAGCTGTGCGCGTGTTTTACGAGTCCCTGCCGTGGTAGCGCATTGTGTTGTGGCATTTGAAAATGCGACAGTGGTCGGGGTTACCTCCTAAAGGATCAGCGCTAGTTATTCGTTGATGACGGGATGCCTTGTCTGCGGAATTGTCCCTTCCCAGCGGCGGCAGACTCTACATTCCGTGTCAATCCCTGAAAAAAACTAAAGGCCCGGATTTCTCCGAGCCTTTGTAAGTTGGCTTGCAAGCTAAGCGCAAACCCCTGGGCATTGCCCCTATGGGTATACTATAGCGCATTCCACAGTCGTCTTCCAGCCTTTCAGAACGAGTGCCATGGTGCAGCGGCACGCCAGAAAGGCCTCATTCTACCTTGCTCTGTAGCGCTCGTGTGACCATACATTAAAGTTGTAGACATATTCTCCACTGCTCTGACAGGTGGTTCAGTAAGAGATTAGGGTGAGTGGCTGCATTATCCCTCAGAAGCTAATACACGAAGATGAGGTCGGCGATTCTGGGCGGATCTCTTTTGATCTCCTGAAAGTCCAATCGTTGCTAGTCCAAATACTAGTTGATCAACTTCTTCTCTAGGAATATGGAATTCATCCGCCATGTCCCATTTTGAAACGCCATCCACGCGAAGAGATGCAAATACTTTTGCCAATACCTGCGATGTCTCCCGCTGAGCTTCTTCTGGCTCTCTCTTGCGAAATCCTCTGCTAGATATCTCAATGGCGAGGGTTCGATAATGCCAAGCCGTTAGAATCTTTAACGTTCGAAATCTGTAGGCGAGTGCGGCCACCGAGACGGTCCAGTACTTTTTGAGCTTGATCAGGTCTTCTACGCTCGGTAAACGACGAGCGTTGGCAAGTACGCTTCCTCTGGGCATTAAAAAGGCCGAGGCGAAGGCATTCGCTTCTCGTTCCGCTTGTTGACCCTGTGGAGCCCCATGGCGATGCAACACGAGGTGCGCTAACTCATGAGCCGCATCGAAGCGACTGTGTTCGGTTGATTTTCTTGTATTAAGAAATACGAAAGGCGTGTTGTCGCGCCACATGGAGAAAGCGTCGACCTCGGCCGCATCGATCGCGAGAGAGAACACTCGTACACCATGGGATTCCAAGAGGTGGATCATATTCTTGATGGGTAGCTCCCCGAGGTCCCAATACCGACGTAGGGCCATGGCGGCTGCCTCTGGACTCGTTTCGCGTCCAAGATCAGGGATGTTCGCGGCAGGAAGGCGAAAGCGCTCTTCAATCCATTTATTGAGAAGAAGTGCAAAGGCACCGGCTCCTAATGCTGAATCTCGCTGGCCCGCGGTCCTTCTGGACAATGCTCGAAAGCTGGCGCTGTCTGGCGACAATTCTTCAATGTCAGGGCCAGAAAAGTAGGCAGCTGGAAATTTCAAAACTTTTGCGAGTTGTTGGAGCTTTTCTGTATCAGGACTGAACTCTCCGTTTTCATATGCTGACACGGACCGAGGATCAACCTCGATCATTTCGGCCAGCGCAACTCTGGTCAGGCCGCGCCGTTTACGCGCAAGCGTCAATCTCGATGGGTTAAAAGTTTCAACTTGACTCATAAGCGACGTTCGATCGGAATGGTGATATCCGGAACGGCCGGCGGATTCACATCGAATACATCACCATCGAGAGTAATGGGGCCAAGGATAATGCGCTCTTTCCATCCGTTTATGTAACCATCTGGGCCCATGGACAACGGCAGTGATAATTCACAGCGTACCTGACCTTGGGATCTGTGAACCAGGAGAAACCAAGTTTCTCTGTCGTCATTATCTTCTGATGGCAATTCTCCGGAGAGAACTAGCTCAGGTTCGACAAAAAGACTGAGTTGACGGTTGATGACGACGGCGTCAACGGTGCTTGGTCCTTTTGGTGCCTTAGTAGAGGGAGTTGTTTCAGACCTTCCTGTCCCATCATCACCGGTTGCGACCACTATTGCCAATCGTCCCGCAGGCTCCACCACCATCGAATAATTCTTTTGATCCGAACGACGCCAACCGGCAGGGACTAGGTAGTCTCGTAGCGCGCGGACGGTTTCGGCCCAAGCGATGAGACCTTTAGAGAATGGTGGGTGATTGTCAGTGCAGCTGATAAATGCCACATAGCCTTGGCGTATTGCATCGAGTAGCGGACCTTCTTCGAGACCTAGCTCTGCGAGGCGATCACGAATGTTGAATGGCTCGGCAAAAACGACGTTTTGCATTGCATCATCCTTTCCCAGTGAAGAGGTTAATCAAACTTCGTGTTTTTCTACCACAAGTGATGTTGAAAAACAAGAAGTGCATTGCTCGACGGGGAGAATGGTCTAACCGCGAGACGCCATTTCCATTTCAATGATAGAAACGCTCAAGGTATGAGCCAGGACATGAAGGATTTGATGGCTGTGTGCTGGTTTGCGCCCGGATTCAATGAGACTCAAATAGGCATGTGTTATCCCTGTGGGTCCTGTTGAAGTAGTGACCATGAGAGAGAGCTCGCGGAGACCAAGACCTTTGCTGCGTCTGAGGTTACGCAAATATGTTCCAAAATCATTCATGGACGTTGATATAGCAGAAACACAGATGCCTAGTTACCTAGAGTTCGCCGGTGCGGGAGTTTACATTTACCAGGAGGAGTGAGATTTGGTTAAGAGGTCGTGAGTAGGCAGCACTGCCTCTATGGGAATGTGTCTACAACTTTAATGGCAGATCACAGCTCTCTTCAAACTCAGCATCTCGGCACACAGGGCATAGGTACCTGGTATACTATGTGTTACCTCCCCACCAGTCCAGAATTGAGAAGATTTTTCATCAGAATTCTGAACCCGCGCCCCCGAAAAGATTGCTAGGAAAGGTACGCTATTGGTATACCAGGTACTATGGAATCCGATAGACCATTAATCACGTCCGAACAGGCTCCAGCCCTGATGGCGGCATTTCTTCATGAGCGAGCGGCGGCGATTGCCGATACCACGGTCGCGACCTATGCGCGAAAGCTCACCACGTTTCACCAATGGTGGCAGGACCATGAACCAACCCTCCCCGTCTCCGAGACTCTGGCGACACGGTACGCGCGCTGGCTTGCAACACACGGCATACGGAGCAAGGCCTCACAAGGCCTGCATCTGTCGGCCGTCCGGCAATGGGGGTGCTTTCTCCTGACCGCCGGCCACCTGTCCGTCAACCCCTTTGCGGCTGTGTCAGGGCCTCCGCGGGCGCGCTGGTTGCGGCATCGCTTGCTCACCCGAACGGATCTCCAAGCATTCCTGAAGCAGTTCGAGGTGAGCACGCTCGTGGGCCAACGGGACTACCTTCTCGCTGCGTTGATGATTCGCACGGGAGCCAGGGAGTCCGAACTCGCCGCGGCCAATATCGGTGATCTCACGGAGTACGGAGAGGAAGGTAGTCTGCTGTTGTTGCACAGCAAAGGCAAAGCCAAACAGGAGCCCGTGGTGGTGCGACCGGATCTCAGCACCAAGCTCTGGGCGTATCTCCGCCAGCGATATCCTGACGGCCGCTTTCCGCCACAAGATCCGCTGTTCACGAATCATCATCCGTATTCCCGAGGAGAGCGCATGACGACACGTGGAATGCGCAAGCAGCTAAAGGCCGCATTTACGGAAGCCGGCCTTGCCCAACCCCATGTGACCGCCCTGTCACTCCGGCTGTCGGGCGGAGCCTTAGCTTATCGGAAAGGAGCGAGCCCGGCTGAGCTCAAGAAGACCATGCGGCATGAATCTATTCAGACCACCCAGGTCCTCATTGACCAGGTCAACCGCATACGGTTTGGGGCAGAACGATACTTGGACGATATTCAGTAGGCGATGGGATGCGAGTGAGCGTACCCATCCAGGCAGAGCCCTCTCAGGAAGGTGTCAAAATAATCGGGGTAGGAGGTACGTCCACACCGGCTGTAACGCCATTCCGGCCTGGGAAGAATGTCTTTGGGTCGATGGTCTGGAGTGGTCAGTAATGATTCGTCGGCGCTTTGGTTTGTCTAATGGTTTGGAACGCAAGCCTCCGGGGTCCGAGGCCTAGAAAAACCGAGCCTCTTCCCACTTGACGAGGATGTGATCAACGATCAGTTGAGATTCTTCATGGAGATCGCACGATGACCCGCGATACAGCAATTGGCATCGTCATTCATTCATTGGTCACCGGATTCTTGATTCTGGCAGCGATGAAGGGAGTCACATCAGCGAACGGTGAGCTGTGGGTGCTGGCTACCTACCTGGGGGCGAGTGTTGGAGCCACCCTCTATTCCGATCTCACGACACGGGTATGGGTGATGACGGGCTCTGTCATGGCGTCTTTCCTGTGGGAATTTGTTCTCCATCATGCAGTTGGGAAATGAATGGACTCGTCCGCTCTAATACCGTGTGATTGCATATTCCGCCCCCTCCTCCAGCCGATCAATCGCATGAAAATACTTTTGAGTGGTGCGGATGTCCTTGTGATCCAGCATAGCTTGGACTTTGAATGGCGATTCGGTTCGGGCGGCCTCCGTCGCAGCCGTATGGCGGAGACTATGCGGCGTCACCCTTCGTTGCCGACGCCGGCGACTTTCCAGCGGTGACGCCTCGCCAGGTCGCGCGACATCCCGCAGGCCGCAGCGGGTCATGGCTCCCGCAATTCGAAGTTGGATGGCGCGGGTCGTAAGTCGTAACCGCTCATTCGGCGCCAACGTTGAACCCTCCGCTCCGCCCGGCTTTGACCGTACCTGCTCGAGATGCGTGGTGAGCTTGTCATGATGTCTGGCAAACAACGGCTCGCGTGATGACACCGGCCCGCGGGCCTCCAGATATCGTTGCAGCCGGTTGTAGACCTCAGGCATCAGATTCACAAAACTCTCCTTCGTCTGCTGCCCCTTACCCTGGGTCCGCAAGATCCATTGCGCTCTTATGACCGTCGCGTCACTGGCCACCCCTCTACCATCCTTCCCCTGGTACACCTGAACCTCCAGGCACTCGAGGTCACCGCAATCCGCCCGCTGGATCTGAATCGCGCGCAAGCCAGTTTTCGCCATGATATACGTCATGGCGGCGTCGCGCAGTCCAATCAGGGAGTCATCGAAGCTGCCAATCAATGTGGTAACTTGCGTGGGGCTGAGAGGGAGTCGCTGATAGGTCTTGTTATCGACCCGCTCGTCCGGAATCTCCCGGCCGGGATCCCAACTGAGCGGGTATCGGGCGTGAATCCATCGACAGAAGGCCCGGACCGCCGCGAGATAGTTATTAATCGACCGCGCCTGCAATCGTTCTTGCCCTTGATCACGACTCTGACATAACCAAATCTTGTAGGCATGGAGCAGTGTGGGGCCCAGCGTCTCATACGGCCGTTCTTGGCTCCACCAACGATAGAAGGCCCAGAGGGTGGACTGGTAGATCCGGTGCGTACTCGCCGCTTTGTTCGCCTGACAAAAGAGCAGGTAATGATAGAACGTCGCCTGGAGATGCACGCGATCACTGTCTTTCCCAGGCTGAAGCATCAGCGAGTTCCTGATCCCCTCCCCGCCCTCATGTGGCGAGACGGTCCTCGGCCCGCCACCATCAGGCGTCGCGTAGGACTCGTCCACGGTTTTGATCTCCGCTTGGTTCGGCATCTTGCACCAGGATACGCCAATAGGACTACTTCGTCAAAGGTTCTCTTTTATGAAGT
>CABVRS010000083.1 GCA_902500745.1 uncultured Nitrospira sp.
GATGTGGCCTGGTTTGGATTGGGGAAAGCCTACATGGACGACGGGAACTTTGAAGAGGCTACCAAATCGCTGCACCAGTGCGTGACGGTCAAACCAACCTATTCAGCCGCCTACCTCGCCCTCGCGCAGTCACTCCAGAAACTCGGCCGCCTGGACGAATGCCGAACCGTGTGCGCCACCGGCATTGACGTGTCTACGAAGAACGGCGATGCCATGGTCACCAAGAATTTGGAAGCCTTAAAACTTACCCTGGGGTCGTGACGGCACGTTTGTGTGCCTGATCAGTCTCTTCACGTTCAACCTAGGGAACGTGTTCGCACCAAAATTATAATGTTTGCCTGATCAAGACATCATGAGATTCGGAGAGCGGAGCTGAGGCGATCGGGTTCAAGACGAACATGCGCACCCGAGGCTGGGGCGACTGATGCTTCGCCCGTTCGACCACTTCGGCATTAGCAAGCCTCTCCGCTCTCCTGGAAGGAAGTGGGTCAACATCCCAGATCAACATGACGACCGCACTGATGGTGGGAATTCGTGTAAGGAGCGCCGTCACCACACCAGCAAGACGGCCGAGCCGGAGATGACTCGAACTGATCGGCACAGTGCCGATGAAGCGTACTCCACCGGCCGTGCAGTTCGCGAGAGAGTCCTTCCTCTTCACGTTTCCACGCGGGCATCGGTGCCACACGCTCGCCTCGATGATGGGCGACCAGCTTGAACGTCTTGCTCGAGCGAAACCGTCTCATGGCTCACTCACTCTCTCTGTCACCTTCATGATTCGACGACAGCCCCAACGCCTCCGGATGCCGCTTGGCAAGCTCATCGTACACATCATCCAACCATCGCCCGGCACAGCTCAACACTTCACGCACTAACGGCTCCGGCTGTCCAGTTTGTTTGATGGTCCACTGTGAAACATATTCTAAAAGCGCCTCTCTCTCGAAGGGTTGCCTCGAACTAGCCGCCAGCGACGACAGCTCCGTAAAGCCCGTCCGTAGAATATCGCTCACAGTTTCGCGGGCATACGACGTGCTGGCCGTCACATATTGGACCACTCGCTGTAATTCGTGATCGTTCATACTGATACTTGCTCAGAGCCATCTTTGCATCCGACCGATTGACAGTCAATGTAATAGAGCTCCGGCCATCGCCCGACAATTTTCTCCACTGGCGCCATCCGCTGATGATAAAATCACGTTCCCGTAGACATGAAATCAACCTAGAGGAGATGTTCATGGCCGCTCAACGCCGACCTCGTCATAAGACTTCCACACCCATCACACACGACCGATGGGATCTCAGTGACCTCGTCAAGAAGCCACCCATCGATGTGGAACGAAGCCTGGTTGAGCTAGGGAAACTTGTGGGGCAAGTAGAATCGGCGCGGCCTCAGTTGCAGGCGACCATGGCCAGCCCAGATTTCTTGGCGATCCTCAAACTGACTGAATCAATTGCCGAGATCTCAAACCGACTGGGAGCGTTTGCCTACCTCTGGTTCTCGGAGAATACGAAAGATGCGAAATCCCGCGCACTCAAATCCCGGGTCGAGGAGCGCCTCACGGCATTGAACAATCGCTTGCTGTTTTTCGAGCTCTGGTGGCAAGGCGTCGATTCGCTCAACGCCGAACGTTTGATGGCCGATGCAGGCGATCTCCGGTATCACCTCGAAACTATCAGACGTTACAAATCCCATACGCTCTCGGAAGCCGAGGAGAAAATCATCAACGTCAAGAATGTCACCGGACGCAGCGCAGTCAACACACTCTACGATGTGGCTACCAATGGATTGACATTCACCCTGACCGTCGATGGGAAGAGCCGCACCATGAATCGCGAGCAACTTATGAGCTACGTGCGGAACCCCAAAGCCTCAGTCCGCCAGGCCGCTTATCAAGAACTCTATCGCGTATTCTCGGCCCAGCGCGATCTGATTGGGGAAATGTATCGAACGCTCGTGAACGATTGGAAATCAGAGAATGTGGAACTCCGAGCCTTTAGCTCTCCCATTGCTACCCGGAACCTCAGCAATGATGTCCCGAACCAGGCCGTTGATGTCCTGCTCGCGACGTGTGCCAAGAACGCCGAGATCTTTCAAACCTACTTCAAACTAAAAGCCAAGATCTGCAAGATCACGTCGATGAGCCGATATCATATTTATGCGCCTCATCGGTCCGAAACAAAACACTATCAATACGCCGACGCAGTGACCATGGTGCTCGAAGCCTATCGCAATTTCTCCCCGCAATTGGCGGATCTAGCCGAAGAGGTCTTTCGAGCGAGGCACATTGATGCGCCGACGCGCCCTGGTAAGCTCGGCGGAGCCTACTGTTATAGTGTGGCACCAGGCTTGACCCCCTACGTCATGTTGAACTTCACGGGTGAAGCTCGAGACGTCGCCACCATGGCGCATGAACTCGGGCATGCCGTCCATGGGATGATGGCGAAAGACCATTCAGTCTTTACCTTCCATTCAACGCTTCCGTTGGCTGAAACCGCTTCCGTGTTCGGCGAACGGATTCTCTCAGATGCCCTCATGTCCCAGGAACGGAAGAAAACCGTCCGACAAGGACTCCTCTTGAACCAATTGGACGATATTTACGCGACCGTCCTTCGGCAAGCCTATTTTGTCCGTTTTGAAACCATGGCTCATCGCATGGTAACGGAGGGCGCGACGGGTGATCAGCTGGCCCAGGCATACTTATCTGAACTCCAGCAGCAATTCGGCAAAGGCGTGAGGGTGCCGGATGAGTTTCAATGGGAATGGCTCATGATTCCTCATCTCTTTGCCAGCCCGTTCTATTGTTATGCCTATAGCTTCGGGAACCTGCTCGTATTGGCCCTCTACCGCATGTACAAAGAACAAGGTGCGTCATTCGTCCCGAAGTATCTCGAGCTGCTCGCAACCGGCGGATCTCAATCACCGAATGACATTCTGAGCAAGATGGGCGTTGATATGACGGCAGAATCGTTCTGGCAAGCAGGCTTCGATACCATCCGAGGAATGGTGAACGAACTCGAACTGACCCTCTCGTAGCCACCAACAACTGACTATCCAGCCTCAATTCACGCATCCCAGACCCCCTCCTGACGGGCTTGACACAACATTCTGACCGTGGCATACTGAGAATGCTTCTCATAATCGTCGATCTAAGAAGCAGGACATCTAATGTACGTTTGCCTGTGCAGAGGAATTACAGAATCAGACGTCCGTGAAGCGGGGCGGGCGGGATGTGTGATGCCCTGTCAACTCAAGGCCAAGTTTGGCCTCAAGCAAAGCGGCAGTTGCGGTCGCTGCGCGAAGAACATCCATGAATTGGTCGAGCTTGCTGTCCAGGGAGCTTCGGCCAGCACCGTGGAACGATAACAACCTTCCTGCCTTCACATACTTTGGTGCCACGTGATTCCATCGTATGTTCCTAGTGGCCCAATACCGTTCTTATTGTTCGGCCCCCCGCTTGATGAGTTTCGTCACATCGGCTACACGGCGACCTAATGCCTTGGCACTCCCAAGCTCATGATCATCAATCCCTGGACTATCGCCTTCCGTGGTTGCCGACGCCCCAAACGCCCCGCCGTCGCTCACCACGATCATCCGATTTTCAAGCATTGCTGCGAGGATCGTCAGCATCGTGACTTCTTTCCCGCTTGAGACTTGCCCTCCTGTGGCAAAGGCCGCCCCAACTTTGTCTTTCATTTTGTATTCTGGAAAGACACCGAACTTGAACTGCCAGTTATCGAAGAAGGTTTTCACCTCACCTGACATATTGGACCAATAGACCGGAGAGCCCACGATCACGGCATCGGCGGACAACAGATCATCGGCCGTCACGTGGCCGACACGTTTCAGAACAACCTGCGTGCCGGACACTGACTTCGCTCCAGCCACCACGGCATCCGCCATGCGTTCGGTGTTTCCGGAAAGAGAATGATAGGTGACGAGGATCTTGATTGATGGTGCGGTATCGCCGGCTCGTGACAACACCACGCAACCCGTGTTGAGACTGACGCATATGAGCGCGACGGCTACAAGACGCCGCAATCGACTGCGCAATTGATTGTGAACAAGGTGGGCTGACACGACCGTAGAATTCGACGAAAGCTAAGAAGGTGAAATGCTAGCGCCGAAACGTCTCTTCCTCCATATGCTCTTCAACCGACACCTCCGTCAACGTACCCCGATACGTACAGCGATGGCAGCGAATCCGCCATTCTTCGATCCACTTTTCCTGAACGTAAGACTGACGACATCCGGGACACACGAACACGCCCTTTTTATAGAGCACTCGCCGCTTTTCTTCCATGATATCCTTTTCTCCGCTCGAAGCTGAGGATGGCACAACAACTGACAGGATTGCAATATTCCTCGCACCGGAACCGACCTATCGCTGCAGCTCAGCAACGGCCGGCTTGACTGAGGGCAGTTCGATCATTACGATGCGCTCATGCGCCTAAAACCATCAACGATGGGCATAGTTTTCTCTCTGGTCATCATAGGACTGCTCTTCGACCATCTGCCGATTCGAGCGGCCTCCGATTCCGAGCTTGTCTCAATTCGCACACCTTCTGGTACAACCATCCAGGCTGAAATTGCCGATACTCCGCGAAAGCGAGCTCAGGGCCTCATGTACCGAGAATCCTTACAGAAGAATCACGGGATGCTGTTTTTTTTCAGCGAACCCCAGGCCTGGACCTTCTGGATGAAAAACACCAAGATTGCGCTCGACCTCATCTGGCTGGACGACAAGAAACGAGTCACCCATATCGAACGGAATGTCCCCATTTGCACGAAAAGCGATGACTCCTGCCCGCAATATCGCCCAAACAACGCGGACGCCATTTATGTACTGGAGATTGCCGGGGGGACCGTTGATGGATACAAGATCGAGAAAGGAACGAAACTTCAATTCGGCCAGCCTTAACGCCTCATCGTGAAACACATCCTCCTAGGGTTTCCCACGCCAGGACCTCAGACGTCGGGCTGTAATGATGCCTTCCACACGTTCGATTGCCTTCAACACTCGATTGAGGTGATTCGTGTCGGCAATCTCAACCACAAAATGCAACTCGGCCTTGCGATCCTCTCTCGTCGTAATCTCGGCACGGCTGATATTCGCATCGGATCCGGCGATCGCCGAAGAGACGTTTGCCAGCACCCCGGTTTTATCTTCAGCAATGACGGCGATGTTAACTGCATGTTGACCGGGTGTCGCCGTATCCCATTCGACCTCAACGAGACGATCTCGATCATAGTCCAACGCACCTAAATTTGGGCATTCGACGGAATGGATGGTGAGCCCTCTCCCACGCGTGATGTATCCCAAAATCTTGTCTCCGGGAACAGGGTTACAACACCGCGAGAGCTGCATCAGAAGATCGCGTCCTCCTTTGACTTGGACACTCGCCTCCACACCTCTCTCGCCGGCAACTTTCGGAACGAGACCGGCCTCGGGAGTGGTTGCGCTTCGCTCGGTTGCCGGCGCCATCAAGCGTCCGACGATCTGCGCCGTCGCGATATGGCCGAATCCTATGGCTGCAGCAAGCTCATCAATCGTCGTATAGCCCTCTTGCTTAGCAAGTTCGAGCAGCGCATCCGACTTCGAGACCTGCGAAGGAGCCAATCCATGGCGGCGGAGCTCTGCCTCGAGCAACCGTCTCCCGATTTCAAGACTTCGCTTCTGTTCCTCCGCCTTAATCCAGTGCTTGATCTTGGTCTTGGCCCGCGACGTTCGCACGAACTTCAACCAGTCCTTGTGCGGAGTCTGGTTCGGAGAGGTCAAAATTTCTATGGTATCGCCGCTGGACACCTCATGCCTCAGCGGAACAATCTTCCCGTTGACCTTCGCGCCCACGCAGTGATCACCCACTTCCGTGTGGATCGCATAAGCAAAATCGACCGGCGTCGCTCCCTTCGGCAGTTCTTTCACAGTCCCCTTCGGAGTAAAGACGTAGACAACGTCATGGAACAGTTCGAGCTTCACGGAATCCATGAACTGGCGGTTATCCGGAAGATCCTGTTGCCATTCGATGAACTGCCTCAGCCATCCGAAGGCCTTGCTGTCTTTATCCTGCACACGCCCCTGCTCTTTATATTTCCAATGCGCAGCGATGCCGTATTCAGCGACGCGATGCATCTCCTCCGTGCGAATCTGAAATTCCACGTGCTCGCCTTTCGGCCCGACCACGGTCGTATGTAGAGATTGATAGAGATTGGATTTTGGAATGGCAATGTAGTCCTTGAAACGTCCGGGCAGCGGGCGCCAGAGTGAATGGATCACGCCGAGCAGGGCATAACAGTTCATCTTCGTATCGGTAATGATCCGCAACGCCGTGAGATCGTACACCTCTTCGAACGAGATCGACTGTTTCTTCATTTTTTGATAGATGCCATAGAGATGTTTCGGTCTCCCGTAGACGGCACCGACCAAACTATTTTCCGCCAGAGCTTTTTCGACAAGCGTTTGCACCTCCTGAATGTACTGCTGTCGATCCTCATCGCGCTTGGCCACGCGCACCCGCAACGTCTCGTAGGCGTCCGGGTTCAGGTGCTTCAAGCACAAATCTTCCAGTTCGTTTTTCACCCACCCGATACCGATACGATTCGCCAAGGGCGCATAGATCTCCAACGTCTCCTTCGCGATTTCGTGCCGTTTGCTCTCTTTGAGATGTTCCAGCGTGCGCATATTATGGAGTCGATCGGCCAGCTTGATGATGACCACACGGATGTCATCGGCCATCGACAAGACCATTTTTCTAAAATTTTCAGCCTGCCGTTCTTCCGAACTGCGAAACGTGATTTTCCCGATCTTTGTCACACCATCGACGAGATGCACGACTTCCTGACCGAACTCCCGCTGAAGCTCATCGGCCGTCGCCACCGTATCTTCCAGCGTATCGTGAAGAAGCCCGGCCACGATCGCGGTCACGTCGGTTTTGAGAGACGTCAGCACACCGGCCACGGCCACGGGATGCTTCACATAGGGTTCGCCGGATCGGCGCGTTTGGCCCTCATGCGCCCGTACTGAAAACTCGTACGCTTTTCGCACCATCCCCAGGTCCGCTTCCGGTTGATAGGCCTGCAGACGACTCAGCAATTGCTCGATATCCGTCACGGTTTCGTACATGATCCGTTACTCACACCCTGCCGCACGGATATCCCGGATGCGCAACTGAATCCGGTCATAGCCGTTCCAGTGATTCAGCTCCGGTGTGCAGGCCACATCAATGGGGGCAGTCGGAGACAACCCACGATCCTCAAGCGAGTTCATCCCAAACCCTATGCTGTCAAACGGCAAGGACCCATCCTGCCGGACCGTCATCTTCAGATGCTTGTCACCGACCACTCGAGCATTGATCACGTTCACCCCCTTGACGACAAACATCGGTTCAGGATTCCCTGCGCCGAAGGGATGCAGAGTGCCGATTTCACGAAGCAGAGAGAACGTAATCTCTTTCAACCGCACTTCTGAATCCACATGAAGGACGGGAGTGCTTTGAGTATCGCGGATCCACTTCTCCGCAATGGTGGAAAACCGATCGCAAAATGCGGGCAACTGCGATTCCTGGATGGTAACGCCGGCCGCACTCGGGTGCCCACCAAAAGCCACGAGCAAATCTCGACACCCTGCCAAGGCCTGATATAAGTCGAATCCTGGTATGGTCCGAGCCGATCCCTTTCCAATACCGTCCTCATTGACCGCAATCACGACGGTCGGACGATGGAAACGTTCCATGATGCGGGCAGCCACGATTCCGACCACGCCGAGATGCCACCCTCGCGCATACAAGACAATCCCGCCCGATAACGCTCGAGACTTTACCTGCGCGAGTGCTTCTTCCAAAATCGTGCCTTCGAGCTCACGGCGAGCCTGATTCAACCGGTCAAGCTCTCCAGCCAACGCGTTGGCTTCTTGTTCTGATTCCGTGGTGAGTAATTGGACGCCCTTGATAGCCTCCCCCAACCGACCTGCTGCATTGAGTCGAGGGCCGAGCTTAAACGCAATGGTTTCCGCCGTGCACTCGCGACTGATACCAGCCACTTGTTTCAAGGCCCGTATGCCACAGCGTGCGCCTCGTGTAATGTGAGTCAGTCCTTCCCGAACAAACAGCCGGTTTTCGTCCTGCAGCGGCACGACGTCGGCAATCGTGGCAAGTGCGACGAGATCCAAGAGCGACTCCAACGGCACTGAACCGGATCCGTATTTCGCTTCATAGGCCTGCGCGACTTTATAGGCCAGGCCACCGGAGCACAGCCCATGAAAAGGATACCGAGCCTCTGGCCGGTGCGGATTCATGACGGCTAACGCCGGCGGCATGTCCGTATCCGTTTGATGGTGGTCCGTGACGATCACATCGAGGCCCAGCTGATTGGCAAGGCTGATTTCGTGGTGCGAGGTGGTGCCACAGTCTGAGGTAACCAACAGAGACACCCCTGCTTGCGCCAAGGTCCGAACCGCAGACTCATTGAGGCCATAGCCCTCGCGTAGACGATGGGGAACATACGCCCTGACATTGGCCCCGAGTGTGCGGAAGAACGACAGGTAAATGCTGGTGGCGGACATGCCATCGACATCATAATCACCATAAAAACAGACCTGCTCACGCCGTTGCATGGCATGATGCAGACGGTCGACCGCGCGCTCCATATCGGGAATCAGGAACGGGTCATGGGTTTGGATAGGAGACATCCAAGCGGTGGCCTGATCCAGGGTCGTGACCCCACGATTGAGCAGCAGTGCGGCCGTGGCCGAAGAGATGGATAAGGCCTGTGATAACCGGCCGCGTTGGATGGGATCGACTTGACGAATGACCCAGAGCTTGGGCTGCATATCCGCCTCCTTCAGGGCCTGGGCCGTGTCTACGTTGAACCGATGGATTGCCGGAAAACGAGGCAAACTGTAATAACTCGCTGCTTTTTTGTCAAACCAAGGAGCGGGGAAAAGGACGTCGAGTGAATCGGGTGAGCGAGGAGAGTGGGAAACGGCGCTATTCCCCTCCTTTTTGAACGTAATTCTTTACGAATTCTTCGGCGTTTTTTTCAAGAACATCGTCGATTTCATCGACCAGCTTGTCGATGTCTTCCTTCATTTTCTTACCCGCCTCGACGACCTTGGGATTGGCCTTGACCTCTTCCTTCCCTTGCGGTTCGCGTCGCGGCTCTTGCTTACGTTCCTGCTTTTCCATTCGAGCACCTCCCGTACATCCAGGGAAACTCTCGCGGTCAGTCAGCAACTTGGGATGACACGTTCACCATACTCCACGGCAAGGAAACCCGTCAAGGCAAGGCCATAAATGACAAGCGCCGTTTCCCGGAAGGGAAACGGCGCCATCACTCGATCTCCAATCGTCTATTAGACGATCAACGAAACAATAAGCAGGGCAACGATATTGATCACTTTGATCATTGGGTTCACCGCCGGTCCCGCCGTATCCTTGTACGGATCGCCGACCGTATCACCGGTGACCGCTGCCTTGTGTGTGTCGGTGCCCTTCAACCCCTGCTCTTCAATAAACTTTTTCGCATTGTCCCAAGCCCCACCGCCGCTTGTCATTGAAATCGCGACGAATAGGCCGGTCACGATGCTGCCGACCAACACACCACCAAGCGCTTGCGGGCCAAGAATCACACCCACAAGAATCGGCGATGCCACCGGAATCAAGCCGGGGATCATCATCTTTTGAATAGCCGCTTGAGTTACGATGTCGACACAGGTGCCATACTCCGGCTTCCCCGTGCCTTCCATAATGCCCTTGATCGTCCGGAACTGCCGCCGCACTTCTTCCACGATCAAGCCACCGGCTTCACCCACGGCTCTCATACAGAGCGCGCCAAAGATAAACGGCAACATGCCGCCCAGGAACAGACCGACCAACACTTTTGGGTTGGACAGATCGAATGCCGCCAGCGCAGGATTGTGTGCCGCCACCTCGCGGGAATATTCCGCGAACAACACCACCGCCGCCAATGCGGCTGACCCAATCGCATAGCCTTTCGTCACCGCCTTGGTTGTATTGCCGACCGCATCCAATGGATCGGTGATGTCACGCACTTCCTTACCCAAGTGCGACATCTCAGCAATACCGCCGGCGTTGTCCGTGATCGGACCAAACGCATCGATGGCCACGACAATCCCGGCCATCGAGAGCATCGACACCGCCGCAACAGCCACGCCATAAAGCCCACCAGACTCCGCGCCGCCGCACACCCAATAACTGCCGAGAATAGCCAGCGCAATCACCACCACCGGCGCCGCGGTCGCCTGCATGCCGACCGCCAGCCCCGCGATGATGTTCGTCGCATGGCCGGTTT
>CABVRS010000084.1 GCA_902500745.1 uncultured Nitrospira sp.
ATCAACGGGTCGTGGGCTGTGGCGGTGCGGCCTGAGTTCTACTGGGATCGGAATGGACGGTGGACCGGTGCCGAGCAGTTTGTGAAGGCGATCACCTCCACGGTCGATTATGAGTTCCCGTACAAATGGACGAATACGATCGTCCGGGTCGAACATCGTTTCGATGACTCAACCGGAATCGGGGGAGGATTTTTCAAGAACGGGGAGATCCGTCCCGGTGTCGCTGGCCTCTCGCCGGGGCAACATCTGCTTTTGCTGGGCGTCCTGGTGAGCTTCGACTCACCGTAATGGGGAGAGAGAAAGTGGAGAGTCTTGCACCCACAATTGAAGCAGATCGACGATGCGTTGGCCGAGTGCTTGGATGGTTTGCCTTTTCGCATCCTCGAGAGCTGCGCCATCGTCGACGAGCACCGCTGACCCGACTACCTTCGAGACTCCTTCGACTATCTGAATGGGGGCATGCCAGTCAGAGCGGACAGCCCACAGGCTCCCCGTAGCCATCACGAGCGCGTCACTTTCGGTGCCGGGAGCCAGGTAGGCGCCAATGATAGTTGGATACAGCCAGGCAAAGTGGTTGTTGTATCGATCAACTGCGGCAGCACCATCGACGATCAACACGGCGTCGGCTCCATAGCGGGCACCGGCTTGCCTGATCTCAGGAATATCCGCCGCGTGAACGGTTGAATCCATCAAGACAAAGATGTCCGTGAGTATTCGCTGATCTCGTAGGGGTGCTAGGCTCTGGAGAAGGGCTTCTCTATCTGCGCTGAGCCATTCCACCTTTCTGAGGGACTGATGGTTTGGAAAGTCGTGATTGGTAAAAAAGACCCCGAGTCGAAACGGCGGAGAAGGGGTGGGGCGTTGGTGTGATGGAATGCGGGTATCTTGATTCGAGGTAAGATCGACGTGCAGCACCTCGCTCATTGCGACCCGATTGAATCCTTGGCTACTGCCACAACCGGTCGTTAGTACCATCAACAGCAGGACAGCAATCGCGAAAGGTTGCTGCATCACCTCCGTATCAAGTCGTGGCATCGCCTGGTACTTTCAAAATCCACTGCCGCCTCCTCCGCCAAACCCTCCTCCCGATCTCCCGCCCGATGATCCACCGCTGCTAAACCCGGATCCACCGGAACTCCTGGGGGCGGAGGTCATGACTGCTCCGGTGGTGGCCGACATTTGCGAGAGGCTCCCGACAAAGCGCCCGGGACGAAAGTCTGCGAGGTTCGTTCCTTGATACCAGGTGGGCGGCGTCGTGTAAATGCCTTCGAAGGCGCGGACCCAATTCTGCTCAACGCCCAACGCCATCGCGAAGGGTAAGAACTTCTCGAACATCTGGGGTGTCTTGATGACCCGTGCAAAGCGATCTGATTCCACACGAGTCAGGAATTCTTCAAAACCAAGGATTTGCTCGAGTGCTCGTGCGCCACGGATGGTCCTGGCCGGCATGATCCAGCCGAATCCCACAACGATGAGGCTCGCGGCCAACCCTGAAAGGAAACTGGTCTGAAGTGCGATCCCATAGGAATTCTGCAGAATGATGGATCCGAAGAACGAAGCGATAGCGACCAGAATGGCGAGGGCCATGTAGACTTGCTTGACACGATCCGGCCGGCTTGCATAGTACCCATGGCTCAGCAGTTGTTTGAAGAGCGAAGCTCTGATTCCATTGAGATAGATGTAGAAGCGGTTCTTCAATTCGGACAGGGCGACGACATCATCCGTGCTGCTTGAGAAGATGCCGCTCATGATCTCTTGCTCATGCGGCCGTAAATCCGTCCATTCGGAAGGAGCCTTGAGCCGGTGGAGATAGAAGGTGGTATCGGACCAGAGACCAAGCAGTCGAGATTCTTGGCGTTCTTCAATCCGGAGAAAGCCGCGGACGGCCAGATCCACGAGGGTGGCGGTGATATCGCGAAGATCCGGAGAATTGTCGATCAGCGTACCGAGTTCCGCGGGTGTCAGTTTTTCCGGCGGTTCATAGGCGACGGTGATCGGACGCCGGCGCGGATCTCGCCCGCGCGTGTGCCAGAGGTAGAGCATAAGGCCAAAGATGCCGACTGGAAAAGCCACCGGCCAATTGGATTGGATAACCATGCCAGCCTGCTGGAAGGAATCAGGTTCGGCGACCACGCCTTTGTCCCACCCAACTACGGCGGTGAGCCCTTCGCGAAAGCCAAGCGGACGCGTCATGCGGTAGAGAATCTCCGGGCCTGTGATGCGCACGTCTGCCTGTTGCTCCCGTGCACCGTAGGCGCCGGTAAATGCGAGCGCCTTGACGCCGGTGGTCCCTGCCGGCAAGAGCACCCGCGCGCCTGCTGATTCAATTGGGACATCCCATTCATCGCCGGTCACATTCCAATACAGCTCATCATGATCCTCAAAATATTTGAGCCCGTTCGAAACTTTGTACGTGAGGATCAGTGTCTTTGTGGTGTCCTGAGCGCCCGGCAACCAGATTTTGAAGATCTTATAATGCCGCTCGCGAGAGCTTTCGTATTTCAGGGGACTCTGGTGTTCGTCTGTTACGCTCACGAGATCCACCAACAAGGTGTAATTGAAACCCTGCGGTGTTCGATATTCGACTGGGATGTCGCGCTTCAACCCGTTCCATAATCCGGTGAAGCGAGGACGAATGGTTTCCGTGACGAGGAGTTCTCCGTTCTTGAGGACCTGAATGTCCGCCTGAAACTGCTCGATCACCATGGAGCGAGCGTGGGCAGAAACGTCTCCGAGTCCGATGAGCCAAGCCGCGAGGAGCAGAGCGACACGTAAAACCTGAGGGAGTGGCTTTGAGTGGAATTGGTAGTGCCGGGTCACGGTTGGAATCAACGTGAAGTCTGTTCGAAGCTGACTTTCGGGACCGCCCGCTCGGTCGCATCGGCAAGCTCAAAAAATTCGCGAGTCTTGAAGTTGAAGGCGTTTGCGATGGTGTTGGAAGGAAACTCCTGAATTTTTGTGTTCAAGTCGCGGACTACGGCATTGTAGTAACGACGCGCATTCTGCACCGCCTCTTCAATCTGGTTCAGCGAACTCTGGAGTTGAGTGAAGCTTTCTACGGCGCGCAGCTGGGGGTACGCTTCCGCGAGTGCAAATAACGATTTCAACGATTGCGTGAGCACGCCCTCGGCTTCAGCTTTGGTGGAAGGGGTCGCAGAAGACATGGCGCGGTTGCGTGCGCTGATAACGGCATCAAGCGTCTGCTTCTCATGTCCCGCATAGCCTTTTACCGTGTCGACCAGGTTGGGGATCAAATCATGCCGGCGCTTTAACTGTACGTCGATGTCGGCCCACGCACTTTCGGACTGGACCCTGAGTCGCACCAGGCTGTTGTAGATGCCGATGACGATCAGTGCACATAGCACCAGGATAATCAAGAAAGTCCAGGCCATGGGATTGACTCCGAGTGTGCTGGTAAGTGGAACTTCAGAACTCGTGGGAACTATACCGCCGAGGGTAGAAACTGTAAAGAAATGGCCGACAACCGACTGGTCGCTTGGTGGAAAGTTGGCTACTCGATGAGCGGAAGAATACGATCGGCTACTGCCTGCACGACGCCTTCTTGTTCAGTGACCACTTTCAACCCTTTGAAGCTCAGATAGTATCCGCCATGACTCGGAGCCTGGATCGTCGCGCTGACTTCGATGCGATCGCCATCTTCGATGTCGGGGTCGCGGACCAAAGGTTTTCCGCAAATGCCTAACACGGCAACCGGAATCGTCGCCTCGTCTTCTTCCAGGCGAAACAAGTACGCGCCGTAACAGTTGTCCCCATTGGGAACCGTGTAGGGAGCCAGCGGCTGCACATCCCGCGCCGTGCCGTGCATGGTGACGCGCCGGAGATGGTAGACGCGTGGTTCTTCAAGTATTTGGTGGATGCCGATCGGTTCCTCTGCCTGCACGAGCACCTGTGTGCCCGTTCCGGAAAGGGTGAGCAGGACGACTGTGAGAGGAGCGATGAACCGAGCCCATATCACCATAAGGACTGCATTCTATCACCATCCTTGCGTGGTCCCGTAGTGACTTTCTCTTCCCACGCATGGCCGCTATAATTCTCCGTCTCGTATCCATGGAGGATTGTACGTATGAGAAATGAGCGGCAACTCCGGACGTTTATTACGGCGTCACGACCGAAGTTTGAGGATCTCTTGGGGCAGATGGTGGAAGTGCCGTCGATCAGTATGGACGCATCTCGCAAGGGCGATATCCGACGCGTGGCCGATTTGGCAGTGCAATATCTGGAAGGGATGGGTGCCCAGGCCCAAATTGTTGAGACCGATGGATATCCCCTTGTCTCCGGAGGGTGGACGATAGGGACTCAGTATCCGACCGTTACAATCTACAACCACCTGGACGTACAGCCTGCCCAAGAGCCGGAATGGAAGCACCCTCCATTCGCATTTAGGAACAAGCACGGCCTCTATCAGGGCCGAGGCGCCACTGACGACAAGGGACCGGCTTTAACCGCTCTGTTCGGTGCTCGCTATGTCATTGAGCAAGGTGTGCCGATCAATATCCGTTTCCTATGGGAACTAGAAGAAGAAATCGGGAGTCCTCATTTTAGTGTAGGACTTCGAGACCGCACGGCTGTGCCAAAACCAGATTCGGTGATCGTCTCGGACACCATCTGGATTTCCAAGGGCCGGCCTGCAGTCCCATACGGTTTGCGCGGGTTGCTCGGCGCACGACTGATACTGCGAACCGGAGAGAAGGACGCACACTCGGGTGTGACCGGAGGGGCCGCGCGGAATCCGCTGGCTGAGTTGATGGAGGTGGCGACCGCGTGTCTGGATGCAAGGACCGGTCGGGTGAAGATACCGGGCTTTTATGATGATGTGGTCGAGCCGACCAAAGAGGAGATTGCAAGTTTCCTTAAGTCCGGTTTTCAGGTAAATCGCTTCAAAGACGCGTACGGGTTTCGATCTCTTCGTACGCAGGATCCAGCGGACGTCATGCGTCGGATCTGGGCATCTCCAACCTTTGAAATTCATGGGCTCAGCGGAGGATATCAGGGACAAGGTATTAAGACGGTGGTGTCCGGCCACGGCGAGCTCAAGGTCAGTATGCGCCTTGTTCCAAACCAAAGACCTGATCGGGTCTTTGCTCTCTTGAAGACGCATGTTGCGAAGGTGAACCCAAGTGTGAAGGTTGAACGGGAAGGCATGCTCTATCCGTACAAGGGCAGTTTTACCGGGCCATATGTTGAGTGTGTGAAGCGCGCCATAAAAGCAGGGTTTGGGAAGGATCCAGCATTTGTACGGGAAGGAGGATCAATCGGTGCGGTCGTCACAATGCAGAAGTTTTGGAAAGTCCCTATTCTTTTCATGGGCTTAAGCTTGCCAGAACACGGGTATCATGCTCCTAACGAGTACTATGACTGGGGTCAGGCTTCAGGTGGAATGAAGGCCTTTGCTCACTACTTTGATGAGTTGGCAAAGATGGGAAAAGTATAGAACACGAGTGGTGATCAATGGGGAATAATCTACCGAAAGTGGCCCGAGAGGCAGTTCTTGAACAGTGGTTCACAAAAATTGCTTGACCGTGTCGTTTAGCATACAGCTGCTGGCCTTAAGGTTCCATTCTCAAAGGCGTAGGATCTCCTAAGCCATTGTAAATTCATACAATGAGTATCGATGAGCTTTCCGGTCTGGGCATAGATGTTGCTCATTCACCTAATCAGAGGCATAGCTCGTAACGCCGTGTAGGTTGATTGTAGGCATGCCCTTGAGTATCCTGGCTTTCTTATGGAGGCTGAACCGATCAAGGTGGTCGTTGTTATGGTCACCACAGCAAATCAAGATGATGCGGCTAAGATTGCCGACCACGTGGTGAAGTCTCGCCTAGCAGCATGCGCATCAATGATTCCCACGGTGCGTTCGACGTATTGGTGGGAGGGTAAGATCATGACCGATCAGGAATCACTCGTGTTGATCAAGACAACTTCCGATAAATATCTGGCACTACAGGAAACAATACAGCATCTTCATTCGTACAAGGTTCCGGAAATAATAGCGATTCCTGTAACCAATGGATTCCCACCGTATCTTGAGTGGGTGTGCCGCGAGACCTCCTAGATAGTGTGGCTAAGCTAGCTATGCGAAACCGCCATTTTTTACGGTTGACCATAGCGACTGAAAGTAGGTAATTTACTAGACCGCCTAAGGGAAGGCCTGTAAGGTGTGAGTGGGTACGGAGGGCGATAGCTATGGCTCAGACGACGAATCAAGACGGCGATTCATATACGATTGTAGTCTTTAGAGGGTCCACCGCAAAGCCTCTTCGTTTTAGCTTTTCGAGAAAACTCCTCCGTCGTTTACTCGTCTGTGTTGGCCTGGTGGTGCTGGCCGACCTCCTTGTCGTGTCCCACTATGTTGTGAGAACAGGAGAAGTCTGGGAGTTGGCCTCTTTCCGCAATGAGGCTATGAGTGCACGGGAACAGACCGCAGCCTTCTCCACGGCCATTGATGATTTGAAAAAGCGCATTGGAGCCATGAATGAGGTCAATCAAAGACTTCGGGTCATGCTGGGGATAGAGCTTCCCAAGTCCGGTGATATGGTGAATGGACGAGGAGGTGAAGAAGTCCCCCTTCCTGAGGAAGGAACCACGTCTCGCCTAAATGGAAGTAGTGTGGCGAATCCAAGTTCCAGCGGCTCTATGGAAGGGACGGAAGGAGCCAGCCAACACTCTGCGGCTGGTATTGACACGTCGAAGAATGACGCTGATGCAGTCGCTGCGGTGAAAGAAGGTCTAGACTGGCTTAAGAAAGCAGCCACTGCACAAGAACGTATTCTGAGCGAATTGACAGAGGCAGCCGAGCAACGCTCGACCCGATGGGCCTCAACGCCATCCATTTGGCCGGTCAAAGGTTGGGTGACATCAGGGTTTGGCCCTCGAATCTCTCCGTTCACCGAAAAGCCTGCCTGGCACGATGGGTTGGATATCGGTGCTGCACCAAATACGCCGGTTCGTGCTCCGGCTCAGGGGAGGATTACATCGACTGGATATGATCCTAAGCTTGGGAATATGGTTCGAGTGGACCACGGATACGGGGTTGAAACACTCTATGGGCACTTGGCGAAGGCTTTGGTGAAGGAAGGTCAGAGGGTTGAGCGTGGTGATGTGATCGCGCTTGTTGGAAGCTCGGGACTATCTACAGGCCCTCACCTCCACTACATGGTCAAGGTAAATGGCCAAGCACTCGACCCGTCCAAATACATCCTGGAGTAGGAAAGTGATAAGCCTTCTTGTATAGACAGAGTCAGAGGTGCCGCCTTCTGGGGGCACGGTATTCCTCACAATGGGATTCTTCATCTTCACCATTCCACTAAATAGACCACAAAGATCGTCCCTTGACTGACCTCGAGATCGCGCAGTCCGTTAATTCCCGCCCTATCATCGATATCGGCTCTCAGCTTGGGCTTCGTCCCGAAGAACTCACTTCCTACGGTCAAGATAAGGCAAAAGTTTCGCTTAAGGCATTGGATCGGCTTAGAGATGCGCCCAAAGGGCGCTACATTCTGGTGACGGCAATCAATCCCACACCCTTAGGAGAAGGAAAGACCACAACATCGATCGGCCTTGCGATGGGACTTTCGCGTTTAGGGCATCGGACCGCGCTTACATTAAGGCAGCCCTCGTTGGGTCCGGTTTTCGGTGTTAAGGGGGGCGGGACCGGCGGGGGGCATGCCCAAGTTGTGCCGATGGAAGATATCAATCTTCATCTGACCGGGGATGCCCACGCAGTAGCTGCCAGCCATAATCTTCTCTCAGCGTTTCTTGATAACCACTTATTTCATGGAAACGCGCTCTCGATCGACCCAAAGCACGTGACGTGGCCTCGAACGTTGAGTATGAATGATCGGGCGCTTCGGGAGATCGTGCTTGGAGAAGGCACAGGTGGACGCCGAGGCCAGTTCGTCATCACCGAAGCGTCAGAGGTTATGGCTGTGCTCGCGTTGTCGAAAGATCCTCTCGAACTTCGTGCCAGGCTCGGCCGAATACTCGTGGGGTTCACGAGATCTGGCAATCCGGTCACGGCTGAACAGCTGAATTGTGTGGGAGCGATGGCTGTTCTTCTGAAGGACGCACTTCTCCCCAATCTCGTTCAAACACTTGAGGGTACCCCTGCTTTTATTCATACCGGGCCTTTCGGTAACCTCGCGCATGGAAATTGTTCGATCATCTCCGATGCGATGGCGCTTCGATGTGCCGACTTTGTCGTGACGGAGGCCGGTTTCGGCAGCGATCTGGGGGCCGAGAAGTTTTTTAACATTAAATGTCGCACGTCAGGATTGACCCCAGCCGTAGCGGTGGTTGTGGCGACATTACGCGCGCTGAAACTCCATGGCGGTGGAGGGGTTGCCAAAGCCGGGGTTGCATTACCCTGGAGTCTAACCGGACCAAATCAAGAAGCGTTGTCGAAGGGAATCGCCAATCTGGAACAGCACATCGCGAATGTTCGGGCGCACGGAGTGCCGGTGGTTGTTGCGGTCAATGCCTTTCAGGATGACCCTCAGGACGAATTAGATTGGGTTCGTGAGCAGTCGCTGAAGATGGGAGCCGTAGACGCTGCAGTCTCAACTCACTGGGCCGATGGAGGGAAAGGAGCCGAGCAGCTCGCTGCGGCGGTGGCCAAGGCATCTGAGAAGCCGGTGCACTTCCAACACCTGTATGAACTATCATGGCCGATCAGAAAAAAGATTCAGACCATTGCGATGCAGATGTATGGAGCAGCGGGTGTCCAAATTGAACCGGAGGCCGAACATCAGATAGATATGGCTGAGGCCTTGGGATTCGGTGGGTTGCCTGTCTGCATGGCAAAAACTCCGCTGTCGCTGTCCCATGACCCATTGCTCAAGGGGAGACCAACCGGGTTTACAGTACCGATCCGTGAGTTGCGGATCTTGGCTGGAGCCGGATTTGTCACGGCTGTCTGTTCAGGAATTCAACTGATGCCGGGGTTGCCCAAGAAGCCGGCCGGTGAACGGATTGGCCTCGAACCGACGAGTGGAAAAATCGTGGGGCTGTCGTAAAAGGTCAGCGTTGTTTAAGGTATTTGAAGAATTCTGAATCCGGACTCATCACGAGGGTCGAGCCATCTTTGAAGACGTTCTTATAGGCTTCCATTGAGCGGGTAAACTCAAAAAACTTCGGATCTTGTTTATAGGCATCGGCATAGATACGAAATGCCTTGGCATCACCGCCGCCACGAAGTTCTTCAGATTCTTTGTAGGCTTGGGCGAGGATAATCTCTCGGTCTTTTTCGGCTTCCGATCGTATTTTTTGCGCTTCTTCCGCACCTTCGGCCCGATACTGCTTGGCTTGCCGTTCCCGCTCCGCCTGCATACGTGCAAAGACAGCCTTCTCGTTTTGTTCCGGTAAGTCCGCCCGTTTGATTCGAACATCCTGAATCTCAATGCCGTACACCGACGCCTTCTCGTTCGCGCGTTCGGTGACTACCCGCATGATGTCGGCCCTGGTGCTGGAAACGATCTCTAGCAGCTCGTGGCGGCCCAATTCAACACGGAGCTCGGAATAGATGATATCGTTCAACCGTTGAAGCGCGCCGCGTTGGCTCTGGAACGCCTGGTAGACTTTTAATGGATCGGTAATTCGCCATTTGGCGAAGTTGTCCAAGAGCAGCGTCTTCTTGTCTTGGGTGATGACATCCTGCGCATTTGAATCGTAATCCAGCAACCGTTTCTCGAAGTACGTCACTTCCTGCACGAACGGCACCTTCACGTACAGTCCAGGCTCGGTGATAGTGCGCACCGGCTTACCCAGCTGGACGACGATAGCAGTCTGGATCACATCGACCACGAAGAGGGGCGACGCTCCGAGCACAAACAGAGCAACGATGACGGCCAGCAGTGTGATGACCAATCCCTGCTTTGTCATGGTCGGGTCCCTCTCGGTCTGAGAGTTGGCGATGGGTCAGGCCGTGGCTCTTCGATCTCCGGTTGAGGGGCAGGTTTCACCACGGTCGTGGAGTGGGATTTGGAGAGACGGTCGAGCGGAAGATAGGGGAGTACCCGCTCACCTCCCTTGCCGTCGATGATGACCTTCTCCACATTGGGAAGGATCTCTTCCAGTGTTTCGATATAAATTCGCTTGCTGATCACATCCTTCGCCTGATTGTACTCTTTTAAGGTGGCGAGGAACCGGTTTGTCTCGCCTTGGGCACGATT
>CABVRS010000085.1 GCA_902500745.1 uncultured Nitrospira sp.
CTGCTCGACGAGAACGGCAATTTGTTTCTGGAGAGCGGCGAACGGATTCGGGTGCACGTGGATGTTGTCAATACCGGCTCAAGCCCGATCCAGAATGCTTCGGCCTCCCTCACCGGCACGCCATCGGTCATCGGACAATTCCCATCGACGACGCAGACGATTCCCCCACTGCAACCGGGAGAAACCAAGGCGCTGGATTTCGCGGCAACCTTACCCTCAAGCCTTCAGCCGCAACAGGTCGAGATCCGTGTGGCCGTCACCGAAGCCGGGGGAGCCGCAGCACGGCCTCAGGCGCTGCTGTTCATCATTCAACCGGCTGGTGCCGGAGCCGACGGTGTGGACCAGATTCCACCTCTAGTTTTGGATTTCCACCACCCCCAGACCTACGCGAATAACGACGGTCAGATCTTGTGCTATGCGTAGTGACATGCTCACGTAAGCGGCATGACCGACGCACGGTGTGTCTTCATCCAGCGAATCGAATCCGTACTCCCTAAGCTTGAAACCGTCGATATTCGCTACGTGGATTCTATCGCGTCCCAGGAGAGAGGCAAGGCAAATGCTGTATTGCCGTTTGGAGTTCTCAGGACAGCCAGCCCACTATGCCTGGTTCTCACATAGGTTCTTGCCGGGTGAATCCTTTGGCGTGAAGCACCGACCTTTTCTTCATCGGAGCATCTCTGATAGAATGGCCATCGATACCAGTGGAACCTGGATCTTAATCTGCTGATTCTTCAACCTGATACGTATCGAAAAAGGAGCACTCGGATATGGCAGAGGTTTCATGTGTGACCTGCGGTCAAGCCGGTGAAGCGATCACCACTCCCCTGTTTCTCGGCAAGCTGGAAGCGGAAGTGAAGAGCAAGGTCTGTGCAGATTGCTGGAAGAAGTGGGAAGGCATGCGGGTGATGGTCATCAATGAATATCAAGTGAATCTCGGTGATGAGAGCGGACGGGAACTCGTGCGCAAGCAAATGAAAGCGTTTTTGAAGCTGGGCGAACAGGTCGATTCCTCGAAGGTTGCCGAGAATTTCAAGCCGCCGAGCAGCTGAGCGGATAGCGCCTTCCCCGGTTGTGTCGGCATGCAATGCCTGTGGTTTCCCCTTTCTTGTCGCGGAGTTCGTTGACTTCTTGATCTTGAAAGTGCTACCCTGCATCGTTTCCTATACTTGAAATTCAGGGGGCTGATGATTACTCAGATGCAAGTGAAGGGGCTTATGTTCGACCCCTATAACAATGCGTATATCGTCATCCTCCGAGACGAGGATCAGGCTGAAATGCTTCCGATCTGGGTGGGAAAATCCGAGGCAAGCTCGATCAGCTTAGCTCTTGAGAATGTTGCCCCTCCTCGTCCGATGACACATGATTTCATGAAGTCCTATCTTGACGCCTTTCAGGCCAAAGTCATCAGCGTCGTTATTACCGACCTCGCTGAGAATACGTATTTCGCCAAGATACATTTGACCTACGCAGATTCCGAATATACCGTTGATTCTCGTCCAAGTGACGCGATTGCCCTGGCGTTGCGGTCTCAGGCTCCGATTTTTGCGAGTGAGTCCGTGATTCGCAAGCAAAGCTCAGAAGAACTTGATCAATGGCTGGAAAATCTGAAACCTGAAGACTTTGGAAAATTGGATTCCTGATGGAAGTGCGGGCGTCACAAGACACGGAACCGCTGATTGAGCTCGTCGTGAATCGAGTCGTCGAAGATTCGAATACCGATACGCGAATTATTGTGTTGGCCCGTACCGATGCCGCCGCTGATCATTTCATGGTGTGGGTCGGAGCTTCCGAAGGGGAAGCCATCAAACGGGCGTTGGACGCTGCCCTGACTCCGCGGCCCATGAGCCACGACTTGGTCAAGAGTTTCGGTGAGCACTTCGGGATCAAAACGGAACGAGTGGTGTTGACTGACGTCAAGAGCAGCACGTACTATGCCACGGTCTTTCTCGAAAATAAGGGCGTTGCGAGAACCATCGATGCCAGGCCGAGTGACGCCATTGCATTGGCGCTCCGCTGTCACGCACCTATTTATGTGACGCAGGATGTGTGGCGGCGGCGCAGCGGACAAAATCTGGACGCCTGGTTGTCCAAGTTGGAAACGAAAGAAGTCTAATTTCAATCACACACGCGAACGCGTGATCGACCTGGAGACGGAGACGATGATGACGACGTATTTTGAAAAGCCGACCGAGGTGAAAGAGGCGTGGCATATTGTGGATGCCGATGGAAAAACGTTAGGCCGGCTGGCTGCACGGGTGGCGAGTGTGCTCAGAGGGAAGCATCGGCCCACGTTCACTCCCCATGTTGACATGGGCGATCACGTGGTGATCGTGAATGCCGAGAAGGTTCGGCTTACGGGGGCGAAGATGGAAACGAAACTCTATCGACGTCATACCGGCTATCCCGGAGGGCTGAAGACAGCCACCGCTGCCCATCTATTTCGGAAAGACCCGAGCCAGCTCTTAACCAAGGCCATCGAGGGGATGCTTCCCAAGAACCCTCTGGGGAATGGGATGGCACGAAAACTCCGTGTTTACGTCGGCCCGAATCATCCACATCACGCTCAACGTCCAGAGCCTATCGCTCTTTAGAAGAGTGCTAGCTTTCAACAGAAGGAGACACGTCGCATGGCAGCGGTGACACAGTACGCAACAGGTCGGAGAAAGTGTGCGATCGCCAGAGCCTGGGTAACAGGAACGGCGGGTGAGATCACGGTGAACGACAAGCCCCTGGAACAGGCCTTCCCACGCTTGACGCTTCGGCAAATCATCCAGTTGCCGCTTGAAATGGCCGGCCTCATGGGCAAATATACGATCAGTGCAACCGTGTATGGCGGTGGGCCGACCGGGCAAGCGGGTGCGCTTCGCCATGCGATCGCGCGCGCGCTCGTGGCGATGACACCGGCCACGCGGACCCCTTTGAAGAAAGAGGGATTGCTCACTCGTGATTCACGGGTCAAGGAACGGAAGAAGTACGGACAGAAGGGAGCCCGTAAGCGCTTCCAGTACTCCAAACGTTAGGTCCAGGAGTCAACAAACGATGAAAGGGAAGGCTCCAGGCCTTCCCTTTTTTGTGTCCGTGGAGTGGCGGGTGTGTGTCCTTCGGATGGATTGTGACGGATGAGCAAGAAGTTTCGAATCGCTATTGCGGGAGCCAGTGGGTATGCCGGGGCAGAGCTTGTGCGGCTTGCCATCGCCCATCCCTCGTTCACGATTACTGCGGTGACGTCCGAAAAATCAGCTGGTCAGCTGATCTCATCCGTCTTTCCAAGTCTCAAAGGAATGATCGACCATCGTTTCGAGGCCCTGGCACCTGATGCCTTGGCAGAACGGGCTGATGCCGTTTTTCTGGCGCTCCCCCATACCAAATCTCAAGATCCTGTCGCGGTCTGTGTCAAAGCCGGTAAACCGGTTGTTGACCTGAGCGCCGACTATCGACTGAAGAGTGTCGGGACCTATGAACAGTGGTATCAAACTTCTCATGCGCATCCGCACCTGCTGCAGGAGGCGGTCTACGGACTTCCGGAGCTCCACAGGCAAGCGATTGCGAAATCGCACTTAGTCGCCTCACCAGGGTGTTATCCCACGGCTGCCATTCTCCAATTGGCGCCTCTCTTTGCCAGAGGGCTGGTGCAGCCTGAGTTGATCGTGATCGACGCCAAATCCGGTGTGTCGGGAGCCGGACGAAGTCCGGCGCTGGCCTATCATTTTCCTGAAGCGCATGAGTCATTGGAGCCGTATAAGATTGGCCAACATCGTCATACGCCGGAAATCGAGCAAGAACTGTCTGGGCTTACGGAGAACCGTAGAGCCGTGACCATCACATTCACGCCCCATCTTGTCCCCATGAATCGAGGGATTCTGAGCACGGCGTACTGTAAGCTCGTCCGAACGATGCCCCTCTCGGATCTTCGAGATCTCTACCGAGAGTTTTATAAAGGCGAGCGGTTTGTTCGGCTCTATGAGGACGTGGTTCCTAATCCTCGGTACATCAAAGGCACCAATTATTGCGATGTCGGAGTGTACATGGATCCGCGAGCCGGATGGGTGGTGACTGTGGCGGCGGTCGACAATCTGGTAAAGGGCGCTGCGGGTCAAGCCATTCAAGCGATGAATCTCATGCTGGGCATTTCGGAGGACACCGGTCTGACGGCACCGGCCAGTTACCCCTAACGACACGCCATCAGTGATCGATACGATCAACTACAGCCGAACCGAACCATGAGGAAACGCAAATCTGTCGGCGTCACTGCCCCGCTCGGCTTCCGTGCTGCGGGCATTCATTGTGGAATCAAAAAAGCTCACCAGCTTGATCTTGCTCTGTGTGTGTCCGATATCAGTGGACCGATCGCTGGCGTGTTTACCACGAACCGTGTCGCAGCCGCACCGGTGCTCCTCGATCGACACCATCTTCAATTCCATCGAGGGCGGGCGATCATCGTCAATAGCGGGAACGCCAATGCCTGTACGGGTGAGCCAGGGGTGCGTGCTGCTCGCGCGATGGCGACGGCGGTCGCCCAGCGATTGGCGATTCCCGTGCAAGAGGTCTTTGTTGGATCGACGGGCGTGATCGGCCGCGTGTTGCCGATTCAGCGCATCACCACTGCTATCCCAACATTGATCTTGCGTCTGAGCCTTCAAGGAGGGCAGCAAGCGGCCCAAGCGATTTTAACCACGGATCTGCGGCCGAAAACCGTTGTGATGCAGACGAAGATCGATGGTCGTCCTGTCACCATCGGGGGCATGGCCAAAGGCTCGGGCATGATCCATCCGAACATGGCCACCATGCTCGCGTATTTGACGACCGATGCGGCGATCGCTCCATCCGCTCTTCAGCATGCGCTGCAGTCTGCAGCCGATCGATCCTTCAACTGTATTTCAGTCGATGGGGATACCAGCACAAATGATACGGTGCTCTGCCTGGCCAATGGTCTGGCGAAGAATCGAACCATTCAATCAGGCACGCGTTCGTACCGTGCCTTTGAACACCTCTTAACGGAGGCCGCGCAGGCCTTGGCCCTCATGATTTGTCGCGATGGCGAGGGCGTGACGAAGGTCGTGAAGGTATTGGTAGAAGGAGCCACAACGGCGGCGGCAGCGAAACGAGTCGCCGAGACTATTGCGACGTCGAATCTATTCAAAACCGCGCTGTTTGGGGAGGATGCCAATTGGGGCAGGGTTATGGCGGCGATCGGGCGATCCGGCGTCGCGATCAATCCCGACAAGCTTGTGGTGCGATTCGACGATATCGTGATGGTGAGACGAGGGATGGGGACCGGCCTCGATGCGGAAAAGAAGATTGCCAAGGTCTTCAAGCGGAAAGAGTTCACCGTTGCAATCCATCTCGGACAGGGTTCGGCCTGTGCGCACATGTGGACTACGGACCTTTCGTATGACTATGTTCGTATTAATGCAAGTTATCGGTCCTAGCGTAAAAGATGGGTGGCGGCTTGAAACCTCGTCGGGACTGTGGTAGCGTCGCCGGTCTGTATTTGAGAGGGGCCGACTCGTCTGTGCGAGACTCGGCACGAACCAACAAAATCACTATCAGCGTCAGGTACGCTGCGTGGCTTGAGACAAGGGAAACATTTCCCTCACCCGATGACCGGGTGCTCTGCAAGCTCGAAGGGAGGTGAAGGCATGGGAGTGGTAGCTATCAAGGAACTGCTGGAAGCCGGGGTTCACTTTGGGCATCAAACGAACCGCTGGAATCCCAAGATGAAAAAGTTTCTGTTCGGTGAGCGAAGCGGTATTTACATCATCGATCTACAACAAACCCTCGCGCGGATGGAGCAGACCTATGCCTTCGTCCGAGACCTGGTCGCAGCGGGAGAATCCGTCTTATTCGTCGGCACCAAACGGCAGGCTGCTGAGATACTCGAAGAAGAAGCCAAGCGCGCCAACATGTATTTCGTCAACCAGCGGTGGTTGGGCGGGATGTTGACCAACTTCCAAACCATTCGGCGCAGCATCGATAAGATGAAAAAGATGGAGACGACACTCCTCAACCCCAGCGAACATGGCCTCAAAAAGAAAGAAATTCTGCTCATGCAGAAGGATATCGCCAAACTCCAAAAGTATCTGTCGGGCATCAAGAACATGCGTAGTCTTCCGGGCGCTGTGTTCGTGCTCGATACGCGAGTCGAAAAAATTGCCGTGCAGGAGGCCACACGACTCGATATTCCGGTAATCGCCATTCTGGACAGCAACTGCGATCCTGATCACATTGCCTACCCGATCCCCGGGAACGACGATGCCATTCGTTCGATCAAGCTGATCACCTCTAAGATTGCCGATGCCTGTATTGAAGGGGCGCATATCAAATCCCAGCGAGAGGAAGCCGCGTTTCAAGCAGCGCCTCCTGGTGGAGAAAAGAAGCCGGCCATGCGGGCCGAGAGTGTCCCGGTTTCATGATGCTCGTTCGCATCAATCCGTCAAGTGCTCATCCTAAATGCAACTGTTGAAGGAACATCGAACCATGGCAGGATCCAGTCAGCTCGTGAAAGAACTTCGTGAAAAAACAGGGGCCGGTATTCTCGACTGTCAGAAAGCTCTCACCGAAAATGGGAATGACATCGAGAAAGCCATTGATTATTTGCGTCAAAAAGGACTCGCCGCTGCCGCGAAGAAGGCCGGGCGTGAGACCAATCAAGGCTTGATCCATTCGTACATCCACATGGGCGGCAAAATCGGCGTCTTGATTGAGGTCAATTGTGAAACTGATTTCGTGGCGCGCAACGAAGAGTTTAAATCGTTCGTCAACGATTTGGCTCTTCAAGTTGCTGCCGCAAAGCCGTCGTTCGTCAAACGCGAGGATGTCCCGTCTGATGTCGCCGAGAAAGAAAAAGTGATTTACGAAGGTCAGGCTAAGGAAATGGGAAAGCCTCCCGCGGCATGGCAGAAGATCGTCGAAGGAAAACTTGAAAAGTTTTATCAGGAGAATTGTCTGCTGGAACAATCCTTCATCAAAGATCCGGCCGTTACCATCAAGGACCTCGTCGCGCAGAAAGTCGCCAAGATCGGCGAGAACATGAACATCCGTCGTTTTACCCGGTATCAGTTAGGCGAAGTATGAGCACTGCGAAATACCGACGTCTCCTTCTGAAGGTCAGTGGGGAGATGTTGGCCGGAGAGCAGGGCTACGGCATTCAGCCATCCATCCTCGAAAATCTTTCCGCAGAAATCGCTTCCGTAGTTGCACTTGACGTCCAAGTCGCAATCGTCATCGGGGGCGGGAACATTTTTCGAGGGATCGCAGCGAGTGCGTCAGGAATGGAGCGGGCTTCGGCCGACTACATGGGGATGCTCGCGACCGTGCTCAATGCGCTTGCGCTCCAGAATGCGTTGGAACGTGTCGGCGTGATCACTCGGGTGCAATCCGCCATTGAGATGCGTCAGCTTGCCGAGGGGTATATCCGTCGAAGAGCCATTCGGCATCTTGAAAAGAATCGTGTGGTCATTTTCGCCGGCGGGACGGGCAATCCTTACTTTTCAACAGATACGGCTGCGGTGCTTCGGGCCATGGAGATCAGCGCCCAGGTAATCATGAAGGGCACAAAGGTTGATGGAATCTATGAGGCCGATCCTGTGACGAATCCGTCGGCAAAAAAATACGACTCCATCTCCTTTCTGTCCATTCTCAATCAGAACCTCAAAGTCATGGATTCCACAGCCATCAGTCTGTGCATGGATAATCAATTACCTCTCGTCGTCTTTAACTTAAAAATCAGCGGGAATTTTAAACGTGTGGCTTTGGGTGAGCCGCTCGGGACGTTAGTGACGAGCGGCGATCGCTGACTCTATCACGAGGTGTACTCATGTCCAACGCAGCGCCGATTCGGCAGTCATTCACCGCTCAGATGGATCAGGCTCTCGAGCATCTTCGGAAAGATTTGTCGGGGCTCCGAACCGGACGAGCCTCCACGGCGCTTCTTGACGGCATTCGAGTCGATTACTACGGGACCATGACCCCGCTGAAACAGGTGGCCAATGTCTCTACTCCGGAAGCGCGATTGATCTCCATTCAGCCGTGGGAGCCGAAGCTCATCAAGGAAATTGAGAAGGCGATTTCTAATTCTGGCTTGGGCGTGACGCCGTCGAACGACGGCAAACTGATTCGAGTTCCGCTTCCACCGTTGACGGAGGAGCGCCGTAAAGAGTTGACCAAGATCTGTAAGAAACACGGTGAAGATACCAAGGTGAAGATCCGAGGGTTTCGGCGGGATGCGAATGAAGAATTGAAGAAGCTTCAAAAAGATGCAAAGTTGACGGAAGACGAATTGCGAAAAGCGGAGCAAGACACTCAAAAGCTCATCGAGCAATACGGGGTGAAGATCGATGAGATCATCAAGAAAAAGGAACAGGAAATCATGGAAGTGTGAATCCGGCTTCCTGATTGCCTCTTCATCGCGTGTCGACTCAGCCTACCTTCCTCCCAGCAGTAGCCACGATTGATCTGACGGCTCTTGCCTATAATCTTCTCCAGCTACGCCGTATCCTCTCTCCCGGCTGTGACGTCATGGGTGTGGTCAAGGCCAATGCCTATGGTCACGGGGCGATTGAGACGGCACAGACATTGATTCGCCATGGCGTCGTTCGTCTGGCGGTATTTTCGATAGATGAAGCAATCTCCCTCCGGCAAGCCGGCGTCACAGTATCGATCGTGATCCTTGGGCCGGTCTTTCATCAGCAATTTCCTGACCTCTTCATGCATCGGCTTACGCCGGCGGTGAGCGATCCGTCCACGCTCATTGCGTTGGGGCAACATGCCGCCCAGGGTTCGTCCCCCTACCCGATTCACCTGAAGATCGAAACCGGTATGGGCCGGTTGGGCTTAACGCAGAATGAGCTCGAGACTATTCTTGCGAAACACACCTTTCCCTCGTCCCTGCGTTTAGAAGGCCTCATGTCTCACTTAGCTGATTCTGACGGGTCGGATCCTGACCCGACCGACCAACAGATCTGCCGATTTGAGCGGGCGATCAAGAGTGTGCGTGAAGCCGGTTTCAGCGTTCCACTGATTCACCTATCCAATAGCGCCGGCATCGTTCGCTTTCCATCAGCCCACTACTCTCTTGTTCGGCCAGGGATCATGCTGTATGGATATCACACACTACCTCCGACCGTTCAGGCTCCTGATCTTAGACCCGTTCTTTCTCTCACCACCCGCATTGCACAGCTTCGACTCATCCAGCCGGGGGAAACCGTTAGCTACAATCGGACCTTCATGGCCAAACAACCCACACGGGTCGCGGTTCTCCCGATCGGCTATTCTGATGGGTTAAACCGACAACTCTCAAATCGAGGTCATGTTCTGGTTCGAGAACGACGTGCTCCCATCGTAGGACGAGTGTGCATGGATATGGTGATGATCGACGTAACCACGATTCCGGGCGTTACCGTTGGAGACGAAGTCATGCTGATCGGGCAACAAGCGAGCGAGCGCATCACGGCTGATAATCTCGCCGAGTGGGCAGGGACCATCTCGTACGAGATACTGTGTGCGATCAGTCCGCAGATTCCAAGGCTGTACCATTCAGCATAGATCCGTTCGCACATCTGGACGCATCGACGCTCGGAGAGATTGTTGGATGTCGAGAGTTTTGTGGCATTACCACGTCACGGACTAGAAACTAATCCGGACGGAAAGACCACCGGCGTGTGCGGTATTTTGGTAGAACCCGTTCACTCCGGCTCGAGCGAGCGTATTCCCTGTAATAGTTCTCGGCTCGTATAGGGACACCTGGTAGGACACATCCACACCGACGACCTTTGCCTTCATCGATCCCATTCCAAGACTGCCACAGGTTGTCAGCCCCAGAAGCGATCCATGTTCCTTACAGAGCAGTCCAAAACCCGTTGAAATGATATGCAGGTCGGCCGATGGAATCGTAGGATTAAAGGTGGCGTCTGGGACTTGTGTTTGCTGGTTCGTATAACCACCTCGCACCGCCACTTCCCAGCCAGGCATTTGATTGATCCTCAGCCAGCGATACTCGGTCCCGACCAAAATAGCATAGGTACTTTTCCAATTTTGTGGCTGTGGCAGGAGGAGGGTTCCATCCGGTCCCCGGACATCTAAGTTTCTGACCGACTGCCAGCCGACATAATCAACATTCAATTCGAGCTTCCACTCACGCTCAGTATT
>CABVRS010000086.1 GCA_902500745.1 uncultured Nitrospira sp.
TCACCGTCGCCGAGCCACTGCTTATACTTCTTGTAGTACTCGACTTGCGCACTGCGCACCCAGTTTTCTCGTTGGATGCGCCCCCCAAAGTTGGGTAAGAGGAACTCGAATTTGTCGATGTCCGCTCTGCTCCAGGTGGCCACCTGACTGAACCAGAAGACGCCCCGCTTGTGCAGAAACCGTTCTAACCCTGGCCCCACCCCGCGGATTTGTTTCAGATCATCGGGTGGCTCTTGACCGCCTTGCGCTTCATCCGACGGCTCAACGGTAGCGGAATAATCCAGATTCCCAGCAGGCTCGCTGATTGTTTCAACCGGCACGTCCCCATTCTGCACGACAATCTGGTCAGCAGGAGTCTCGCCCCGCTGCTCGACACCCATTTCCACGGCCTGGAAAAACGCGGCTTGGGGCTGATCGATCGGTGCCTGAACATCTGGACTTTCACTCGGAGGCTCGCCCTCGCCGAGCCACTGCCCATACTTCTTGTAGTGCTCGACCTGCGCCCTGCGCACCCAGTGTTCTCGTTGGATGCGTCCGCCAAAGTTGGGTAAGAGGAACTCGAATTTGTCGATGTCCGCTCTGCTCCAGGTGGCCACCTGGCTGAACCAGAAGACGCCCCGCTTGTGGAGGAACCGTTCCAGCGCCGGCCCGATCCCGCGTATGTGCTTCAGATCATCGGGCGACTCGCCGACCGCTGGTCCCTCATCCGCCGACGCACCTGCGGCGGCATGGTCCAGGTCGCCCGTGTGTTCGCTGAGTGGTTCAACCGGCGCGTTCCCATTCGACACAACAATCTGTTCGGCAGGAGTCTCGATCCGCTGCTCGACACCCATTTCCCCGGTCTGGAAAGACGCAGCTTGGTGCTGCGCAAGCTGTGCGAGCTGGGTGAGTTGCGCACGCAGCTCGGCGATCATGGCCACTTCGCCTTCCAACGCCTTGATCCGAGCCAAATGCTCAGGATTGTCGACCGGCACTCCCCCATTTTGTTCAGAGGGAGGCTCGATCCGCTGCTCGACGATCTTTCCCTTGGCCTGCGACGACGAGGCTCGGAGCTCAGCAATCTGCTCACGAAGCTCGGTGATCACGGCCACCTCGCCTTCTAACGCCTGGATCCGAGCCAGGTGCTCCGAATTGTCGACCTGTACCACCACCCGCTCTTCGATCCGCCGCTCCCCAGCCTGTGAAGAAAGAGGTTTGAGCTGAGCGATCTGCGTAAACAGCCCAGCGATCACGGCGACCTCGCCTTCTAACGCCTGGATCCGGGCCAGGTGCTCTGGATTGTCGATCGGCCGATCGACAACCTTCTCCACCGGGACTTCAACCCGTTTGACCACCACCCGTTCGACCGGGACCTCAATTCGCTTCTCAACCGTTCGAACCTCAGGCGGTTGATTCGTGAGCATCGTGACCTTACTCATGAGACGTTCCACCTCACGACGCTTGTCACCTATCACTGGTCCCAACACCATCCCTTTGATCCCCCACCCCAGAAGACCAGCTCCCACCACCGTCCATAGCCAACACTTCCAGTTCCCAGACATCGTGGCTACTCTCCCCGACGTAGAGACCGGCGGCAATGCTGGTGGTGGCTCAATGATGGTCGGAACCGGTGGAGGAATTTCCGCCGGGCTCTCCAATGCTACCGGAGGTGGGGAGGCACCCAACCCTTTACCACAGAAGAAGAACGTCACACTCAGGATGAATACGCCGAGAAGTGCAAAATACGGGTCTTTCCCCTGCATGACAATCACCTGCGCCTAAAGAGAGCAGCGTAGCACGGCATAATAGCATAATAGAATATTGCCGCAGAGAGACGCCGTCAAGGGGTCCGTTTGGTCGTGTTTGAAGGTCCGATTGATAGATTACTTTGGACGGAGTACCGGAAAAACATCTTTTCCACGACACTCAGGGGACGACGACGAGGCGCTACAGATCCTCGATGATACCACTTATAGCATCACCACGATCAGTGGGGCCCATTAGGGCGACATGAGTATGCAGTCACGTTCGACTGAACGTGTTTTCATGCATAAGCGCTTGCATTTTCGCGCGCTCTAGGCCACGATAGCAGCGGATATGAGGGCTATCGCAATTACGTAATGAATTCGGGAATCATGTTGCCGTGAGATTTCGGTGCTGGATAAAACTACGCATTGTCTCCTTGATTTTACGTGATGGTTTTAGAGAGAATTTGCCGCCAAGAGGTTGATCCATGCTGAACCATCTCAAATCCCATGTCGTGGCCTATAGCCTCGCAGCCGTGGTGGCGCTCTTCTTCGCCGGCCAGGCGGTGCTATGGTCCTCGCAGCACGAGACAAACCTAATCGAGCCGCAGTCGGTTGAAGCTGCCATTGACCCGGCCGCGGCAGAAAAGTTTGCGAAGCTGGATCAGGAGAACCAACAGCTCCAGGAACAGAATGGCCAGCTTCACACCCAGAACAACCAGCTCTACGCACAGAATGGCCAGCTCCAGGAACAGAACGGCCAACTCCGCCAGCAAAACAACCAGCTCAACCGACAGATCAAACAGCTCCAAGATGTCATTAAGGAGAAGGATGAGCTGGCGACGACCCAGGCACGCGAGCTGGGGTTGCGGCATCAGCAATTAGCCAACTACGAGCAGGCCTTGGAGGCCATGAAGGCACAAACGCCGATGGTTGAACAGGCTGTGCGCAAGCAGACCAAGACGGATGCGGGGCTGGTGAAACTGGCACGGGAAACATTAGGCGTCGAAGTCGAGGTGAGGGAATGCCGATGAGCGATGATACGATCGGACATCGAACGAGTATCGGAGGATTGAACGACTTCATGCCGATGTTGGGACTTCCTGGACCGACGCGTGATATCTTACGCAGCCACGCTGGGCATCGTACCGGCCTTGATCACCATATTAGGAAACGTGATGTGAAATTGGTACGTCAAGGTGGAGGAATGTATACCATGATCTACCTATTGCTTACCTTACTCCTGCTCCCTGCCGTCGCCGAAGCCGGCGAGAAAGTCGTCGCGGTGCCTCGTGATCAGTTCGTCAAAATATTGGCTGAGGTCCAGCAGAACAAGCAGCTCCTGACCGAGTCAGGAAAGCTGTTGGCTGAGTATAAGGACATGTTTGAGAAGCAGAAAGCCTATGTGGAAACGCTGGAGGGGCTGAACGAGAACCGTAAGCAGGAGAGTGAATTGCTGCAACAACAAAACACGGCGCTCAATGAGCAGCTCGAGGCTGAGCGACAGCGGAAAGAAGACTTGGCCTGGCACGAGAAGGCGCAGTGGGCAGGGTATGGGGCAGCGGTTCCGACGGCGATTATCATTCTGCGGAAGCTGGTCTTTAAATTCTAAGCGTCGGAGTCAGCACCTGTCTCGCCGCACAAGCAGGCTGACTCGTGACCACTCGCCACGGCATCCCGTTCTTTACCACCACATTCGCGATAGCCAATAGTTTCCGCGTTCAGGCCATCCAGTTCACCCAGATGGTTCCCCCGCCATTCGACTTAGATTGAATACTGGAAGATCGGCTTCGCCCCGATCGCCTGTGCCAGGACGCCTCGGCGTTTCAATTCGTCGAGAATGCGAGCGGTGGCGGCATCGAAATCTGTGGGTCCCGAGAGAACGACATCGGTATTCGGCGGTGGCTCTTCTTCCGTCTTGCTCATGTGAACCGCGATCACCGGCGCAGGATGGACCAGGGTCCTGATCGCCTGTGAGGCCTCACGATAGGCCAACCCGAAGGGATTCGTCGTCGACACCACGATGAGGCCGGTGTCGGTAAGGAGGCGGGCTACTTCGCCATAGCGCCTGGCCATTTCGGTGGTCTGTCCACGCTCTTCTTCACTGAGATCGGCATCGAGCCCACGACGGAGATTTTCCCCGTCCAACAAGTACGCATGGCGCCCGTCTGCAACAAGACGGCCTTCGAGCTTTCTCGCCAGGAACGATTTTCCGGTATGCCGCCCTCCGGTAATCAGGACAACGGCTGCACGATGGCCGTACTGTTGCGCACGGTCCTCCACCGTTACTTCGCCCTTCACCCATGCGAAATCACGCCGTCTGGCTTCTTCACGGAGAAACTCCTGATCATCATGGACCAATTCGGTGATGATGCCGCCGCCGGCAATATCGTATTCGTCCACCAGAACGAACCGCCCAGTGGCCTCGAACGACGCCGACAGATCGAAGGCAACCGGAGCCTTTGTACGCAACGTCAATTCGGCAACTTGATTCTTATTGACGGTACTGCTGCCCTGTTGTTGAGCGAGGTCCATCGTATCGATGATCCGATGGATCGAGGCGACTTCGCAGTCCACTTCTTTCGTCGCTACCCGCAAGAGGTATTTACGGCCCTTTTCCAGCGGCCGCTTCCCCAGCCAAAACAAATTGGCCCGAAAGGCGGTTGAAACAGAGGGAAGGTGGTCTTGATGGGAGGCAATTTCACCGCGCTCTACGAAGATTTGCTCATCAAGCGTCACGCCGATCGACTGGCCTGCCTGGCCCTCAGTCGGTTGTGGTTCGATATTGAACGCTTCCACCGTCCGGATGTTCGCCCGCTTGTTTGAGGGCGAGAAGACGAGGTGATCGCCGACCTTGAGCCGGCCGGCTGTAATGCGACCGGTAATGATACGGCGTGCATCGAACTTATAGACGTCCTGCACCGAGAGTCGCAGTGGTTGCTCTGAACGAGCCGCTTCTTTGCTGAACGCACCGAGCGTGTCCAAGACGGTGGGGCCGCTGTACCAGGACATCGTCGTACTGCGATTCGCGATGTTGTCGCCGAGCTTGGCGCTGACCGGAATAAACTGGGCCGGCACGGCTTTGAACTGCCCCAGAAATTCTCGATACTCCTTCTCGATCCCGTCGAACACATCCTGTCGGTAGCCGACCAGATCCATCTTGTTCACGACCACGGCAAACTGCCGGACCCCCAGCAACGACAAGAGGTATCCATGCTTCTTCGACTGTTCCTTGACCCCTTCTAACGCATCGATAAGCAGAAGCGCCGCCTCAGCACGTGCGGCCCCGGATATCATATTCTTGAGAAACTCCTTGTGCCCCGGCGCATCGATGATGATGTATTGGCGTCCCTTCCACATGAAAAAGGTGCGAGCGGTATCGATCGTAATTCCCTGCTCTTGCTCCTCCAGGAAGGCGTCGAAGAGGAACGCATATTCGAATTCCTTCCCCTGTTGCTTGCAGATCGCCTGGACCTTGTCCAACTTGCCATCGGGTAACGACCCAGTATCGGCATAAAGCCGGCCCAGCAATGTCGACTTGCCATGATCCACATGCCCGACGATCACGATGTTCAAATTTTCAGATGGCTTAGTTTCGGTCATTGTCATTTTGATTTACCCTGCAGAATACTCACACGAGGAGACCGGCGAGGCTGTAGGCAAGAAGCAATCGGAGGCGTACCCTCTGGGGTACATTGAGGATTGTCTCGATACGAGAACGAAGCTGGATGTTCGTTTCAGCATTCTCATCACATGTAACCGTCTTTACGCAGCAATTCCATCCCTCGCCCCTCGTCCTGTGCCCGACCCGATCGCTCAGCCACAGTCGTATGGCGAAGTTCTTCGATGATGTCATCCACGGTCTTGGCGGTCGATTTGATTGGGGTCGTGCAGGGTGCACAGCCAAGGCTGCGGTAGCGCGTACCGTCGCCCTTATCGAGATACAAGTCGATGAAGGGAATATTCTCGAGTTTGATGTATTCCCAAATATTGATTTCTGTCCAATCCAGCAAGGGGTGAATACGAATGTGTGTGCCGGGCGGGAAAGTTGTTTTATACTGGTCCCAGAGCTCCGGTGGCTGGTCGCGGAAATCCCAATCTCCGTGTTTATCTCGTGGAGAGAAATATCGTTCTTTGGCTCTGGTCCCCTCTTCATCGGCCCGGACGCCGAGAATCACGCCGGTGTACCCCTTGTTCTCTAGCAATTGCTTGAGGCCGTTCGTTTTCAGTGCGGTACAACATTCGACTCGACCCATCGTATGGTTCATGCCCGCCGCCAATGCTTGCTTGTTCTGGCCGACGACCAGATTCAATCGCCATTCGCGGGCAAGCCGATCCCGGTACTCGATCATGGCTGGAATCTTGTAGCTGGTATCGACGTGGAGCAGTGGAAACGGCACATGCCCAAAGAACGCTTTCCTGGCCAGCCAGAGCAAGACGGTTGAGTCCTTGCCCATCGACCACAGCATGCCGAGATTGTCGAAGTGCTTATAGGCTTCTCGAAGGATATAGACGCTTTGATCTTCAAGCTGCCGAAGGTGTTGCATATCTCGTAATCCTTCTCATCCTTCCGGCCCTATGCCGCGACCGGAGTTCGCACAAGCTCATCAAGCTTGCGGGCTGCTGCCCCACTCTCAAGTGCCGCGCGCACAGTCGGGTAGCAGGTCGACAACGACGATCCTTTCCCTGCGGCATACAGGATCATTGCCGCATTCATAAGTACCCACTCTCTCGGCCCTCCCGGCACTCGGTTCTGGAGAATGCGGCGGAGGAGATCGGCTTCTTTTTCACGCTGATCCGGCGGGAATCCCGCCATGTCTCGTGATGAGACAAACGCCAACCCAAAGTCTTTCGGCGCTACTCCCAGCGGCATGATGCGCTCACCGCGCAACTCCAGCACCCGTGTCACCATCGAAGCGGATAACTCAGGATCACCTTCGACACCACGGATTACGAGCGCTCGTGGACACCCCAGCATGCTCAACGCTTCGGCGGTTTTTTCAAAATGCGGCGGATGCGACAAGCCGACAAGTTGTACCGCGGCCCGAGCCGGGTTGAGTAGTCTGGCAATCGGATGGAACACGTTTCTGACACCAAACTCCTGGCGCATCTCCAAAAATCTGAAGACCGGCGGATGATAGAGCCCGATATCCAAATACGCGAAGCTCTTCCGATTCACGTCCTCCGTCACCGACTTCGGATCGGCATCAACCGGGATGCCCAAGGCCTTCAAGACACCGGCACTACCGGGCCGATCAGGAATGCCATCGTAGCCGTGCATCAAGACGGCCGCTCCGGCCGCGACGGCGACAATAGACGCGGCAATAAGCGCGTGAAACGTATCCTGCTTCCCCGCGTAGCTCGGCACATCAACCAGGGCGAGGTCCCGCGAGACGGCGAGCGGCGGCACATACTGTCTCGCTGCAGCAGTCAACGCAGCCAATTCCGTCACCGATTCGGTCTTGAACCGCATGGCAATGAGAAAGGCCCCGACTTGTGCCGGTGTCGCCTCCCCCTCGATCAACGCCTTCATGGCCTGTTTGCACTCCTCCCAGGTGAGATCCTTGGAGGCCTTAGGGCCTTTGGCAATCTTGGCGAGAATATCGTGAATCGGCATGTTACGCCTTATGGAGTCCACATTCGGTTTTGGTAAAATTCTTCCAGCGTCCGGCTCGTGGATCATCACCAGGCGCTACAGGAGCGGTGCAATGCGTGCACCCGATACTAGGATAATTCTGATCATGGAGTGGATTGTACGGAACTTCGTGGACCTTCATGTAGGTCCAGACATCGTTCCAACTCCATCTGGCCAACGGGTTGACCTTGACTAAGCTGAATTTCTCGTCCCACTCAATCAAGCCCGCATTGGCTCTGGATGGCGCTTGGTCGCGCCTAATTCCCGTGATCCATGCCTCATACCCCCGCAACACACGCGTCAACGGTTCGACTTTCCGCAGCTGACAGCAGCGGTCCGGCTCCCGCGTCCACAAGGCATCACCGTAGTCATGCGCCTGCTTCTGCGGTGTCAGCAATGATTTCACTTGGATGACCTGTGCCGGCTTAAGGTTATATTGTGCAATCACTCGATCTCGCGTGGCATAGGTCTCGGGAAACAAAAACTCCGTGTCGAGATAGAACAACGGCAGTGAGGGGTCGACGCGATGTACCATGTCGACAAGCACGACGTCCTCCGCCCCGAAACTGCAGGCCAACACCATCTTTCCCCGATAGCGCTCGACGGCAGCTGCGACCACCTCCTGAGGCTGCTTCGTCTCGAACGAGGCACTCCAGGATTTAAGATCCGCACTGAGTTTGGCTTGGTCGTCTACTGTCATGGAAACCCAGCCTCTGTTACCCTTCAACCTTCTCGACCAGGATCCGATAATGAGACGCCTCCGGTTCCAGCGCCTCTTGGATCAAGACCTTGTGCCCATCGTTCTTGAGACTCATGGGCACGTTCTTGATCGGTTCGCCTGCATCGAGCCACACTTCGAGCTTCTCGCCAGCATCCATCATTTCAAGCTTAAGCTTGGTCTTCACATAGTTCATCGGGCACGCAACGCCCCGTAGATCGTAAACCGGCGCACCCGTCGGAGCAGGTGCAACCGGTTTCGCTTCAACTGCAACCGGAGCCGGAGGAGTCTGCTCGACTTGCGTGGCTGATAATTTGAGATCCTTGCCCATCTGATCCGTCGCCGTGCGGCAGGCATCGACGAACCCTTTGGCGAACGCCATCTTCTCACGCGCCGATTCAGCTAATGTCTCCTTCGGCCCGAGATCGCCCACCTTCTTGTTCAATTCTCGATAGATTGACGGCACCACACCATTTTGCGCAATCCGGCTGTCGAACTCGCTGAACGTCTCGGAGTCGGTCGATGGTTCAAGTCCTTCGGTCACCAGCAGCGCCTTGGCTGCCGCCAGGACGGCTCGATAGGATTTGTTCACTGAAACAGAATACTGATGTTTCTCCACCAACAACTTCGCCTGATAGAGCTCTTGATCGGCTTCGAGAATGCCGTTTTCGATCATCTCCAGTGCGCCTCCGGCACATTCGCCGGGTCCAAGATCTTCAAGAATGAACTCTTCCTCGCCTTCCCAGTCGTAATAGAACGTGGGGTCTTGCTCATAGGGAGGTACGATCGTGTATGGGATCAACTCGTCCTTCAACTTGCTCTTCCCGGCACGAGCGATGAATTTCGGCAAATTCTCGTGCTCTTGGCGATCTCGCCGATACACGTCGATCAGGTGAGAGATCGCCGCCGGAACCGCCTTTGCCGGCAACTTTACCGTCATCTGGCCGATTTTTGCCGTGCCGTTCACGGACCCACCGAGATGCAATTCATAGTGCGGTGCGACGTGATCACCAAGGCGTTTTCCAACTCCATGCAACCCGATGGTGGAGATGTGATGCTGCGCACAGGAATTATGGCAGCCGCTGATTTTGACATCGACGCCCTTCAAATCTTCAGGTACACGCCCGGCAGGAAACACTTCAGCCAGAGCCCGCGCGAGACCTTTTGATGAGGTAATACCGAGGCCGCAGGTATCGGTGCCGGGGCAGGCAATAATGTCTTCGACCAGTTCCGCGCCAGGATCGGCCAACCCGCGGGAGGCAAGATCTTCATAGAGCTTCGGAACGAGCTCAGTGGGAATCCACCGGATCACCATGTTCTGATTAATGGTAGTGCGGAGATTCCCGTTAGAATACCGCTCGGCCAGATCGGCAACGAACAGCATCTGGTCGACCGTAATATCTCCCATAAACAGCTTGATCGCGGCCGTGACATAGCCTGCCTGTTTCTGTTTGACGACATTGGTTCGTTGCCACATTTCAAACGGCGTTTCATGGCCGATCGTATGCGTCCCATTGCTATGGCCGTTGCCGTTTCCATTTGCCAGTCCATTTCGGGTCGGCATGATCAGCGGGGTCGGTTCATCCTGGTGCTGAAGAAGCGTCAAGGACCCATTCTTGGGAAGAGCATGGCCCATCGCGGCATACGCAGCCTCCCATCGGCGCTTGAATTCCTCAAAGCCCAGCTTATCGATCACGAATTTCATACGGGCTTTGTTGCGGTTTTTTCGATTCCCGAGGGTATCAAACACTTTGATGACTGCTTCGATGCTGGGAATCAGTTCCTCCATGGGAGTGAATTCCCGGAGCAGTTGTGCGACGCGTGGCGCAGAGCCTAATCCGCCGCCTGCTACCATGCGGAAGCCAATCGCCCCGTCGGCTCGTTGCACTGCCAATAAGCCGATGTCATGGATCGGCGTCAGGGCACAATCATGGGCACACCCAGAAAACGCGATCTTGAACTTCCGAGGCAGACTTTGGTTCAGGGAGTTCCGTAGCAGATGATAGGCCACCGTCTTTGCATACGGAGTCACGTCGAACACCTC
>CABVRS010000087.1 GCA_902500745.1 uncultured Nitrospira sp.
ATTGTGAGCGCCACGGGAGTAGACCCGGCGACCAGCGTCGGCGTAGGGTTTTGTGCCGCGCCTGAGGCCGGCACCAGCGTCAGCAAGCCATCGCTGCCTATGGTGAACGCCGACACAGTCCCTCCCCGATTGGCGATATAGAGATGGGTTCCATTCGGCTCGACCGCAATGCCATTCGGGGTGGTCCCACCCGTCGACACAGGATTCGGAGTGGACCCGACCGTCGGAATCAGCGTTAATCGTCCTGATGTTTCGATCCGAAACGCCGTCACCGTATTGGATGAACTATTGGTCACGTAAAGAAACTGCCCGTTCGAGGACATCGCGAGCGCGGTGGGGCCTGTTACATTGGTGGAGACAGGATTCGTCCCGGGTCCAGCTTGCGGCACTTGCGTCAATAACCCGGATGATTCAACTTCAAATGCCGTGATCGTATTCGACGTACTGTTGGCCACATAGAGAAACCGTCCGGTTGAAGACATTGCCAATGCGACCGGTGACAGGCCTCCAGTGGAGACGGGGTTGGGATTTCCTGTTGATGGTGGAACAGGTGTGAGCACTCCAGCTGTCCCAATACTGAAGACGGTCACGTTATCGGATCCACTATTCGCAACATACAAAAATTGCGAGTTCCGTGAAATAACCAGTGCTCGCGGCGTCGTCCCGACTGAGGCTGGGTTGGGCGTGTCCGGAGTCGAGGCCCCAAGCAGCAACGCGCCATTGGTACCGATTCGGAAGGCCGTCACCTTGTTCGTCTGACTATTGGCGATATAGGCGAAAAACCCATTCAATGATACGGCGATTGCTGAAGGGGCAGGCACATCGGCAAATGGAGATCCGGAAATCGCCGCGAGCCCACCAGTCGATGAGTTGATGGAATAAGCAGAGACGTCGTTGGATCCAGTATTGGTGACGTAGACATTTGCCGTCGTTCCCGCTCCTCCGCCGATGGTTCCTAGGCCACCGCCTCCACCTTCTCCTCCACCGTCATCACCGCAGCCTGGCACAAACCACATACAGAACATGAGCCAGGCGAGCGGCAAGTGACTCGCACGTAACCGATTCGGGATTGTTCCGTACGCCATCGTTCGGTTTATACCACCCTCGCGGAGCGATGACAATGAAGCATTTGACGAAGCACTTGCGGTTCTGTTTCAGAACCGCAAGTGCTCGATTGACAAGAAGACGGTTACAACTATCGTGGTGTGGTGATGCCGGCAGGTCCGGTCCCTGCGCTAAAAGGATTGCCCAATGCGCCGTTGAGCGGAATCAGTACACCGGTTCCGGTCGAAATCGTATAGGCCGACACGGATCCACTGCCGCTATTCGCCGCATAGAGGAATTGTCCTGATGAATGTATCGTGACTCCGATCGGAATTGATCCTGCAGCGAACGGTGATCCTGCTATGGATGTCAGGGCTCCGGTCAAACCGTTGACTGTAAACCCAATGACGTTGTTATTCGATCCATTGGCGACGTACAAGAAAGATCCGTTCTGTGAAACGACCGGACCACCTCTGAGATCTGTTCCTGCGGCAAACGGGGATCCAGCCACCGGCGTCAAGGCACCGGTTGTACTGTTGACAGAAAAGACCGAGACCGTACTACTCCCTCCGTTGGGGACAAACACGAACTCTCCACTCGGTGAGATGTCCACGCCTGTTGGGGCGGATCCACCCGCCGCAAAGGGTGAGCCTCCTACCGCCGTCAAGGCTCCGGTAGTCCCATTAATCGTGTATGCGGAAATATCATTGGAGTTCTCGTTCACGACATAGAGAAACGATCCGTTTGGTGAAACGGCGACTCCGGCTGGACTATTGCCCGCTCCGAATGGCGACCCGGACACGGCTGTTAAGACTCCGGTGCCGGGCGTCACGCTGAAGGCCGAGACGTTTCCTCCACCATTTGCCGCGTAGAGAAATTGCCCATTCGGTGATACCACGACCCCACGCGGATTGGTTCCTGCTGCGAACGGTGAGCCGGCCGCTGCGGTCAGCACGCCGCTGGCGCTGTTGATTGTAAAGGCTGCGATCGACCCTCCCTGGTTTGCCACATAGGTCAGCGAGCTGTTTGGTGAGATGGCAATGGCGGTCGGGTTGGTGACTCCGGAAAATGGAGAACCGGTAAGGGCGGTCAAGGCTCCCGTCGTCGGGTTCATCGAATATCCAGACACGTCATCGGAGGCTCCATTCGCAACATACACTCTTGCCGTCGCGCCGGGTGATTCAAATGCCGCATCTCCACCGCCGCTGTTGGAACATGCGGCGAGAAGTATCAACATCGGAAGCGTCAGCCATGACAGCGATCGTGCATTCATGTGGACTCCTCTGGTGACAGCTCAGTGTACGAAACTGGTTTCTTCCGAAGCACGATATAGCAATAGCATGAGGACATACGTGCACCAATTAAAATGATGTTTTTCGTTGGACTCTGATTGCCAGGCGCTGGCACACTATGCACGCAGCAGGAAGGAGTGCAAGAGGTGGTGCAGTCGTCACTTATTATTCTCGGATCCGGTTACACCGCCAAGTTTCTTGTGCCACTCGCGGAACAACGCTACACACGAGTCTTTGCCACGAGCCGAACTCCGGATCACCACCTCGGCCACTTGAGGCCTGAGCAACGGATTCGATTCGATCTTGCACGATCCGATACCTGGTCACTGCTGCCAGTCGAGACCGACGTGTTGTGGTGCTTTCCGGCTATACCGCTTGAGCTGGTTCAGCAGTTCGCCGAGTCCGCATCGCTCCATGCTCGCCGGCTAGTCGTCCTGGGGAGCACATCGTCGTACGATGACGGCAACTCAGCCGAGTACCCTCCTCCATGGGTTGATGAAACTTCCACGATCGACCTAACCAAACCTCGTGTACAAGGCGAAGAACTCTTGCGAACGTGTTATGGAGCCGTGGTATTACGAGTCGCGGGGATCTATGGACCTGGCCGAAACCCTCTCGATTGGATCCGGACCGGACGCGTGAATCGTTCACGCAAATATGTGAACCTCATTCACGTTGAAGATCTGGGTACGACATGTCTTGCCGCTCTCAGACAGGCCCAGTCGGGTGAAGTCTATAACGTCAGCGATGGACATCCGAGGACCTGGGACGAGATCTGTGAAACCGTGGAACGACGCTGGGCTATTCGTTCCTCTATCTCTGATGAGCTGAGACCGAGCGGGAAACGTCTGTCGAACCATAAGATGTGTGAGCTATTGAACGTCGATGGGGCAGGTCTTCGCTACAAGGATTTGTATGAGGCGCTGGAGGTGATACAGAGGCATTCACTCAGCGAAGCAAGGCCATCACCGTAAGGCATACCAGCAAGTTATTCATCGCATGGGCCACCATGCCCGGAATCAGGCTCCCCGTCCGTTCATAGATCCATGCCCAAAGAAACCCGCTCCAAAATACGCTGAGAAAACCGATGAGGCTGTAGCCGTGTGCGAGGGCGAAGATGCTGGTGCTGATGATTGCGGCGGGAAGGAATGTGAGCCGTCGGCGAAGCGTTGCGTACAGCAACCCACGAAATGCAATCTCCTCAAAGATCGGTGCAAAGACCACATACTCCAATACACTCACGGTGAGCTTAGCGGGTGATGCCCATACGAGGTTGGGATCAAACCATTCCGTCCAGTGGTTCGTGAGATTGAAGACTTCTGTAGCCCGGCCCAGCGCCCACTCTCCCCAGAGGCCGGCTGCGATCACGGCGACGATGATGCAGGCGAGTCGTCCATGAGAGCTGTTCTTGATACGAAGACCAAAACCGTTCCAGAAGGTCAGGCCAGCAGGTTTGAGCAATTGCACGTAGGTCAGGATAAGCAACGGAAGATTTGCTAAAGGGATGACGAGTGCACTGACCGACGAATGTTCGAGCGTTGGGACGGACATACAGGCCACGGTTATCAACGCTCCGAAAGCACCACCCCGGAGGATGACGGCAACGGCAGTGCGTCCAGACCACGGTGGCGGAACGCCCGGCCCATGCACACGTAAAATGTCCACTCGCTGACCCCGCAAGCGGACAATGCCTAACAGCATGACCGATCCGATCATCAGGCAAATCACTTCAGTGACAATCAAGGGCCGAATCCATTGCTGGATGCGATCGGCGTTGCCGGCACTCTGTTGCTCGACGGTAGCAAGCAGTGCCTGGTGCCCACCGCGTCGTGCCAGCCGTGCGGACAGCTGATTGTAGAACCAGCCATTCGGCACTGCTTCTGCGAGCATGGCTTGCAGATCAGCTGCTTGAATGGTACTCAGTGGTTGAGAGCCATACGCGGCGACGATCAGTTGCTCATACAGTGCGGCCGGCACACCACGATCCTGCCATCCCTGTACTTCGTTAAGTGCCTCTTTCTCACGTCCCGATTCGCCCAATAAAACAGCCAATCGCAGCGTTGAGAGCGGATCGTCCGTTGTCGCCGCCAATTCACGGTACCATTGAATGCCTTGGCTATAGGTTTCATCCTTGCTCCCCATAGTCCATTCCGCGAGCCATTGCTGCCACTCTGGCGAGCGGCTGAGACCGTCTTGGGCCTCCATCATCCGACTGACCATTAAGTCTAACGCCCGATCCGGTTCCTCAAATCGCTGAAGTTTGGGTACCGTGATTGAGAACCAGAGGATGCTCCCAAGCGCGGCAATAAGCACGCAGGCGCACACGACACTCACAAAGAGCGACCATTGGGAGTCATAGGGAAGACGCGACGTCTGCGAAACAGTCGGGCGATCGACCTGTGGGAGGCTTGGTAATTGTTCAATCGATAGTGCTTGGTCGCTCATGGGAGGCAGACTATATCATGGGATGGTGGGCTGCCGAATCCCCTCGAAGTAGCTACGGCGTAGTCCAGGTGAGCATTTCTCACATAGCCTTGCCCGATGAAGTTGGCTATACTAACCGCGCGACATTTAAGGAGCCTTTCTGTGATGGACGATTTTCATGCGCCGCGACGACTGCTGTTGGGGCCAGGACCTAGTACGGTCCACGCTCGTGTACTGCAGGCCATGTCGACGTCGCTTGTTGGGCATTTGGACCCGGCATTCTTACATGTGATGAACGAGATTCAGACCGGCTTGCGCCACCTCTTTGCGACCACGAACCGTTTTGCGATTGCCGTCTCCGGAACCGGATCCGCTGGTATGGAGGCTGCTGTGGTCAACCTCGTAGAACCAGGTGATGCGGTGATTGTGGGTGTCAACGGTGTCTTCGGCACTCGACTTGCGACGGTTGTCGAGCGTTGTGGGGGGAAGGCCATTCGGATCGAGGTGCCGTGGGGGCAGATTATTGAACCGGACATGGTGGCAGAGAGGCTGCGGCAGTCGGGTCCGGTGAAGGCCGTGGCACTGGTCCATGCCGAAACCTCCACAGGCGCATGGCAACCGATCGAACCGATCAGTGGGATATGTCGGGCTCACAATACCCTACTGATCGTCGATGCAGTGACATCCCTGGGAGGGATTCCTGTCCAAGTTGATCAATGGGGTATCGACGTTTGTTACAGCGCCACACAAAAATGTCTGAGTTGTCCGCCCGGCTTGGCTCCCCTGACTCTGAATGAACGAGCACTCTCCGTGGTTAAGAATCGTCGAACCCCTTGCCAAAGTTGGTATTTGGATCTGTCTCTGATCGCAGGTTATTGGACGGAGCACAATCGGGCCTACCATCATACGGCGCCGATTTCGATGCTGTACGCACTTCGCGAAGCGTTGCGGCTGATCGAGGAAGAAGGGCTTCCCGCCCGCTTTGCGCGGCATCAATTAAACAGCCGCGCACTACTAGCAGGGCTCATGGCGCTTGGTTTCACTCCGGTCCCTCCCCCCGACTATCGACTCCCCACATTGCTGTGTGTGACCGTTCCGGCATCGATCGATGAGGGTACCGTCCGATCCCAATTACTTGAACGGTTCGGAATTGAGATCGGTGGAGGTCTGGGGCATCTCAAAGGCAAGGTATGGCGGATCGGACTCATGGGAGAATCGGCCACGGAAGCCAACGTGCTCACGCTGCTGAATGCACTGGAAGAGATCGGTATCCAACATGGGTGGGTGTCGACTCCTGGGATTGCTTTGCAGGCCGCAGCGCATACCTATAGCGTAGGACGGTGACTTGTGACGATAGCGATTCATCACGTGCGCCTGATCGATGGAACCGGAACCGTGCATGAGCGGGCCACTGTGCTGGTGCGGGGTTCCAAAATCTCGGCGGTGGGTCCAAGCAGGACCCTGACGATTCCAAAAGGGGCCAGGCGCGTCAACGGGCGAGGTCTTACGATTCTCCCCGGACTCATCGACTGTCACGTCCATCTGTGTTTGGGAGGCGAAGCGGATGTTGTCGGTACATTGGAATCAGAGCATCCGTCGCTGACATTGCTGAAATCAGCCAGTCATGCGAAGGCCACGTTGGATGCAGGCTTTACGACGGTACGAGACGTGGGCGCACGCGATCATTCGATCTTTGCACTACAACAGGCCATTGATTCAGGTCTCTTGCCGGGCCCGCGCATCGTCGGTGCAGGTCTGGCCATCTGCATGATCGGTGGGCATGCGCGTTTTATCGGTCAAGAAGTGGAAGGGACTGAGCAGGTTCGGCAAGCAGTCAGGGAACAGATTGCGGCCGGCGCCGGAGTCATTAAAGTCATTGCCTCGGGAGGAGTCTTAACGCCCAATACATCTCCGGATACGGCACAAATGACCATGGAGGAGTTGTCGGCGGCCGTCGATGCCGCACGCCAAGCCGAGAGAAAGGTCGCAGCTCATGCGCATGGCGCGTCCGGTATGAGAAATGCGATTCTTGCCGGTGTCCGGTCAATCGAACATGCGACGTTGTTGGATGAGGACGCGGGTACACTCATGAAGCGGTATGGCGTCTACATGGTCCCTACTCTTTCGGCCTTGGCGACCACCGCGGCCTGTCGGCCTAGTTGCGGCATTCCGGAAAGTGCGCTGGAGAAAGCCAAGGCCATGACAAAGCGCCACAAGAACAGCTTCAAGTCTGCGCATCAGGGGGGTATCTCGATCGCAATGGGGACCGACGCCGGCACACCCTTCAACCATCATGGAGAGAACGCGCAAGAACTTGAGCGTATGGTCGCACTTGGTATGACGCCGATGGAAGCCATTGTTGCCTCGACCGCCGCAGCCGCTCGATTGATCGGGATTCACGATTCGGTCGGAACTCTGACCAGAGGAAAGGAAGCAGACCTTGTCGTCCTGCAAGGCAACCCGCTTCAACGAATCGACGTACTGCGAGATCGAGACAAGATCCTTGGGGTGATGCGAGGAGGTCGATTCGTGTGCGGCCCGCTTTCCCTAGCCTAACGCCGTTCATAAAAGAGTTCGAGGGCCGATGCGACGCCGAATACACGTCCTTTGAGGAAACGTTCTTTGAGGCGAGCGCGTAACGCACGCATTGCTCGTTCATCAGCACCCTTGGCGACTCCTTGTGAAACGAGCATTTCAGCGGCTACCTCGACCAAGCGTTGCATCCGCCCATTCATCTCTTCCGTCACCAAGTCATCCATGATTTCGGACGCGCGTGCTTGGACCACCGGTTCCAGGAATGAATCATAGCCCTGTGTTTGAATCGTTCTCGCACGAATGACCTCCAATTCAGCCTTCACTCGCATGATATTCTGCATCAAGATCGCAAATACTTCTTTTCGTCCCTCATCGAACAGCTTCTGCTCGATCTCACTGATAATAACTTCCGGATCAATCGCCGTCGCACGTGGCTCATCTCCCCAGGACAGGCGATCGTAACTCTTGCGCTTTTCCGGATCACCGATGATTTCATAGGCAGCATTGATTTCTCTGATCCGTTCGTCCGCGTCCGTCTTGTGCGGGTTTCGGTCGGGATGGTGCTCAAAGACAAGCTTTCGATACGCCTTCTTGATGTCTTCGTCGGAGGCTTCACGGGAGACGCCGAGGACCTGATAGTAAGTCATTCGTGCCACGCAAGGACTATAGCATGGAGGTTCGGGCGCTTCACCTTGACTGTGGCCGCGATCCTCCGTACCTTGCGGACGCTGGAGTCCACGCCATTGAAGTAGTGATCAGCAATCAGCGAGTGACAGGTTGGCAATATGCATAGTTCATCATGGCGCACTGGGGTCACCAGGTACCAATGGTTGGTACTTTTCGTCGCCTGGCTTGGTTGGGTCTTCGATGCCATGGATGCAACGATTTATGCCATTGTGTTGCATCCGGCGTTGCACGATCTGCTGCACACGGGAACCGGACCGCCGACTACCGAACAGATCGGTTGGTACGGCGGGATTATCTTTTCTATCTTCCTCATCGGCTGGGCCGTTGGTGGCATCACATTCGGTATTCTGGCTGATCGATTCGGACGCACCAAAGTTCTGATTGCGACGATCATCATCTATGCGGTCTTCACCGGGTCAGCCGCATTGGCGGAAACTTGGTGGCACCTGGCGCTGTCTCGTTTCTTGACCGCGCTTGGCATCGGAGGTGAATGGGCGGCTGGGGCGGCAATCGTCGCGGAAACGTGGCCAGAGGAAAAACGGGCCAAGGCAGCAGGGATTCTCCAGTCGGCCTGGGCCGTGGGGTTCTTTCTTGCTGCAACGATGAATCTGACATTGAAAGACACCTATGGTTGGAGAGGGTTGTTTGTCATCGGAATCGTTCCCGCGTTCGTCGCCCTGCTCGTTCGCTGGTGGGTCAAAGAGCCGGACCGATGGACCCATGCGCATGAGCAACAAGCTATCCCACTGACTGCCATCTTTCATGGTGAATTACGACGCTCAACGTTGGTCGGCTCAGCTCTGGCCTTTGTCGCCGTGTTCGGCCTTTGGGGTTCGACAAATTGGGCACCGACGCTGATTCGCGAATTGCCTGATTTGAAAGGACAGGACCCAGCGATACTCACCCGGTATGTCAGCTATGCCATCATGGCTCTGAATGCCGGGGCGATCTTTGGCTATCTCGGGTTCGGCCCCCTCGCAGACCGGTTCGGCAGACGACCGGTATTTGCCTTCATGTGCCTTGGGAGTTTCATCATGTTGCCGGTCACCTACTTGACGCCCTCGAGTTATAGTGGTGTCTTGATGCTTCTGCCGATTCTCGGGTTTTTTAATAACGGAATCTTCAGTGGATTTCCGATCTATCTTCCGGAGCTGTACCCCACACGATTACGGGCAACCGGAGCTGGATTCTGTTTCAACGCGGGACGTGTCTTGGCATCAGCCTCCCCTCTCCTGACCGGCTGGCTAGTCACGACACTCGGCACGTTCGGACGTGCAGCCAGTACGGTTGCGTTAGTCTATCTGCTCGGACTTATTGTGCTTTTATTTGCTCCGGAAACGAAGGGGCAACGGCTTCCGGATTAGCCTATCCTTACCCTTGACTTCCTGTTCTCCCACCTTATCTGTTAGGCATGGATATAAAACCAAATCCCAGACTGCTCACACATGACGAACGAAAAGCAGCTGATGCGGCGTTTGCCGGTCGTCCATGCAATCCGACCTGGTCAGAATCCGCCAAGAGGGTGTACGAAGGTTTGATCGGGGTGATGCCGAATTTCCAGGATGAGTCAGAGGCACCAAGCATCCAGCCTCCGCCGACTGATTCGGAGCCAGAGAGCCCTGTGTCTCTGCCATTGGACGAGATCTCAATTGCTGCCGTAACTCCTGAGAATCAGAAGGTCTCTCGACAGCAAGCGATCGACTCAGGGTTTCTGATCGATGTGACGGCCGATGCAAAAAAAGTTGGACTGAGTTTCTCTGTCACCGTGACGAAACCCCTGTGGGAAATTGGCATTGCGCCGACTGAGGAGTTGTCAGACGAAGAAAAGTCCATACGGCTTCGAGACGTCCTGATGGCATTTCGCCTTAGGCTTGCCACTCAAGGAACGCTTTCACCCCTACTCGATTTTCCGGCGATGTTGTCGATGCCGCCAGGGGCAATTCCTCAGCCGGTCCCGTTGTTCGCATTGATTCAACCAGGCGAGCACAATCAGGCGATGGTCACGCTCTTGTTACCGAATGAAGTGTCGACCACGATTATTCCGATGAA
>CABVRS010000088.1:0-4414 GCA_902500745.1 uncultured Nitrospira sp.
AGTTACGTCCCATTCGAATTGGACTCGAGTTGCTCAAGCCGGAGCTGATACAGCGCGAAGAAGGAATTCAGTCAACCATCGTCGTCTTCGGCAGCGCCAGGCTTCACGAGCCGTCCGCCGCAAGACAAACACTCTCGTTGGCAGAAAAGGAGGCTGCCGAAGCCCCTGACGATCTTGGCCTGCAACAGAGAGTGGCGATCGCCCGTCGGCAGTTGTCACTTGCCAAATATTATGACGTGGCACGCGAATTCAGCCGTCTCGTTTCATCGAGTTGTCAAATCAATGGGCATTGCGACTATGTGATTGTCACGGGAGGCGGACCTGGGATTATGGAGGCTGCAAATCGAGGGGCAGCCGACGTACAGGCCAAATCCATCGGGCTGAACATCACCTTGCCGCATGAACAACATCCTAATCCATATATCACCCCAAGCCTCAGTTTTCAGTTCCGCTATTTCGCAATCAGGAAAATGCACTTTCTCATTCGCGCGAAAGCACTCGTGGCGTTTCCAGGGGGCTTCGGCACACTGGATGAGCTGTTTGAAACGTTGACGTTACTGCAGACGGGAAAGACCGAGAGTGTGGTGGTCGTGATGGTCGGGCGTCAGTTTTGGGAACAGCTGATCAATTGGCAGTCACTCGTCGACAACGGCCTGATCTCTGCGGCAGATCTTGGACTGTTTCACTATGCCGAGACCGCGCAGGAGGCCTGGGACCTGATCGTTCACCACTATGGAGTCAGAACCCCATGAACCTTTCCTTTTACGGTGCGGCACGTTCCGTCACAGGGAGTCGACATCTTCTGGAAGTGCCGGGATTCCGGCTTCTTCTCGATTGTGGGATGTTTCAGGGACGTCGGGACGAAGCCGTCCGGAAGAATCGAGACTTGGGGTTTCCCCCGAAGTCGATTGGGGCGGTGTTGCTGTCACATGCCCACATCGATCACTCGGGTGCCCTGCCGGTACTGCCGAAACAGGGCTTCTCTGGAAAAGTTCATCTGACCAGGGCCTCAGCGGACCTCGCAGGAATCATGCTGGAGGACTCCGCGAGGGTGCAGGAATACGACTGCCGTTACGTCAATAAGCAAGAAAGTAGACGAGGACGAACCTGCATTCGTCCATTCTACGACAGCGATGATGTCCGGAAGATTCTGAAGCGCTTTGAAGGCGAGCGGTACGGAGATCAAATCAAAATCGCGCCACGTCTCACGGCCTCGTTTCATGATGCCGGACATATCTTAGGATCGGCTGCGGTCCGCGTGAAGTACAGCGCGCGCGGCAACACGACGACCGTGCTGTTTAGTGGAGATCTCGGTCGTGCGCACATGCCGATCCTTCGCGATCCTGAACCTCCGCCTCCTTGCGATGTCCTCATTCTGGAATCCACCTACGGCGACCGACTGCATGAGCAGCTCGGTGAGGAGATGAAAAAGAAAGCGCAAGATCTCCTCCAGCATGCTCGCAGACACAAGAGCAAAATTATCGTCCCTGCGTTTGCCGTGGGACGCACGCAGGAATTGGTCATGCGTATCAAAGAGCTCGTCGGAGAGGGTCGTGTGGACCCGGTACCGATCTATATCGATTCACCACTCGCCGGGAAGGCGACAGAGGTGTTTAAACGACATCCTGAATGTTACGACGAAGAGACCTTCAAGACTTTTTCCGATGCGGGAGATGTTTTTGCCTCTCGTTACATTCATTTTGTCTCCTCTCCCGAAGAGAGTAAACGGATCAATACGATGCGCGGGCCCTGTGTCATCATTTCATCCTCGGGCATGTGTGAAGGGGGCCGCATTCTGCACCACCTCAAGCATGCCATTCAGGACGAGGCCAACGTCATCGTGATCGTCGGCTTTCAAGCCGAACATACGCTGGGGCGGAAGCTGGTCGAAGGCTGGGATGTCGTTCCAATCTTCGGAGTGCCCACCCAAAGACGCGCGCAAGTCGTCAAGTTCAACGGTATGTCAGCTCATGCCGACCGCGACGATCTGTTGGCCTACGTGCGAGCGATCGATCCCTTACCAAGCACGATTTTCATCGTCCATGGTGAAGAGAAACAGGCCCTCTCATTGGGAGCTGCTATCCAGACGGAACATCCGCGAATCGATGTGCGGATTCCCCATCACGGCAGCACACATGACGTGTAGATCCATGCCTTGTAAGACGGGGACCAGGCCAAGAGAGGCTGGGCTACTGGCCCTTGCGTGCGTGGTCATCTGGCTGTCCGGTTGTGCTTCGGCCGAGGCGGCTGAACCGGAACAGGGTCGGAAACGGGTCAGAGATTTAGGCGTTGTGATCGGGCACTATCCGCCAGGTCCACTGAACGCCATTACCGACGTCGAAGGGGTCAAAGTCGGCCATACGACGCTTATTCAAGGTGAGGGGGCGTTGAAGCCTGGCCAAGGGCCAGTTCGTACCGGCGTCACCGTCATCGTACCACGAGACGATGTGTGGCACAAAAAGGTTCCGGCCGGAGCCTTTGTCCTGAACGGCACGGGAGAAATGACCGGTCTCGCGTGGGTGGCCGAATCCGGATTTCTTGAATACCCTATTGCACTCACGAATACGCTGAACGTCCCTCGCGTGGCCAACGGCGTCATGAGCTGGATGATCAAACAGTATCCGGAGATCGGGATCTCCGACGACACCCTCACCCCCGTCGTGGCCGAGTGTGACGACAGCCGCTTGAACGACAGTCAAGGTCGGCACGTCTCAGAGCAAGACGTGATGGCCGCGCTCGATGCTGCAAACAGCGGCTCAGTGCAAGAGGGCACCGTAGGTGCAGGGACGGGTATGGTGTCCTATGGATTCAAGGGGGGCATTGGGACGTCATCAAGGAAGTTGCCAGAGAAAGAAGGCGGCTATACGGTCGGAGTCCTCGTCAATGCGAACCATGGCCGAAAGCCGGAGCTGGTAATAGGCGGCCTGCCCGTGGGCAAGTTGTACGAACCACCACCGCAAGTTTCGGAAGTGCTATCTCCAGGTCAGAGCGAGGGGTCGATCATCGTCATCATCGCCACCGACGCACCGCTTGATGGCCGCCAGTTGGCCAGACTTGCGAAGCGGGCAGCACTGGGACTAGCCCGCACCGGATCCACCGCCCGCCATGGCAGCGGCGACTTCATGCTTGCCTTTTCGACCGCCAACATCATCCCGCACTACCCCAAAGAGCCGACCTTTCCCATGACGCACCTGGCTGACACCTATCTCAATCCGCTGTTCACAGCCACCGTCGAAACAGTCGAGGAGGCGGTCCTGAACGCGCTGACGACCGCGACGACGGTGATTGGACGAGACGGCCATCGAGGAGAGGCGATAGACCTAAGCCGTTTGAAAGCGCTGGTCACTGACTCAGGTCGGAACTAACCGATAGACTGTCGTAACAAGTCGAATCTCGCTGTCCCGTTCCCGATGACTACATAAATCCTTCCCTTCCCGCGCCGGTATTACCTCCAGTGAGTAGCATACTCTTGCTATTTCCGGGCTGGTCTCGCTATCCTTCCGAGTCATTCCTGAACAGGGGAGGCGAGGTCAATGGGTGACTACCAAATCGGCGGTGGGTTGCAACTGCTGACGGCGGTGCAAAAGACCGAGGCCTTCGCCGAATTCCTCAAAACCAGAATGACCCAGGCCCTCGAAACCGAAGACCCCACGGAACTCCACTATCTCCTCGCCCAGGTAGACGATTATCACTCCTACCTCTGGCGCTACTACAAGAAACTCGCCCAGGTCCGAGCCCAACGGATGGATCCCGGTGTGTGATCCAGTGACGGCCCGGCATATCGTTCGATTACTGAACAACGAGGTTTCGACGTGCGTTTTGCCGTAGCCCTGTCAAAAGAACTTGAGACGGAGACTGCGGCACAGGACGTCGTGGAGGAAATTCGGACGCAGCTGAATGGGACTCCCATCGATCTGGCCTGCGCATTTTTCTCCTCACACCATGCTGCCCTGGCCCAGCACGTGACCGATGTGCTCACGGCTGCGTTGGAACCACACTGTCTGATCGGCTGTAGTGGAGAAGGTATCATCTCTGGGGTCGAAGAATTAGAAGCCGCACCGGCCATCACCGTATGGGCCGCGACGCTTCCTGGCGTCGATCTCCACCCAGTCCGATCATCCTTTTCTCCTACGCAAGACCAGTTTCACCTCGCTGGATGGCCGGAGCCGGGGGCAGGCGATGCGACCTTTCTTGTGCTGGCCGATCCATTTACCACGCCAGTACAGGAGATCCTTGGACTGTTGGAAGAGCGATATCCCCGCGCACAAGCTCTCGGCGGATTGGCTGGGGGTGGGCAGGAAGCCGGGGCGAATCGGCTGATTCTCGACGGAGAGGTGTTCGATGATGGGATGGTCGGGGTGCGCCTATCGGGGGCGGTGGAAATTCGCCCCGTCATCTCGCAAGGCTGCCGCCT
>CABVRS010000088.1:4514-9510 GCA_902500745.1 uncultured Nitrospira sp.
TGCGCCTATCGGGGGCGGTGGAAATTCGCCCCGTCATCTCGCAAGGCTGCCGCCTGATCGGGGAGCGGTTTGTCGTGACCAAAGCCGAGCGCAATCTCATTCATGAATTAGGCGGAGTCCCCGCGCTGGAACAGCTGCAGACGGTGTTCGAGGCCTTGTCGGAAGAAGACCGCCAGCAGGCCCTTCATCTCGGCATTGTCATCGATGAACATCGGAATCGGTTTGAGCGGGGAGATTTTCTCATTCGGAATTTGCTCGGTGCCGATCGCACCTCGGGTGCCGTCGCAGTAGGAGAAGTCGTTCAAGAAGGTCAGACGGTCCAGTTTCATCTCCGAGACGCTGAGTCAGCCAGCGACGATCTGAGTTCCCTCCTCGCCGCAGACCGATCCAGTCGTCCATCCCCCCCGCTTGGCGCGCTGATGTTCAGTTGCTGCGGTCGCGGCCAGGGTCTCTTTGGACGGCCGAACCACGATGCTGCGACAGTCGCAGCAGAACTGGGTTCAATCCCCGTGGCGGGATTCTTTGCGCAAGGGGAAATCGGCCCAATTGGCCATCGAAACTTTCTGCATGGCTACACGGCCAGCATGGCCATTTTTGCTGAACGCCCGGCATCATCGAACCGCAGTTGACCAAGCTTGCGCTCCCGTGCCATAGAGGAATCGGAAGGAGATACCCATGACCTATCTGCATCTGGCAACAACCTGTGCCCTTATATCGTTCACACTGATCCTGGGAGGAGAAGGTACCATGGCAGCAACTGAGAACAATTCAGCCGGTCAAGAAATCACCACCTCATCGGGGCTTAAATATGTCGATCAGGTCCTCGGTACCGGCGAAGTGGCAGTCGCTGGGAAAACAACCACCGTGCACTACACCGGCTGGTTGGAGAACGGCAAGAAGTTTGATAGCTCCGTCGACCGCGGACAACCATTCGCATTTCCCCTTGGCGGTGGACGCGTCATTAAAGGCTGGGACGAAGGCGTGCAAGGGATGAAAGTGGGTGGAAAGCGAAAGCTGACGATCCCGTCCGATCTGGGCTACGGCTCACGCGGTGCCGGTGGAGTCATTCCACCCAACGCAACACTAATTTTCGATGTTGAATTGCTCGGGGTCAAGTAGCGAGAGCGTGCAACAGACTCCTCTCATCGCCCAACATCGTGCCGCCCGAGCCAAGCTCGTCGATTTTGCGGGATGGGAAATGCCCATCCAATACAGCGGGGTGGTAGACGAGTATCAGACCGTTCGCACCAAGGCCGGACTCTTCGATGTCAGCCATATGGGGCGACTGATCGTCAGCGGCACCGGGGCGGAATCGTTCCTCCAACGTATGACGACGAATGATCTCGCCGGACTGAAGCCCATGCAGGCGCACTATTCGATGGTCTGCAACTCGCAGGGCGGGATCCTGGACGATATCTTTGTCTATCGGCTTGCGCAACCGGGTGAATTTCTACTGTGTGTCAACGCATCCAATCGAGCCAAGATTCTCGCCTGGCTCATCGAGTACGGGCAGGGGCTTCCTGATTGTCGTATCGAAGATCGATCGAGGGAGATTGCCCAAATCGCGTTGCAGGGGCCTGCGACACGCTCGATCGTGGAATCACTAGGATTGGCCGCGCTGGTGCCGCTCAAACTGCGACAGTCCACGATGGTTCGAGTCAGTGGTGTGGAATGTCTTGTTGCACGCACCGGCTATACCGGAGAATTCGGCTACGAGTTCTATGTCTACGGAGACGCCTCTGTGGTCTGGGATGCCGTGCTGGGCGCAGGGAAGACCTTCGGACTCAAACCTGCTGGGCTCGGCGCACGGGACCTGCTTCGTCTCGAGATGGGGTATCTCCTCTATGGGAACGATATCGACGAACACACCACACCACTCGAAGCAGGCGCGGAGTGGGTAGTACGATTTGAGAAGGGCGACTTCATCGGAAAGTCTGCGCTGCTGCCGCAGAAAGAAGCGGGTGTGTCTCGCCGATTCATTGCTTTCGAATTGTCTGAAAAAGGCGTGCCTCGTCATGGGTTCAAGATTCTGTCCTCATCGTCCGAACCGATTGGAGAAGTCACCAGCGGCAATCTGTCCCCACTGCTCCAAAAGGGGATCGGCTTGGGCTATGTACGTTCACCATATGCGACACCAGAAACCGGCATCATGATCGATATCCGAGGGAAGCTGGTCCCGGCCACGATCGCGAAACCTCCATTCTATAAACGACCCTCGACGTAAGCGAGATAGACCCTATCAGCCGTTCTCCGAACAGGGGACGGCGATCACTCGTAGCGGAGGAGCATCACGCATGGTTCGCAATATTTATACTGGGAAGGTCGTCACGCTGAACGTGGATACCGTGCAGTTACCGAATGGTTTCACGGTGGATCTCGAAACCATCCGCCATCCCGGAGCGTCCGCGGTTGTTCCGCTGAAGGATGATGGCACCGTCGTCCTCATTCGACAGTTCCGGCACGCGGCCGGGGGCTTCATCTACGAAATTCCAGCCGGCAAACTGGATCGTGGTGAAGATCCCTTGAACTGCGCCGCAAGAGAACTGGAAGAAGAGGTCGGTTATCGCGCGTCATCGTTTGAATTGCTCTCCAGCATTTTCACGGCGCCAGGCTTTGCGGATGAAGTGATCCATGTCTACAAAGCCATCGGGTTGACCAAAGGGAAGCAACAGCTGGATCGAGATGAAGTGTTGGAGATCGTCGAAATGCCGTTAGACCAAGCAATCGAAAGAATTCAGGACGGCACCATTCGTGATGGGAAAACGATTATCGGCTTACAGGCCGTCTATATCCAGAATGTGAAAGGTCGGGGTTAGCCGCTGAAAGAAGACGTGTCGGTCGTGAGCCAGATCGGCGAAAACATGCTGTCCATAACCTTGTGAAATAAGAAAGGGGCACCTCCGTGAGGAAGTGCCCCTTGCCCGTGTATATTCCGAAAGGAGACGAGGTCTTACTTTCCGCCCTTGTCCTTCTTCTCGCCGAAGGTGTCGGCATGGCCGCCCTTCTTCTCTTCCTTCTTCTCGCCATAGGTGTCCATGTGGCCACCCTTCTTCTCTTTCTTCTCTTCAGCCATCACCACATGACCGCCCTTCTTCTCTTCCTTCTTCTCGCCGGCGAAAGAAGGCGCGCTGAAGGTCACTGCCACTGCCACTGCCATCACTGCCATCAACATGGTCTTCATAACTAAATCCTCCATGAAGTTAGAAAATGTGTACCGACTATTCGGTACGTATCAGCGTATAGAGCAAGCTTGGTGCCGTTTCACATAGTTCACGATCACGCGTGAGTATGTGCATAGAATCAATACGTTATAAAATGGCTCTCATGAAGCAGCGAAGGATTTATCATGCAGGATTCTGTGGCAAAATAGTGTGAACCTTTACTAAACTGCCTCAGGGACTACGCCGGTTCATCATCATCGGATCGGTGCACACCGGGGTCCAATCGTGCTATCTTCGGTGCCCAGACGTTCAGACAGTGTTTTGATGATAACCGCTTCATATTGATCGTCGGTCTCGTGCCATCCCATATATCCTATGCGTCATGAGAGAGATGAAAGATAGGCAACGCGTCGCGGAATGAGCGACACGATCTTTTAACCAAGGAGAGCAGTGTCCATGTTGTTACAGGGGAAAAAGGGACTCATCATCGGCGTGGCGAACAAGCACAGTATCGCGTGGGCTATTGCGCAATCAGTGGCAGGCCAGGGCGCACAACTCTTTTTCAACTACCAGAACGAGCGACTGAAGCAAAATGTGGAAGAGCTCGCTGCAACACTACCGGGCGCCAAAGCATTCCCGTGCGACGTGAGTCATGACGAAGAGATTGCATCTCTGATGCAGCAGGTGAAGAAAGATTTCGGGCAGATCGACTTTCTGGTCCATTCGTTGGCCTTCGCTCCACGCGAGGAACTCTCCGGTCAATTTGTAAATACCACGCGACAGGGCTTTGCGATGGCACTCGACATCAGCGCCTACTCCCTGGTGGCCGTCACGAAAGCAGCATTACCGCTGATGACCGCAGGAGGTTCCGTAGTGACGCTGACATATCTTGGCAGCGAACGCGTCGTTCCACATTACAATGTGATGGGGGTGGCCAAAGCGGCGCTTGAATCGACCGTGCGGTATCTGGCGTACGATCTCGGCCCCCTGAATATTCGTGTGAACGCGATTTCAGCCGGACCGATCAAGACCTTGGCGGCACGTGGGGTGTCGGGCATTACCAAAATGGTGGATCTCCACAAAGAGGCGGCCCCGCTTCGTCGCGCCACGGAACAGGGTGAAGTTGGCGATACGGCGTTGTTCTTGGTGAGTTCCCTGGGACGTGGTATTACCGGCGAGGTGATTTATGTCGATGGAGGATTCAACATTTTGGGGATGGTTGGTTCTGCTGACCAAGCCAATGCCTGATCGATCGTCAACCGAACCGCGGCATCGACGACGGCACCTACTCAGAACAGCATATATGTACCGCGCCGTTCACAGGTTTGAACCAACGTGTTCATTGGGCGGCAGTGAGGATTGATCTGCAGAGGTTGTCGAGGGGAGAGCGTCGTTTATCAATTGGTTACGACGGCTTCTTCATATCACCAAGTTGGCACTAAGTTTGCTGTCTCATCAGCCGCTTTCTTGTAAGATCAACCGCGACGGCTGGATGCAATGCAGATCACGTTCTTCATAGGGGTTATGATCACGGCAGGCAGCATGCTCTTGATGCCGATGCCGTCGCGAGCGGTGGAGGCCGGCCCCTCGCTCGCCAACCAGGCCCTCGCACAATGCAATCAAGGGAGGTTGGCCGATGATCGAGACAAGCGCCTCGCTCACTTTCAGCAAGGGCAGCTGCTAGGCGAGCAGGCAGTTGCCTCCGATGAAGGAAGCGCTGAGGCCCACTTTGCATTGTTTTGTAACCTGGGAGAATTGCTCCGTGTCGACGGTGAATCCATCACGTCGCTCTTCGGGCTCCGCCGCATGATGCGCGAACTTGATCGGGCTCTCGA
>CABVRS010000089.1:0-7302 GCA_902500745.1 uncultured Nitrospira sp.
TGCTCCGAGGACGGGAAGACTTCGATGATGCGGTCGACCGTCTTGGCGGCATTTTCCGTGTGCAGCGTGCCGAACACCAAATGCCCGGTTGCCGCTGCCTCCACCGCCAACGCGATGGTCTCAAGATCTCGCATCTCGCCGACGAGGATAATATCCGGGTCCTCACGGAGGGCGCCCCGCAGGGCCGAGCCGAACGTGACGGTGTGGAGACCGATCTCCCGGTGGTTGACGATGCAGCTCTTGCTCTGATGGACGAACTCGATCGGATCTTCGACGGTCAGAATGTGATCTTTCCGGTTGCGATTCGCGTAGTCGACCATCGCCGCCAGCGTGGTGGATTTTCCACTGCCGGTGGGCCCCGTGACCAGGACCAGTCCTTTCCGCAGCATTGCTGCGCGTGTCAGGACCGATGGTAAACCCAGCTCTTCAGCAGAGACGATGGTGGTGGGAATTTTTCGAAATACCGCACCGATGCCATGCTTGTGGTTGAAAAAATTAGAGCGAAATCTGGCGACCCCAGGAATTTCATAGCCGAAGTCCACGTCGCCCGTTGATTCGAACACATCCTTCTTCGGGCTCGGGGTGATTTCGTAGAGCAGATCATGAAGGCCTTGGTTCTCGAGTACGGCGGTGCCGGGTAGGCGTTCCAGTTCACCATTGATGCGAAATGTGGGGACTTGCCCTGCAATCAAATGAAGATCCGAGGCCCCATGTTCGAGCATCATGCGAAAGAGTTCATCGATCTTCGGCATTGTGTTCAGCCTCCTTGTTACAACCCCTATCACTATACGTGTTTTTGGTATGACGACAAGCAAAACGCGGATCGTGCACGGCGTGCAGGTAGCCCCGTGAGTCCACTCCTAGCCTCTTGTGCGAGCCCATCCACTTCGATTACTGTCACCATCGTGGAAGACGAAACTACCGAATCGGTCCCCTCTGATGAAGAGAGCGACAAGATCGTGATCTACTGGGAACGGGAATACTCGACCGCGTTTCCACCGGAACGACTCAAGCTCGACTTTCATCCCCATCGGCCGATGTTAGGCAACATGACGTTGGATGAACAGCGGGCACTCGCCGCCGGCGGGTACAAGGTAGTCCCGGATGACTGTGGTCCAGTGCGCACTGTCGGGAATTATGGGTGGCTTATTCGCTGTCCGGCCGATATCAAATTGCGCCGTACTGCCGAGGGGATCCGGTGGCAATCGCCTCCGATCCTGCCGGAAGAGCGACTGCTTGGGTACAAGACATTCTCCGGGATGTACGTCGATGTGATTCTCAACAGCGGCTATCCCAAGCTCTGTTGCGGAGTCAGGTTGTACTATCCGAAGCATGTCGGCTTGATGATGAAGGATATCCCGAACCACTTTTATCATCACCCGGACCGAACGTTTACGGTGTGGGAAGGCATCAAGACGCAGGAGTATAAACGCACACCGAATCAGTATGCGTGGTTGCCTGACTACGAAGCGTTCACCGCCAATTTTCTTCTGCAGCTGCAGAAACCCACTACCATCAAGCGCGGCGACCCCATCGGGATCATTCTGCCCGTCCTGCTTCCGAAACAATTCATGCTCGAAGAAATTCAGCATCCGCCATCGATAAGATCAGAGTGAGCCTGATGGATGGTCGCAACCGATCTGGGCTCTCTCAATACGATCAGTTGGGCCGTACATCGCGTCTGATGCATAGATCGGATGGTTGAGCATGGCTAGTGGGAGGATCTATTTCTGGAAGGCATCGTTCATACCGCTCCTCCTTGTATTCTGCCTTTTCTGTGACGCCCTCTATGCGGTTGCTCAGCTCGAACGCTTGAGAAAATCTAAGAGTGCCGAGTTAGGGGTGACTGACACGCCGATGGTCGAGATCTCTGCTGGAGAATTCATCATGGGGCTTGATGGGATGCATGCGCTGGAAGATGAGCGACCTGCGCATCGCGTCTGGCTCGATGCCTTTGCCATCGATCAATATGAAGTCACGACGGCACAGTATGCAGAGTTCCTTCGTACAGGGCAGCAACCACCTCCTTGGCAATGGGAGACCGTGGCACTTGCTCGTCACGGTGATCGGCCAGTCATCGGCGTGAGCTGGCAGGATGCTGAGGCCTATTGCCGGTGGAAAGGAAAGCGACTGCCGACGGAAGCCGAATGGGAAAAGTCCGCACGCGGCGCCGATGGCCGATCCTATCCCTGGGGCAATCAGGCCCCGACGAACCAGCGTGCCAACTTCGCGCTAGGCGACAGGTTTAGTTATGACCTTGTCCTCGCGCCGGTCGCATCACATCCTCAGGGCAGGAGTCCGTTCGGGCTCCATCATATGGCTGGGAATGCCTATGAATGGGTACAGGACTGGTACGCGATCGACTATTACGAGGGCTCACCTGATCGAAACCCGACTGGGCCGGAGCAGGGCCAGTTCAGAGTGGTGCGTGGCGGCTCATGGTCCGACCTCCCCAAGTATCTCCTCACCTATGGGCGATTCAAGCTTCCGCCGGACACCCGCAATAGCTATACAGGTTTTCGTTGCGCACGGTCGGCCACGGAATAGCATACGCTCCCAGAGTTTCTAGTCAGGGGGCGTTAGTCTGAGTGCTGATCCAATGTCTATAGTGGGAGCGGTTTCGCCTACAGTCACTGCTTCATCAACGATGACGTGTCGTCGAGTTGAAGGAGGCTCGGGGGAAGAACGTCGTTAGGTTGGGTAGTTGCCAGCGGAGGGACAGTTGGTCGCCTGACCAGCTTGTGACGGAGTGATGGTCGCGGTGGTGAAGAGTTGAGCGAGCTTTGATCTGAATGGGAAGTGTTCGCAGTTAAATCGAGTGTAGCCGATGGTGGGCTCTGTAATTGAGGGCGATGGATCAAGCTGCGAGAGCCACTCTTCAGTGGCTCGGCCCTCACGATGCTGGTGCATAGCACGAGCGTGAGTGTCATGCACGAGACCGCAATGATGTCTTTAGAATGAGCCATTAGAATCCTGTCCCGTGTGGCGCAATTCGATCATGAGATCACGGTACTACGCAACCGATATGCCAGGAAGCGGGAACGAGCGTGGCGCACGGACGGTTCTCATAACGTCGCATTGCGCAACGTTTTTGTCGGATAGTGAACGTCCAAGGACAGGACGGGACAGTCGCTTTGTACCAAAAGGCATTTCTGGAGTGAACCACTTCGAACACTGCCAAAGTACCGGAAAGTCAATACAGAAGCCGATTTGAGGTCTTTTAGAATGGTCGGTTAGCGCTGTATGGAGGTCAGGTGCTGTATCAACCAGTCGGCAATGACCCGGGTCATGCGCGTGAAGTCCGCACCTTTTGTGAATTGATGGTCGGCACCCGGAACCATTTCGAGGTGTTTCTTGACCTGGAGCGCTTCATAAAGTTGCCGACTTTGATGGAGCGGGACATGTTCATCCTTGTCGCCCTGCACAATCACAGTGGGGGCCGTAATTGATTGCGCCGGGTTGTAGGCAATCTGCATGAGACAATCGTCATAAAAGGCATAGTGTAATTTGACTCGGTCAGGGCCGCCAAGAATGTCCGGAATTGTGTCGGTGGCTTTCCACTGTGCGATGCCGTCATCTCCGAACTCCAACCGTAGTTCCTCCGCAAAATCCACCACAGGGCATTTGAGCGCCAGGCAGTCCAGATCTGTCCGTTGCGCGGCTGTCAGAATCGACACGAGGCCGCCGAAGCTGGAGCCCATCAAGCCGATGTGGCGAAAGCCCTTCTGCCGCATCAAGTCGATCGCTGCGGTGGCTTGTTCAACCGCCAAGGTGATCGTGATCTGATCGAACGGCCCCTCGCTCTCCGCTTGCCCAAAGAAATCAAATCGAAACGTCGCGATACCGTGACTCGTCAATATTCGGGTCAGGGCATTGTTGGTCGAGCTGGTTTTTGAGGAAAGAAATCCGTGACACAGCACGGCAACCATATCCGTATCGCCGCTGGGCCTGGTCAAGATGGAGGCGACGCGATGTCCACGGGGATCGAGAAATGAGAATCGTTCTTCCACAGGGCGATTGTATCAGAATCTGTTTGCTTGGTCAGGTGTAGAGGCAGAGGAAATGTACGATCACGCCGTCAGCTTCAGTTCATCGGGAGGCGCCTGTTGGGCAGTAAGGTGCTCTGGGTGTTTGGCCACGATGGCAGACAATTTGATCGCGAAGAGAACAATACTGGTGAGGAGAAGAGTGAGACATATCCACATGGTGGTTTGGATGGTGAGAGAGTTAATCGGCACATTCCAGGTGAGGGCCGCCAAGATGCCGAGCCCCATGGTTCCGAGGGAGAGGGTGGCGATCTGTACGGATCGCCACCGGTTCATCATGGAAGTCAGTTGATCGAGGTAGATGCCGCGTTTTTTCTGATTGGTGACGCGAGCGGTTGCCAGCGAAACGGGAAGCAGGTAAGAAAACGTGCCCATGATCACGTTCATGATGAAGCCGACAAATGCCATATGGGTATAGGCAATCAGGTGGAGTGTGCCGTAAGGCAACACAGGCGGACGCGATAAGTGATTGGCTCCGACAAGGATTCCGAGCACGATGGTGAACAGGAGGAAGAAGGTCGAAATCAAGAGATGGTCTGACGCTGCGCTCCCGGTATGAGCTGAGGCCAGCCATGTTCGAAACAAGTTGCCGGTCAAGAGTCCCACGCTGGCGAGCAATATGACACCAGCCACCATTTCAACGGGAACGGCTGAATTCAGAAAACCACCGATGAGGGAACACACTCCGATCGGCAGCAAGATCGTTGTGAGCCGTACCAGCTTGGGATTTGCGTGCGGGGTGCCCAAGACTCTCGGCAGAATGTCATGCATGATGCCGATCAGCGCCAACACGATAAAGCCGAGTATGACCAGATGAATGTGGGTGAGCCGTACATAGCCGTAGGGTTCCGGAATGATTCCCCATGCCATGAGTGTTCCACAGACTGATCCGCTCACAAGGCCGCAGAGAGCCAGCGCGTAGTACCATGAATGGCTCACTGCAGAATTCCACGCCTGTTGGGCACGAATCCAGAGACTTCGGATGACTGAAAGAAAGCCGGCGATCACCACGACGCCGGCGCCTCCCACGACTAGGTTCTGATGCAACCACAATCCCACGAGCATTCCGATCAGGCCGCCATTCAACGCCCAGAACGTGATGGGATGAGAGTCTGATTCTCTTCGGTCTGTGGAATAGGATGGAGAGACGAGCAAAAGAAATCCACCGAGAATAATCTGCGTCACCCCGCCGATCAGAACCGCATGAACATGGAGCGCTCGGACCCATGACGGCAGCGGAGTGCCACGAACCAACCCGATGAGAATCGCCAATCCAAGAATCGACGCAAGGGTGAGCCAGGTGAATCCTGTGAAGCAGAATGTGAGCGGTGAGTAGCTGCGTCCGCGCATCGGGCCGTTCCTCTAGCGCTCCAAGAAATAAAAATGATCGGTGGGACCGTGACCGTGGCCGATGGCGAGGCCATGTCGGATTGCTTCCGTGACGTATGTCTTCGCCGCCTGTGCGGAATCGAGAACGGACCGTCCACGAGCCAGATGCGCGGCCAGCGCGGAAGCGAACGTGCAGCCGGTGCCGTGCGTATGGCGTGTCTCAATGAACTCCCCCTTCAAGACGTTGAAAAACCGTCCGTCGTACAGTAAGTCGGTCGCGCGTTCATTGAGCAGGTGGCCGCCTTTGATGAGGACGTACTTGCATCCGAATTGATGGATCACCTTGGCGGCTCGACGCGCATCGGCCAACGATCGAATCTCAATCCCTGACAGTTGCTGCGCCTCATGTACGTTCGGTGTCACGATGAGGGCGAGAGGGAGCAGCGTCGTTTTAACCGCCTCGACAGCATCCGGTTTCAAGAGAGGATGGCCGCTCTTGGAGATCATGACCGGGTCCACGACTAAGTTGGTGACTGTTTGAGGCGTCAACATGCGGACGACCACTTCGACGATGGCCGAGGATGACAACATTCCGGTCTTGACGGCAGCCACGTCGAAATCGTCGAAGATGGCATCGATCTGCGAGGCGATGATGGCGGGAGGCAATTCAAAGACATCCGTCACGTCTTCGGTGTTTTGCGCCGTGATGGCCGTAATCGCGGACATGGCGAAGACACCGTTGGCGGACATGGCCTTGAGGTCGGCCTGAATACCCGCACCTCCGCCGGAGTCCGAACCGGCAATGGTGAGCACTTGTTTCAACGTATTCGACATCGGTGGCTTTCTAAGGCGTCGTGTCCGCAGGACCGGGTGAGGGTCTGAGCATCAGCCCATCAATCGTGAAGGACGCATCTCGCCTTGGTAATTTTTCGTGAAAATGAAAGGTGAACTGAGAGGGCGATTGATTTGATGAAGCGGTGAAGATGAGGACGGCCCGCTGTTTTCTGTGAGGCGATAGCTCAAGGCCTCGTGTGCACAGACCTTCCCGATTCTCCTCGACCCCCTGGTGCCAGACCGTTCCATGCTCATCTTTCAAGACCGTGTCTTGCAAGTGGCACAGGAGTTTCAGATCACGGGATGAATGATTGGCTATGGTAAAGTCCACCTTCACGCGGTTGTCTTGTTTGTCGATCGCCGTGAGGACTAACTCGTAGTCCTCGTTCCGATGAGTCCCCAGACCGATCGGAGGGGCAGGCTCGTTCGGACCTTCGATGGAGGCCATCGGCTGCGGAGACTCCTCTTTTTTGAAGAACGAATTCAACGGGCCGGTTTTCGGTAACGTGGTCCGCGCGGCGCCGATCGGTTGGCCGTTCGAAGAATTAATCAGCTTGGTGGTGAGCTGTAGGCCGTCCGGAGTCTCGATCGAGACGCCGCTGACAAACGCATCGGCGCGAATCGCTTTGGCCACGCGTCGGACGGCTTTTGCATGGTCCGAGTCGATGTGCTCGACGTGAAGTTTCTTGAGCGTCGAGTAGGTGAGCGTTCGATCGACCACCGTCAATTCCCCTGCCACCATGATTTGAGTTCCGAGTTCTTCGGCAAGGAACTGTCCAATCGCCGTGGGCTGTCCGTGTGAATCGGTAAAGTCGAGAAAGGCAAGACGGTGTTTCTTGGCTTTCGTCGCCCGTTCCGTGATCGCTTCCGCCAACTGCTTGAGGGTCTCCTCATAACTCGCTCCCGCCCACGTGGACGTGGGAGAGGGAAACGGCGACAACAGAGCGAAGAGGAGTATCAGTAATCCGATCATAATCATAAACTGATGTCATTATACTCAGCGCGGTGCGAGAGTCTAGCAGGGTGCAAAAACAGGAACGACAGGAATCTTTTCCCCTCTTGCGACTATTCGTTGATGATTTCCAGGATATAA
>CABVRS010000089.1:7402-9111 GCA_902500745.1 uncultured Nitrospira sp.
AAGATTACGGCCGAGGAAGCCAAAAAAGCCAAGCTCGCCTTACAGAATGATCTCGATCAAAAAGCGCAAGAAGTTACCGATCTTCAGGAAGTCATCAAGCAGCGAGAAGCCAAATTGGCCGACGCGCAGAAAGCACAAGCGGATCTCTTGCGTAAGCAGCGCGAGTTGGACGATGCCAAGCGTGAACTCGAATTGACCGTTGAAAAACGGGTTCAAGAGGGATTGGCGGCGACCAGGGAACAAGCCAAGAAAGAAGCGGAAGACGGGCTCAAGCTCAAAGTCCTTGAGAAAGAGCAAACCATCACCTCGATGCAGAGGCAGATCGAGGAGCTGAAGCGAAAGGCCGAACAGGGGTCACAGCAGCTTCAGGGAGAAGTCCAGGAATTGGAAATAGAGGCGTTGTTACGGGAGAAGTTTCCTTGGGATACGGTTGATCCTGTTCCCAAAGGCGAACATGGTGGGGATGCGCTCCAGCGTGTTGTGGGCTCTCATGGGCAGCCCTGCGGCACGATCATTTGGGAATCGAAGCGGACCAAAAACTGGAGCGACGGATGGCTGGTCAAGCTCCGTGAAGATCAGCGGACTGCCAAGGCTGAGATGGCGGTCATCGTGAGTCAGTCGCTTCCCAAAGACGTTGAGACATTCGGTCTGGTCGATCACGTGTGGGTGACTCACACGAAGACCGTGTTCCCATTGGCACTCGCACTCCGCCAGACCCTTATCGAAGTCGCCTCCTCACGACAAGCGTCCGAGGGCCAACAAACCAAAACAGAAATGATCTACCAATATTTGACCGGGCCCCGCTTTCGGCATCGAGTCGAAGCCATCGTCGAAGCATTCTCGACAATGAAAGAAGATCTCGATAAAGAGAAGAAGGCGATCACCAAACAATGGGCCAAGCGGGAGGAACAGATCGACCGGGTGATGCAGGCGACGGCAGGCATGTACGGAGACTTGCAGGGAATCGCCGGAAAGACCATTCAAGAGATCGAAGGCCTGGAGCTTCGCGCGTTGAGCCCTCCGTCCTCCTGATCATCCGATACCGTCTTGGTGCCAGGGATCGGGACGCTGATACCTCCATAATACGTCACCCCGGTCAAGCAGCATCACTCCGCATCATTGCTCATCTCCGCGCCTCCCCTGGAGTCTCCAGCTAAATACGGTATTTCCTACGTTTTATCGACTACTTCGCAGACCATCACCTCACTCAATCTGCCGGTTGGGATGCCGAAGCTCATTGCCCCACGTGAGGCGGAGTTTGACAAGGGCGCTGATAACTAGGGTACACTGCTCCCCCAATAATCCCACTAGTGCTCCTAATTGTTCAAGGAGGCCTCCATGCGGAACAGCTTCTGGTTCAAGATGCTCGGCGCAGCAAGTCTGGTTCTCTTGTGCATGACAAGTTGGGTCGGCGCCGAAGAGCCGGCTGGTCCCATCAATGAGGCGCGGCTGGTCGCGCAATATAACTACTCGATTCACATCCTGGCCATGTTGGTGGTCGGCTTCGGATTTCTCATGGTTTTTGTCCGACGCTATGGCTTTGGTGCAACGACCGGCACCTATCTCGTCGTCGCAACTGGGTTGCCTCTGTATATGTTGTTGCGCGCCAATGGTGTGGTGGGGCATGAGATCAAGGCGCATTCGGTCGAAACGTTGATGTTGGCTGAATTTTCAGTCGCGACGGCGTTAATCGCCATGGGGGCGGTGCT
>CABVRS010000090.1 GCA_902500745.1 uncultured Nitrospira sp.
AGTCAGGCACCGTTCATGGTGCTGACCGGAGACCCCGGGATGGGGAAAACCTCTCTGCTCCAGAAGCTCATTGCTGAACACGGCAGTAAGCATAAGATCGGACTTGTGACCAATGCTCGTTATGATATCGAGCATCTCCTGCCGTGGATCTTGTTGGCGCTTGGACTCAGCACGAAACGTCTTGATCCGATCGAGGCCTATCACCTGTTCTCAGAGTTTCTGACGCAAGAGTCGAAGCGCCTTCGGCGCGTCATCCTTATCGTGGACGAAGCTCAAAGTCTGGGGGCGGAGCTACTCGAAGAATTGCGGCTCTTGTCCAACATGAACGACGGCAAAACCTTAAAATTGCAGATTGTCCTCTCCGGTCAACCGGATCTCTATACCTTGCTCCAACGAATCGATATGACTCAATTCGCACAACGGATCGTCGTCGATTATCATCTGAAACCGCTGTCGGAATCGGATACGGCGAACTTTATTCGTCATCGCATACACGTTGCGGGCAGGCAGCAGAAGCTCTTCACCGACAAAGCGTGTGCCTTGATACATCGATTGAGTCGAGGAAACCCACGATTGATCAATCAAGTGTCAGATATCACGTTGACGTATGGGTACGCGGAGCAAGCGGCCCTCATTACCTCAAAGTTGGTGGCGCTTGCCGCTCTGGATCGACTTAAGGGAGGCATTCTTCCCTTGGCAGGCAAGGAAGAGCTGGCAGTCCTGGCGGATGCACCGGAAGATCCGACAGAACTTCAAGAATCCGTTCCAATTCCCGAGCCGATCGCAGTTGCGGACGAATCACCTGAGATGGGTCCGATCAGTTCTCCGGAAGAAGACTATGAACGAGGGATGGTCCTCAAAGAGGATGGACGGCTCAAAGAAGCCGTGGATATGTTCCACTCAGCCGCGAAGGAAAAGGCGATGTGGCTTAAAGCCTACGCCCAAATCGGATTTTGTTATGTCAAAATGCGGGAGCCGCATGCCGCGATACAGGCATTTCGCACGGCATTAAATGATAAGGCCGCACTTCCTCGAGATATGATGGACGTGCTCTACTTTTTGGGACGTAGTCTCGAATCCGTCGGGAAAACGAGCCAAGCAGTGGAAATCTATCATCGCATCGATCATTCGACTCCGTCCTTCAGAGATGTGGCGAGTCGATTGGAGGAGTTGAAGGGGACTCCAAGGAAGCCGCGAAACACGGATCAATCCCATGCAGGAAAACATTCGTGGTTCAGCGGGGTGGTCGATAATTTTCAGCGTTTCCTGATTGGTAGCCAGAAGTAGATGCTTCAGTGTGGTTCTGTCATTCACATCTCGGTCTCGGTGTCGTGCCGACGCTCTTCGTGTGTCCTAACGATACGCAGAATCGTTCGAATAGATCGGTGCCTGTGACAGTTGTGAGAATCGTCGAAGAATCATGACGGATTCTGTCACTCCCTCATCTACTCAGACCATCGGTCCTGCCGAACGGTATGAACGTGGAATCGCGCTGAAGAAAGCCGGGTTGTACAAAGCTGCTATTGAGCAGTTTGAGCTGGCTGCCGTTGAGAGATCATGGGCCGTGAAGGCGCATGCCCAAGTCGGACTGTGCTATAAATTGTCCGGTCGCTATGAGGAGGCCGTACCTGCCTTTCAACGGGCCCTCAAGTCCACTCCGGTCTCGTCGAAAGAAACCGTCCAGATCCTCTACGTTCTCGGTCGTACGCTGGAATCATTGGGACGGATAGCAGAAACGCTTGAGGCGTATCGTTGGATCAGGCGAGAGGATTCCGAGTATCGGGATGTGGCAGAACGTATAGAGCAGCTCAGCGTTCGACGCCCAACGGCACCAGCAAAAAAGTCGTAGCTCATCGAGTCGTTCCGTCTCATACGGCTGCTTCGCCTGCAGCCTACCTGGTTCTCAACGTATCATCACCCTGTAAAGCTTGTGTTCACTCCAGTGTGTGCATCTGATAGGCTTGGACTTCAGTTTGTGGAGGGAGTGCTATGGAATGGATTCTGATTCGCCACGGCATTGCCGTCGAACAAGATGAATGGGAAGGCACGGATGAAAATCGTCCTCTCACAGAGAAGGGAAAGAAGCGGGTAAGGCAAGCTGCTGCAGGGCTTGCCGCATTGGGCTGTAAGCCGACCCATCTGTTCACGAGCCCATTCGTACGGGCATATGATACGGCCAGGCTGCTGCGCACGGTGGTCTGTCCTGGGTTGAAGGTAGAGACACGAGAAGAGCTGGCGGTTGGAGCGAATCCTGAACACCTTGTGAGTATTCTTCAGGCGCTTCCTTCGGACGCTGTGGTTCTCTGCGTAGGCCATGAGCCCTTTCTCGGCGAAGTTGCAAGTCTCGTCCTGTGTGGCCAAGTGCTTCAGAATTTCCCGTTCAAGAAAGCCGGAGCCGCTTGTATCGAAGCGGAAGGGAAGGGCAAGGCGGGGCAGTGCCGGTTGCGCTGGTGGCTCCCACCGATGCAGCTGCGGGTGCTGGGCAAGCGGGCACGGATGACACGACAACGTGAACCGTCTTAGATCCCGGTCCCTCCCGCGCCGACAACCGGTTTGTGGGTCTGTAACACGGGGAGGATATAGCCTTTGAGCTCGTCTTGGATCTCTTCCGGCGATTTTCTCGCATCGACGACATTGAAAGAGAACTCAATCGCCATTTTGTCGAATTCCTCGATTAAGAGGGATTGGTATTTTTTAAAACTGTCATACAGATCGGTTCCCAACCGAAGATCCATGCCGGATTCCCAGTAATTCATGCCCGTGGTTTCAATGACCCGAAGTGCAAGGGTTTCGACATCGATTCGAAGGTAGCACACCAGGTCGGGAATCGGGGCAAATCCGAAGACATCGCGAATCCATGTGCGATCGGCGCTTCGCACGAAATCACGCGCAAATGCGGTGTAGATATAGCGGTCGGCCAACACGACGAACCCCGATCGGAGGGCAGGAATGACCTGGTGTTCCAGGCGGTCGGCAAAATCTGTTGCGTAGAGAAGGCTGAGCGACCATCGATCGACGATATTGCCGGCTTTGGCCATTTCGATGGTTTTGGACATGAGATTGGATCGAGTCCATCCGGTTGTGACCACGCCGTACCCTTGGACCTCCAACCATTCTTGTAACAGCTCAATGTGAGTCGAACGGCCGACTCCGTCGGTCCCTTCAACGGCGATCAGTCTTCCTTTGAGCTCACTCGGATTTATGTATGTCAAACCGTCGCCAAAAAAGCGTGCGTCGACCATAGGTGCCTCGTTTTGGTTTGTAGCCACGGAGGATATCAGACACCAGCGTTCGCATGAGCTCCTGTTGCGTCTCGATGTCTTGGGTCGCATCCATCGTTAAGAGACCGAATTCGTCCACGATCTTGTGGTATTCCGTAAGAATCCGCGACTGGAAGATCTGAAAACTCTGAGTCAGGTCGGGGCTCAGATTCATATCCATACCGGCTTCATAGTACTTGAACTGACCGCGCGTCCCTCGCAGGAGTCGAGAGATGGCGACTTCAATCGGAACGTTGAAATAGAACGCCATATCCGGTTTGATGGCGAACGCATAGAGTTTGCGCACCCACTCAGCCGACACGCCACGGCCGACATCGCGTGCGAACGCCGTGTACATATAACGATCGGCTAAGACGATCATCCCGGCCTTCAGGGGAGGAAGAATATGATGATAGAGTCGGCTGGCAAAGTCCGTGGCGTGCAGCAAGCTGAATGTCGTCGGGGTCAGACTCTTTGATTTCTTCCCGCGCTTCGTGGTCTCCTTCACCAATTCAGAGGAATTCCACTCGGTAAAGAAGACCTTATAGCCTTTCGACTCGAGCCATTTGTGCAAGAGTTGTAGTTGCGTGCTCTTTCCTGACCCATCGATGCCTTCTACGATGATCAGCTTACCTGGGTAAGGGTGGGATGCCGTCGTGATGGAGTGGGGCTCACTCATGATTTGCGGGTTTCCAACAACACTTGTGAGAATTGGATCCGTCTGTGGAAGACCTGTTCGAACAGATCAGCCCGACTCTTTGCCGCCCACAACTCCATCTCCGCATCGCCGGTGAGGTGTACCTCGATCATGATCTGTTTTCCGAATTTGACGGTCACGGTTCGGACAAGGGAGAAATGAGTGCGATCCAGTCCGTCGGCGATCCGTAAGAAAGCCGCAAGAATCTTGACGATCCGTTGGATGCGAGGTGTGAGCCGGTCAAATTCTTCATGCTTGAGCGCCGGCAAGGCGCGCCGGTGGTAGCGGGCCACGGTGGCAATCACGTCGATTTCTTCGGCGGTCAACCCGGCTAAATCGCTGTGTGTGATGAGGTAATAGGCGTGCTTGTGATGCTGTCGCGGATTAATCAGGTATCCCACATCATGCAAGATCGACGCGTATTCCAGCCAGGTCCGTTCTCGCGGCCCTAAGCGATGTACCCGGTGCATCTGATCAAAGAGACTGAGGGCGAGCTCGGCCACATGCAGCGAATGTGCTTCAGGCGCGTGACAACGGCGCGCAAGGCCGATTACGTTGCGACGGCGAATATCGGGAATCTCGTTTTCAGCCTTCAGTCCCTCGCGATGTCGCACGATGAAATCATAGATCACACCCTCGCGAATAGCCTTGTCGCATAACGTCAACTCATTGAGACCCGAGAGCTCCAAGAGGCAGCGTAGGAGGACGGTTGCCGGGAGAAGGGTATCGACACGTTTAGGGTCCAGGCCGGGAATGGCCAAGCGAGCCTTCACGGAGGCTTGAGCCAGTTCTGCTTCGAGGATACGAATATCTTTGAGCGACACCGTCGCGAGATTGTGCTGTGGCAGTGGTCGTCCGGTGTGACGAAGGTGGATCACCTCACCGATATTGCCGGCCATACCGGAGGTGGCGACGAGCGAAAGGAACTTGTTCGTCTTGAACGATGTCACCGCCTCGCGCAAGTGAGAGAGTACGGCCTGCTTCAGGGCGTGCATCATCTGCTCCGACGGCGGAGTTTTGGGAAGGTACTGTTCAGCCAATCGGATCGCACCGAGTTTCAGGCTTGTTCCATGTATCATCCCGTCGCGATTGCCCACGATCAGTTCGACTGAACCGCCGCCGATGTCGACGACCAATGTGGGCTTGTCCGTAAGTGCGATACTGTTTTTAACCCCCAGGAAGATCAGGCGAGCTTCTTCTGTTCCGCTGATCACGCGTACCTTTAAGCCGGTCTCTTCCATGATCATGGAGACAAAGTCACCGCCGTTTTCGGCCTCGCGTACCGCGCTGGTCGCAACGGCGATCACCCGCTCAAACCCTTTATTGCGGGCCAGCGTCACTAACGTCTTCAGGACTTCAAGGGCCCGCGCCATGACCTCGTCGGCGAGTCGCTTATTCGTAAACGCACCGTTACCCAGGCGCGTCATGTCCTTGAACCGATCAAGGATTTTGAAGCTGGCATCCGGCAGAATCTCTGCCAGGACCATATGGATGGAGTTGGTCCCGATATCGATAACGGCAAGTTTAGACACAGAGGTATCCTACGAAGGATGAATCGATGAACCTTAGTGAATGAGTGGCAGGGCTGTCAAGAAGTCGTGTGTTAAATGTGTGTGCAAGGACACCAGGCAGAAGGTCACTGAGTCAGCTTTGTCGCTTCGACATAGATCGGCTGGGTCTCTTTAAGCGGTTCCCATTGTAAGATGGTAAGCGTATCGTCGACATAGCCGGTCGTTCGCATGCCGTTAAGGACACAGGTGACGCCTGGTGTGCTGGCTAGGATCCAGAGCATTTTTTGAGAAAGTGACGAGGAACGACGCGATGCCGGGAAGAATGGGTCGATCGTGTGCGTGACGCGTTCGGTTTGGGCTCGACTTCGCACGGTCGCTTCATGCCGGAGTCTGCCCAGTAGAGTCAGGAGTTCAGGCACATACCGTTGACGCCAGTTTCCCCACCGTTCCGCGTTATCTCCTGACAGGCGTTGATCAAGCAGTTGGAATATCTGGTTGATTCGGGGAGCGATCATGCGATGTTCGATCTGTTCCCAATGTTCCAGTCCCTGAATCTGCGGCCGTAGGCGCTGTAGTTCGATCGACCACGTGAAGAATTCCGTTGGAGAGGTTTCCGTCACAACGTCGTGGATATGCGGCGCGATGGAATCACGGTATTCTTGTTCAAGGGCGCCCAGCTCCCCGAGATGCTGATTGAAATCGATGTGACTCCCTTCAAGTGGGAGATCCGCAAGTCGCAGCATTCTATTCTGTCCCAGCATGGCGTTCAGTGGGCGATTGATCAATATGGCGATATGCTGCTGTTGCGCATAGGCAAGAACCGATTGAGACTCAGAGAGGCCCGTATGAGCGGTCAGAACAGGACCGGATTCAAGGAGATTCATCGGGCACTGAAGGATCTGAAAATGGTGAGTCGCCGACCCCACTGACTGGGCGGCAGCTTTCGCGGCCTGGATCATACGCGCGAGTGAGGTCGCTTCTGGATCGTCACTGGGGGAAGCGACGGTGTTAGACGACACGCCGTAATACCGCAGTCGTCCCTGTGAAACCTGAGTTTCAAAGTAGGTAAATGCCTGCTCGAGTCTGGCATCAAAGTTTGTGCGCAGTTTCTCCACATCTGTTTCACCGCGATGCTTCGCCTCTGAGAAATAATATTCGGGATTGTGCAACAGGCAGACGTCCAGCGTGGCCAAACCGAGCCGATCGAGAGACAACGTCAATTGGTCCGCGAGAAACTCCGGATGGATGCAGTGCCAAACCCCATCTGCATACTTCACGACCTCAGGGTAGGGGCGTCCGGCTTTTTCTCGAACCTCGACAAGCTTCAGATTCTGTCCCTGCACGTACCCGATTTTTGAGACCACGATCAGTTCATCACGTCGGATCTCACCTGACCCCACAAGCTCGGCCAGTACCGATCCCACCAATCGCTCGCTGTCGCCGTCTGTGTAATTCGTCGAGGTGTCGATCAGATTGCACGATGTCCGCAACGCCTTTTTCAGCGCGTCACGATGCTCTGGGGTGTGCATATCGACTCGGTAGGTGCCGAATCCGATGCGTGTGGTCGTAAGTCCGGTCGTGCCCAAGGTAGTAAAAGCATGTATGAGTCTATCCTCTCCGTTTCCGGCCATGATGCGAGACGCATAGGCGGCAGTGCCTTGGCTTGTGGCATATCCTGAGAGGGTGGTGCCGCGTAAGATTTTTGGTTCGTCACGATGGTTCAGGGTGGCCCCGATCTCCTTTTCCAATGCGTCTGCGACCAGGCGAGGATCGGTGATCGGTTGGCGACAGCTATAATTCCGACACACGTACAGAGTCGCGTGGCCGGAGATAGGCAGTCGGTCTTTCAAGAGCGGAAGGGAAGATGGTTGTCCTGGCAATCCTGTTGCCACCACGAGGTTGGGGAGATAACACTGTGCCACAGCACTGCGAAGGGCGCGAAGCTCCTCGATCGATTCGCTCGCGACGAAGGCCAGTTCCACCGGTCCCTCTGTGAGGAAATCCACCACGGCCAGACTTTTGGCAAAGGCCCGCGGGTACCGAGTCATGTGGCGGCCATAGGCTCGGACAGCGGAAATTGCGGCGGTCCGCCACTCGTCTCGATCGAAGTGAAACGACAGCCTGGCGAGAGCTGAGGCCGCGACGGCATTGGCGCTGGGAGTCGCTCCATCCGTCCCTTCGCGGTGTCGAAGTATGAGCGTTTCGTGATGCGTCGCCGTGGTGAAGAAGCCGCCGTGCTCCTGATCCATAAAGTCCGTCATCAGGTACGTCGCCAGTCGCCCTGCGGCATGGAGGTACGTTTCGGCGCCACCGGCTTCATAGAGGTCGATCAGTCCTTCGGCTAGGTAGGCGTAGTCTTCGAGGTAGGCGTCGAGGTGTGCGCGCGCGCCTCGTGATGTACGAAGTAATCGGCCATCCGGCTTGGCATGACTTCGCAGCAGAAAGTCGGCGGTTCGCGTGGCGCGTTCGAGATAGCGGGATTCCCCGAAGACTCGCGCCGCCTCAGCCATGGCCGACAACATCATGCCGTTCCATGCGGTGATGACTTTGTCATCCAGCCCCGGAGGGATGCGCTGACGTCGGGCCTCATAGAGCAATGGTTTTACGCGGGAGGCGGTCTCCAGCAACTCGTCCGTTGTGAGATTGAGTTGTCTCGCCACTTCGTCGATGGGTTGTAGGCGATTGGGGATACTAGTGTGTTCCCAATTGCCCGATGCCGTGATGTCGTAGAGCGCACAAAAACGTCGGGCATCGTCATCATTCTTGAGGATGTGCGTGAGGTCATCGGGTGTCCAGACGAAGAACTTTCCCTCGACGCCTTCGGAGTCGGCGTCGGTCGAGGAATAGATTCCGCCCTCCGGTCCGGTCATTTCCCGTCCGATGTAGTCGAGGACCTCGGTTGCGACCTGTCGATAGAGCGGTTTCTTGGTGACTTGATAGGCCTCGACGTAGACACGAGCGAGAAGCGCATTGTCATAGAGCATTTTTTCAAAATGAGGAACTAGCCATCGTGCGTCGGTCGAATAGCGGGCAAAGCCACCACCGATGTGGTCATAGATTCCTCCGGCCGCCATCATGTCCAGGGTCTTGGTGACCATTGCGAGGGTTCGGGGATCGCCTGAACGTCGGTGACTGCGGAGCAAAAACGACAACCCCATAGCGGGAGGAAACTTCGGGGCCGTGCCGAATCCGCCATGGGTTTCGTCGAACTCGTCTTGAAACTGGCCCACGGCTTCTTGGAGGAGTGATTCACTGATCGAGATGGGGGAGGGGATCTGGCGCGCTCCCTGCAATTGCTGGGTCAGTCCTTTGGCTTGGGCCTGAACTTCCGATGGACGGGTCTCCCAATAGTCGGCGATCTTCTTGAGCACGGAGCCGAAGCCTGGACGTCCCCATCGATCTTCAGGTGGGAAATACGTCCCGGCGAAAAAAGGCTCCTGAGCCGGTGTTAAAAACACCGTCATCGGCCAGCCCCCCTGCCCATGATTCATGGCGACCGTCGCGGCCATGTAGATTTCGTCCAAATCTGGGCGCTCCTCCCGATCGACTTTAATACAGATAAACCACCGGTTCATGAGCTCGGCGATCGTCTCGTTCTCAAAGGATTC
>CABVRS010000091.1 GCA_902500745.1 uncultured Nitrospira sp.
AGGATGTCCTGAACGCCATGGAAAAGCAGATGCGTGCGGAGCGGGAAAAGCGGGCACTGATTTTAACCTCTGAAGGCGAGCGCGATGCCGCGATCAATCAGGCCGAAGGAGAGAAACAGCAAGTCATTAAAGCGTCCGAAGCCAAGAAACAGCAGCAGATCAATGAGGCCGAGGGGGCTGCGGCCGCCATACTCGCCATTGCGCAGGCGACGGCCGAGGGTCTCCGAAGGGTCGCCGAGACCATTCAAGTGCCCGGCGGACAAGAGGCGGTCCAGCTGCGTGTCGCCGAACAATACATCGGCAAATTCGGCGAACTTGCAAAGACGACCAACACGCTCATTCTTCCGGCGAGCGTCTCCGATGTCGGCTCCATGATCGCGTTGGCGATGAATGCCATCAGACAGACCGGAACTTCGGTGCCGGTGAAATCCTAAATGTCACGACGGTTTGGTTTGACAGGACATGTGGCCTCGCCTAGAATCGCGTCATGCAAACGGTTGTGTTGACGGCCTTTGCGGAAAGCGCTCGCGTCAAGCAACAGTTTGCGCGTGAGCACGCCGACCGTATCATCCAGGTGGCCACTGTCATGGCCAACGCCTTTACCAGCGGCCATAAAGTTCTGCTGTTCGGTAACGGCGGTAGCTCGACTGATGCGGCGCACATTGCGGCAGAGTTTGTCGGGCGTTACAAGCGCGAGCGGATGCCGTTACCCGCTATTGCGCTGGCAACGGATATTGCGGCCATCACCTGCATCGCCAATGACTATGGCTATGAGGAACTCTTCGCTCGCCAAGTACGGGCGCACGGCAAACCTGGCGACATCGCCATCGGCATCAGCACGAGTGGAAATTCTCCGAACGTGCTGAAAGGGATTGCCGCTGCCCGCGAAGGAGGCTTGACGACCGTCGCGTGGACCGGAGCGTCCGGCGGTACGCTTGCCGGCCTGGTCGACTATCCGTTTGTCGTGCCATCTACTGTTACCTCACGCATCCAAGAAAGCCACATTACGCTCGGCCACGTCTTGTGCGAACTGGTGGAGGATCATCTTCTTGGGAAAGCGTCCTGATCGGACTCCCCCACCCCGGTTTCCTTCCTTGATTCCTCCGATCAATGCATCGGACCTGAAGACCTATCCGTTGAAGAGACGGCACAGCAAGGTACGACTCTCAGACCTCGTGACACCATGGAAGCGCGGGGGATCCTTCTCAAATTTCTATAGCGGTCTCCCCGATATCCTCGCCGTCAAAACACTGCGGGCCGTCACCCAGGCCATCGTGAAGGCCCATCGCAAGCATCGTCCGGTCATCGTCGGGATCGGGGCCCATGTCATCAAGGTTGGGCTGGCACCCATCATCACGGACTTAATGAAGCGAGGCATCATCACGGCCGTGGCCATGAACGGGGCAGGGATCATTCACGACTTCGAATTGGCCCTCATGGGTCACACCTCTGAAGAGGTGGACGACGAAATTGATGAAGGTCGTTTTGGTATGGCGGAAGAAACAGGGCGTATGCTCAATGAAGCCATCACCCGCGGCGCAAAGGACGGCCATGGGCTGGGCGAGGCTATTGGGCGCTACATGAACCACGCGGCTACGCCATTCCCGAATCGTAACGTCAGCATTCTCGCGACCGGCACACGGCTCGGCATCCCGGTCACGGTTCATGTGGCCGTGGGCACCGACATCATTCACATGCATCCTTCCGCGGATGGCGCGGCGATCGGAGCCACATCCCTGCTCGACTTCCGGCGCCTCACTGCCGTCGTCGCCGGGATGGAGGGCGGCGTGTATCTGAATGTCGGGTCGGCCGTGATACTTCCTGAAGTCTTTCTGAAAACCTTATCCTTAGGTCGCAACCTTGGTCACCCCATCGCGAACATCACTACGGTCAACCTGGATTTCCTTTCTCACTATCGTCCCCAGACCAACGTCGTGCGACGTCCCACGCAGAAAGGCGGCCACGGGTATTCCTTGACGGGCCACCACGAGATTATGTTGCCCCTGTTGGCCGCGGCGGTGATAGACGCATTAGGATGAAGCAATCCATGACCGGTACAACGACCTGGTTCCTCCCTACTCCGGGCGAGCTGCAGACCCATTGGCAGCATCTGAACCAACGGTATTTTTCCGGCTCACTGCCGCCGATCGCCATTCTGTGGAGTCCTCGCTTAACTTCTTCCGTCGGCATGTTCGCCAGCCGTGGAGGACCGAGAACATCCACCGGCCAAGCCAGTCGGGAGATTCGCCTGTCGCTTCCTCTCTTTGTGAAGCTTGCCGACCGAACGCCGTATGCAGAGCAGGAACTCCTGAACACGATCGCTCATGAGATGATCCATCAATGGCAATTCGACCTCTTGAAACGCCGACCTGATCATGGTCGAGCCTTCTTGCGAAAGATGCAGGAGATGAACCGAACGGGTGAAGTGGCGATCACGACGTATCACTCGCTGGAGCAGGAAGTACTTGCCTTGTCGCGATTCACCTGGCGGTGCACTGACTGTGGTCGGATCTATCGACGGCAGCGAAAAACGATCCGGCCCGGCCGCCATCACTGCGGAGTCTGTCGAGGGGCGTTACACGAACTCCCATCGCCCACCTTTCCCGTTGAGAGCCAACCGGTGGACCATATTCCGGAGCACTCCATTCCGTTGAGTCCATCGGGCCGGTCGAACCGGCGTATCGCAGAGCCGCACCAGTTGACCCTTCAGTTGATGTGAGGCATGTGGTCGGCAGCGTGCATGAGCTACGCAGCTTCTTGGCCTGTTGCAGAATGCCCGTGCGTATGGTTTCGATTCACACGATCCAGGACGCCGGCTAACACATCGACTGAAATGGGTTTAGAGACATAGTCGTCCATCCCCGCTGCCAGACATCGTTCGCGATCCCCCTGCATGGCATTCGCCGTCATGGCGATGATCGGCACGCGATGAGGAGCCTCACGTTTCGAGTGTTGCGTTTCAGGTTGGAGGCCGGAAGGCTCCGGTCTTGTCCGTGAAACCTCACACTTGGAATTTGAAACCGTCCCGAACGTCTCCCGTTCCCGAATGAGGCGCGTGGCTTCGAAGCCATCCATCTCCGGCATCTGACAGTCCATAAACACGACGTCATACCGGATGCGAGACAGTGCCTCCACAACTTCACGCCCGTTCGCGACCACATCAATCCGATACCCTAACCGCTGAAACAGCCGAACCGCCACTTTCTGATTGACGACGTTGTCTTCGGCTAACAGAATACGAAGGTCCACCTTGGCCTTGGTTTCGGCAAGCGAATGTCGCGTGATGAGTGGGCGAGCACTCTTCGGAGCGGACACGCACGATTGACTTTGGTTTTGCGTCATGACGGCGACAAGACAATCGTGCAATTGTCGTTCACGAATCGGCTTTGTCAAATAGGCAGCCACGCCGGCCTCTCGCGCCGTCTTCGCATCTCCTCGCCGCCCCAGCGAGGTCAGCAACACCAGTCGGAGGAGAGCTCCTTCCGTCCGCCTTCGTATCACGCGCGCTAATTCCACGCCGTCCGGTGATCCCATATCAACGTCCAGCATTACGAGGTCAAATGGGTGGTTCCCAGATTCATGACTTAAGAGATCCAGGGCTTCCGATCCGTTGTGAACGCACGTCGGCTGCATGCCCCATTTTTTCGTCATCTGCTCCAGGCTTCTTCGATTGACAGCTTTCTCATCCACGATCAGGACACGAAGACCCGCCAACACAACGGTGGTTGGATCGGGACTCCGCACACTCTCAACTTGCTTGCGTAGGTTCACTGTGAACCAAAAGCAACTCCCCTGTCCGATCCGGCTCTGTACCCCAATCGTTCCTCCCATCATTTCAACCAGACGTTTGCAAATCGCGAGCCCCAGTCCGGTTCCCCCGTATTTCCTCGTCGTGGACCCATCGGCCTGGCTGAACGACTGAAAAAGCCGATCGCAGGCTTCTTCAGGAATTCCGATGCCGGTATCCGTAACCGCCACCCGGATGACCGCGTCACCCGATGATTGTGACTCCACCGTCACCTCAACGATAATGTCGCCGCTGTCCGTAAATTTGATGGCATTCGCAGCCAAATTCATCACGACCTGCCGCACACGCCCAGGGTCCCCCAGTAAATCCCGCGGTACATCGGCGTGGAAGAGACAGGCCAGATTGAGCCCTTTCGATGACGCTCGTTCCGCAACGAGGTCCAACGATTCATCGATGGCGAGGCGAAGATCAAACTCAATCATCTCCAAATCCAACTTTCCGGCTTCGATCTTGGAGAAATCGAGAATGTCGTTGATGATCGTCAGGAGATGATCGCCGCACGTCCGAACCGTTTCCGCATACTCCCGTTGCTCATCGGTCAGGGTGGTTTCAAGTAAGAGATTCGTCATTCCGATCACGCCGTTCATCGGAGTCCGAATCTCATGGCTCATGGTCGCCAGAAAAGACGACTTGGCTTCCGTCGCAGCCTTGGCGTCTGTCAATGCAGCATCCAGCTGCCGATTAATGCGTTCCAATTGCTGCGCGTAGCCTTGCAGCGCCCGTTCCGCCTCTTTCCGACTCGTGATATCGCGAACAAATGCACTGAAGATGAGGGATCCTTCTGCCGGCAACGGCCGCATGGCGATTTCAACGGGAAATTCCTTGCCGTCACGTCGCAGACCGATCAGTTCGATCAACAGGTTCGGGATCGGCACATCCTTGGGCTCAAGAAGACGCCCTACATAGTCTCCATAGCGTCCGCGATCGGCGGGCGAAATGATGGTCTCAGCCAAATCACGTCCAATGGCCTCAAGTGCGGACCATCCGAATACTTGTTCAGCTTGAGTATTCCATTCGGTGATGTGTCCGGAATGATCGGTAGTGATCACCGCATCGAGCGCTGTGTCGATGATCAGCCGGGTACGCGCTTCATTCTCATGAAGCGCGGCTTCAACTTCCGTTCGTTCGACGAACAGCCCGATCTGACTTCCAGCCGTCCCGAGGGCTCGTAATAAATCCCAGTCTTCGGCCTGGGCCTCCTTGCTGAAAAACTCCATGACACCATACACATTCGCTCCAAGCCAAATCGGAAAGGCGCAGGCCGCGTGCAGCACGATCGTGGCTTCACCCGACCGGCGCGTCAGAAGGGCATCGCCCGCGATATCTTCCACCCACAACGGTTCGCCGCGCGCCCAACAGTGCCCCGGCAGATCGGACCCGGACTGGTAGGCCTGTTGCCGGCTGACTTTCAGGAACTCCTGCACCACGGTAGTATCGACCGCCCAGGATTGCTCACAGGTGATGGTCCGCCGGTCGTCTTGCACCCGCCAGAATAGGCCGACATGCCAATCAAGACTCACGACGATGGCCTGGAGGAGGTCCGGAACCGCTTGCTCGACCATAGAGGTCGATGCCAACACTTTAGCCACGGCATGCTGGAGCGCTTGCCGACGATCGGCACGCTTCTGCTCCGTCACATCCCGGATAACACTGAGGATGGCATGCACCGTCCCGTCCTCGGCCGGAAGCGGAACAGAGGTGATGTCGACCCACCGGACGTGTCCCGAGAGTCCGATGAGTCGCCCCTTACCACATGTTTCACGACCACCCCGCGCGATCTTCTGCATGTCTTCGATTCTGGAACGATCGTTCGAATGGAGGTAGTCTCGAAAATCTTTACCGAGAATTTCTTCTGAAAAACCCGCGTCAAGGAGAACGCAGCCGGCGGGATTGATTTGTAATATTTCGTACTCAAGCCCAAGTACTAAAATTCCTTGTGGCTCAGCCTCTAAAATGCTTCGAAGCCGGCGTTCATTTTCTTGAAACTGGGTTCTTCCTGCGTCTGCGCGACGCCACTCGTCCCGTGCCTGTCTGGAACGATGCAAGAGGAAGAGGATCAACGGCACGACCACGAAGACGTTCATCGCTGCCATGATCCACAATACGCTCACACCACCCTCCATGACCCGGACCCCGGGCACAGACGTCACCACCGATCGGTGTTGACAGCAGGCCATAGAGTCCGTTACGTGCTGTATCGGTCCGTTCCGTAACGACTTGAGCCTGGAGTCTTATTGATAGCCCTGGCGCAGCACAGAATAACCATTGAGACCGAGGATGGAGTTCATCCATCCGAGTGCTCTTTCACTGTCAGCCCACACCACGGTATGATGGACTCATGATCAGGAAAATTTTGCCGCACGATCAACTTCTGTCCACACTTTCCGCTGAACGGGCAGCGGGGAAGCGACTCGTCTTCACCAATGGCTGCTTTGATTTGATGCATATCGGGCATACCCGCTATCTGCAGGCTGCCAAGGCGTTGGGTGATATCCTGGTCGTCGGGGTGAACAGCGATGCCTCTGTCCGCAGTCTCGACAAGGCGCCTGACCGCCCGATTGTCCCAGACGTTCAACGTGCTGAGGTCCTGGCGGCATTAGGTTGTGTCGATTATGTCGTGATCTTTCCTGAGTCGGACCCGCTCCAACTCATCACAGCCGTGCAACCGGACATACTCGTCAAGGGCGGAGATTGGGCAATCGATCGCATCGTCGGCCGGGAAATCGTGGAAGCCCGCGGCGGTATCGTCAAGACCATTCCCCTGGTCCCAGGCTCATCGACCACCGGACTGCTTCAACGCATCCGATCAACCGCGAAATAATACGTGTCTGACACTACCCCTCACACGCAATCCTGGCTTGCTCCGCTTCGCGCGTCACTCGACCACGAGCACGCGCGTGTGTGTCTGCTTGGAGCCCATGGGTCTACCGCAGCCTGTGCCTTGACATTGCTGACCGACATGCAGCCGAGTGGGGCCGTCCGCTCGGGACCATGGGTGGTGGTCACAGAAAACGACGAATCCGCCGAGCGCCTCTTTACTGACCTATGCTTCTTCCATGCACTCATCGGCCGCCCTGTTGATGGTCTCGCCTGGTTCCCGGAGTGGGAAACGCTTCCCTATGAGGCGACCGCTCCGCATGTCGGGTTGATTGCGCACCGAATGACGACGTTGCACCGTCTGCTGACCAATCCACCCACCATGCTCGTCACCTCCATCACGGCAACCATGCACCGCTTACTCCCACGCTCGATCTTCGAACAGGCAATCTTTCGATTCGAGACGACGGCGACCTTCGAGCGTGAATCGCTCACGACCAACCTCCTCCGTCTCGGATACCGGCGAGTGTCCGTCGTTGAAATCCCAGGAGAGTTCAGTATCCGCGGGGGAATCGTCGATATCTTCTCGACGGCCTATGCCAACCCTCTACGCATTGAATTTCTTGGTGATCAGGTCGAATCGATTCGACTGTTCGACCCCGCGACCCAGACCTCCATGACGAAGCTCAAAGACGGGTGGGTCTTACCTGCACGGGAATTCATTCGTCCGGCCGATGCCTCGGACGCCACCGCACCCATTCAGACTGACGCCGAATGGCGAGGTCCCGACCTATACTCCTCCATGGATACCCTCTTCGACTATCTCATTGGAACACCGTCCCTCGCTTTCGATCGGCCGGACACGCTGAAACACGCCTGTGATGCCACGTGGGGCAAGATCGACGATGGCTATCTTCGTCACGTCGACAGGGAGGCGTCGAATCCCTATCCCTCGCCGGAGCGACTCTTTCTGACCTGGAACGATATTCAGGAGCGAATTGCCGCGTGGCCGATCTTGGCCTTGGAACCGCTGGCTCCTCCGAATGCTTCATGGACTCCCACCTTTTCGTTTCCTGCACAAATACCGGGCAGCATCGGGCTGGGGGTGCGCGGCACGGCCTTCAGTCACACTCTCGGCCTCTTAGAAGGGCTCCGGAACGGGCATCGAGTAGTGCTGATCGCGAGAAGTCGCGGCCAGGTCGATCGCCTCCTTGCCCTCCTTCGAGAACATGATCTTCCGGCCGACCCTTGGACGCCCGCGCTGTGGTCAAGCCGAAGCACCGGTAAGCTCCCCTTTTACGTGCTGCACGGAGATCTTTCGACCGGATTTCTCTCAGGAGATCTTCGACTCGCCCTCTTGACCGAAGAAGAATTGTTCGCCAAAGGGGCACGTCACAAGCCACAACCCAAGAGCCGCACAGCCACGTTCCTCTCCTCCTTGGAAGACCTTAACGTAGGCGACTATGTGGTGCATGTCCAACATGGGATCGCCAAGTATCGAGGGCTGAAGCGCTTGGTCGTCCAAGACTTCGAAAGCGACTACCTGATTCTGGAGTTTTCCGGCGGGGATACGCTGTATGTTCCCCTCGACCGTTTGACTCAAATCCAACGCTATAGTGGCGCGGAGAGTCATGTCCCTCGGCTGGACCGATTAGGCGGAACCAGTTGGGCCAAGACGACGGCGCGAGTGAAGAAAGACATCGAAGAGATGGCCCAAGAATTGATCGATCTCTATGCCAACCGCGAGTTGGTGAAGCGGAATGGGTATGGCACCACGACGACGCTCTATCACGAATTCGAAGCGGCCTTTGAATATGAAGAAACACCGGACCAGCTGAAAGCCATCGAGGACATCGTTCGGGACATGGAATCCACCCGCCCGATGGACCGGCTCATTTGTGGAGACGTCGGATACGGCAAGACGGAAGTCGCCATGCGGGCGGCCTTCAAAGCCGTCGAGCATGATCGACAGGTCGCGGTACTGGTCCCGACGACCCTGCTAGCGCATCAACACTACGAGAATTTCTCTGAACGATTCGCTCCCTTCCCCATGCGGGTGGCGCTGCTTTCACGATTCCAATCGCCTCGAGAAACGGCCCTGATCCTCAAGGATGCCGCGGCGGGGACCATCGATGTGGTCATCGGAACGCACCGACTGCTTCAGAAAGACGTGGCGTTTCGGCAGCTGGGCCTGGTCATCATCGATGAAGAGCAATGGTTCGGTGTCAAACACAAGGAACGGCTCAAGCAACTCCGTACGCAGGTCGACGTCCTCACCCTCACCGCCACTCCGATTCCGCGCACCCTGCAGATGGCCATGTCGAGCGTCCGCGATCTCTCCATCATCGACACGCCACCGGCCGGCCGGTTGGCCATCAAGACCGAGGTGATCCGGTCCAGCGATAAAGCCGTGCGTGACGCCATCCTCC
>CABVRS010000092.1 GCA_902500745.1 uncultured Nitrospira sp.
TGAATACCGGTATCTTCAACCGCGATGCCCCACTGATGATGCTCCAGGAACGGGGTCTTGGATCGGCAACCGATTTCGACATTATGCATTCACATTTGGACTTTAACGGATTTCCGTTGGCGCGGAGAAATCCTGTTCCCGTCGTGACGACGCTGCATGGCCGTTTGGACCTTCCAGAGCTGGAGCCGGTTTTTCGTGAATTTTCAGAAATGCCGTTAGTCTCCATATCCGACTCCCAACGTCGACCACTGCCCTGGGCCAACTGGGCCGGGACGGTGTATCACGGACTCCCGCGAAACCTGTATACATTTCATCCACAGTCCCAAGGGTATTTGGCGTTTGTGGGGCGGATCGCTCCTGAAAAACGTCCGGACCACGCAATTGAGATTGCAAAACGTGCCGGCCTGCCCCTTCGCATTGCGGCAAAGGTGGATCGTGCAGATCGGACGTACTTTGAAGCTGAAATTGAACCGTTGCTCAGTCATCCCTTGATCGAGTTCGTCGGAGAGATCTCCGATGCCGAAAAAGACGAGTTCATCGGCAATGCTCTGGCAGTGGTGTGCCCCTATGACTGGCCCGAACCCTTTGGGTTGGTCCTGATCGAAGCGTTTGCTTGCGGAACACCCGTGTTGGCGTATCGACGTGGTTCAATCCCTGAAATCGTCAATCATGGGGTCACCGGCTTTATTTGCGAAACTGTTGACGAAATGGTGGATGCAGTTGAACAGGTTTCCCTTATCGATCGAAAGCAGTGCAGGGCTACGTTTGACGAGCGATTTACCGCGGATCGGATGGCCCGTGACTATGTCGCGCTGTATGAACGCCTTCTTCTTGAAGATGGAGCAGTTCAAGCCGCACAAAGTACCGCTTTCGGGCGGTCCAACACTGGGACTGTCAAGACCGATCCACACAAAGTTTTTGGGCGAGGCCGACATGTCTGAGACGACTGCTGATTCGATTGAAACCCGCTCGACCCCAAGCCGTGGGCGAGGCTGGGAGTTAGTCAAAACGAGGGACTTTGGCTTCTTATTCGCAGGCCAGACGATCTCGCAGATCGGTGACAGCCTTAACAAAGTGGCGCTGCTCTGGTTTGTTTACGATCTCACCGGGTCCGCGCTCAAAATGACGATGGTCGGTCTGCTTCAGACACTCCCGCCACTGCTCTTTGGCCCACTGATCGGAGTGTATCTGGATCGGGTTCGAAAGAAGCCGGTCATGATAGGCGTCGATCTGCTTCGCACCTTGATGGTTCTCTTGATTCCGGTGCTCTTTGCGATGGAAGCCTTGACGCTTGACCGGCTCTACGTCCTCGTATTTGCCACAGCGATTTTCTCCACGGTATTTGGGCCGGCTTTGACTTCCGCCGTTCCACTGATCGTGCCGAAAGATCGCCTTGTTGCCGCCAATGCACTGATGCAAACGACCACCAACGTGGGGCTGTTAGTGGGTCCCGCCGTCAGTGGTCTTGGCATTGCCCTCATCGGAGCCCAAAACGTGCTTTACGTCGACGCCGCGACGTTCTTTGTGTCTGCCTTGTGCATATTCCCCATTCGGGTACACGAAACATTCGACCATTTGCGTGTCGCGAGTAAAGGGTTAACGGAAGGCATCACCAGCGATTTATTGGCGGGTTTCCGCTTTGTGTTCGTCGAACAAAAAACCGTGATGCTGCTCATGTTGACGGCCACGCTGTATAGTGTGGGCATCAGTGCCTTTATCTTTTTGTTGCCCGTCTTTGCGAAAGACGTGCTTGGAGCCGGCCCGATCCAGCTCGGGTGGCTCTGGTCAGCGCTGGGCGTCGGGATGCTGCTTGCGTCTCTGAGTCTCACGTCGATCTCGAAGGGAGACGTCCCGTGGCGACTTCGGTTCATGTCCGGTGCGCTCGCGATCGGAGGCATTGCGGTGGCGGCGCTCGGTTTCCTTGACGCACCGCTTGCGGCGGGAGCCTTGATTGCCGTGATCGGAGGGAGTACGGCCATGTTTACTCCCTTGGTGTGGACCATGCTGCAAGAATTGACGCCCACGCATCTCCTCGGCCGAGTGTTTACGAGCTTTGCGACGGGAGGGATGGCGTCATCGATGGCTGGAATGGCGGGGTTTGGATGGGCTGCGGATACGATTGGCCCTGCTGCCAGCTTGGGAGGCATCAGTGCCATTCTTCTGCTGACGGCGGCTACCGCCTGGTTTTTCAGTTTCTACAAATCGCACGCGCGAGGTTTAACGGTTGCCACGGCCGGCTCGTTTCCATCGTAAGCCGGTCCCCGCCAAGATCAAGATAGAGATACGAAAAGTCTCACGGCCTCGTCACGAATCGTCTCTAAGTGCCGATCACAATCCCGGCTAGACAGAATTTGAGCGGCCCCCTGATGAACAGGGGGCCGAATCCTCGTCTACGCAGATGACAGGGAAGCCATAGCAAGTTAGAATGCATGGTGAGTTTGAAAGGATCAAGTTCACGAGGAGGAATCGTGCGATGACGCAGTCATCACGAGTACTGATCGTTCTGATTCTCAGTCCGTTCTTGATCTGGTCGATGGGTGGGCGCTCTGAGGCGTCCGACGGCCGCGAAAAAGAGAGTGTGTCGGAAAAACCCACACCTTCAGGGGCATCCCAGCCTTCGGTCTCCTCTGATGGCCAACCGACGTCACCCAAACCGGCTCCCGAGACTAAGCCTCAACTGCCTGTTGCTCCTGCACCAAAGAGTGACGCGTCGACCGAGCACAAAGAGGGTGCACCGGAGAAGTCCGGGACCGGTTCGTCACCGGCACCGGCTGGATCCGACAGTCAGTCGACTACACCGAAACCAGCGGCGGAAGCAAAACCACACCCGCCGGCTACTCCCTCACCGACGCCGAAAGGAGAAGCATCAACCGAGCACAAAGAGGGTGCGCCAGAAAAGCCTGGAGCTGACAGTCAGCCGACTACGACACCGAAACCGGCACCGGAAGCAAAGCCCAATCCCCCGGCAGTTCCCGCACCGAAGAGTGACGCATCGGCGGAGCATAAAGAGGGTGCGTCGAAAAAGTCGACGACCGACAGTCAACCAACCATACCGAAGCCGACGCCGGAAGCGAAGCCCCAGCCATCAGCCGTGCCCGCACCGAAGAGTGACGCGTCGACGGAGCATAAAGAGACTGTACCGGGAAAGTCGGTTCCACGGCCGGCCCAAGCACCGGCGGCTTCCGATAGCCAGCTCAAGCCCTCCCCGGAAGCGAAGCCCCAGCCGTCGACTAGTCCGGTGATGAAGGCCGACCTTCCACCTGACCGTGAAATAAAAGACAAGGAGCCGGCTCTGAAAAAGACTCTTGGCTCCCTGATTCTCTCAGTGAAACTTGCGCTCTTGGGAGATTTGAAGTTGTTCCACTACGAAATCGACGTGGAAGATGATGAGCAAACGATTACGCTTATCGGGCGCGTGTCGACTGAAGAGGAAAAGACCACGGCGAAGGAAGTGGCACAGAAGGTCCAGGGCGTCAAGAATGTCGTCAACAAGCTCACCGTGGAAAAAGATCTGGCGAAAACATTGTCGAAGAAACAGGATGATACCCTCACTGCGTTGGTTAAAGAACGGTTCTCCAAGAGCGCCACGTTAAAGGCAGCCAACTTTGAGGTGAAGACGGAGGAGGGGATTGTTTTGCTTAACGGAACGGTCCGCTTCCAGGTCATTGCCCTCGAAGCTGCTGAGACTGCTCGGCAAGTGCCAGGGGTACGCGCCGTCAACACTGAAAAGGTACGGTTGGAGGGCGAGAGCTGATGCAGGGCCGCTCAGGCCACTTCTCTCGCTCTCCCACCATAGTGGAGAAAGCAGATAGCATCGGGGTCGAGACTCGTCCACTGCTCCTCACCCGCGACTTTGGACTTGTCTGGTCCGGACAACTCATCTCTCAAATCGGCGACGGTGTCTCCAAACTAGCCCTGCTGTGGTTCGTCTATGCCGTCACCGGATCACCGCTCAAAACATCGGTGATCGGGCTGTTACAGACTATTCCTCCGATTGTGCTGGGGCCGATTATCGGGGTCTATGTCGATCGGCTTCCGAAAAAGGTGTTGCTGATCACCAGCGATTTGCTACGCGCTTTACTGATCGGGCTGATCCCGTGCCTCATTCCTGTTGAATCTTTTACGGTCTCGGTGCTCTACGTCTTGGTGCTGTTGCACGCGATTGCCTCGGCAGTGTTCGGACCGGCGCTTACCGCCTCGATACCGGCATTTGTACCAAAAACCCAGTTTACGGCCGCCAACGCATTGCTCCAGGGAACCACGAGCCTCGGGATCATCCTTGGGCCGGCGATGAGCGGATTAGGGATCGCCGCATATGGATCACAGGAGGTCTTATGTCTCAATGCCGCGACCTATGTGATTTCGGCCGCCTGCCTCATGATGGTTCGTTTCAGCAAGACGGCTGTAATCACGTCATCACTTGCATCACCGCCGACAATGCTGCAGGATTTGAAAGAGGGATTTCGCTATTGCGTGGTCACCCAACCTGGGCTGTTACTCTTGACCGGCACGGCAGCTCTCCACACGTTCGGCAGTAGTGCGCTGAGCGCACTGTTCCCGGTATTCGCGACCAAAATGCTGGGACTGGGGCCGGTCGAGGTCGGGTATTTATGGTCGGCTCTCGGCGTCGGGTTGTTACTCACGTCGATTGGGCTGCTCTGGGTGACCGACTGGATGGTGAAAAACCGTCTATGGTTGATCGTAGGTACGAGCGTGCTGAGCGGCGCTGCTCTCTACGCGTTGACGTGGACGGGCGATCCGTACGTGGGGGGACTCCTCATGGGACTTGTCGGTTGTGGGTTAGGCTCGTTTACACCGATTGCGTGGGGGATCATTCAAGAGGTTGCCCCAAGCCAGATGATCGGGCGTGTACTGGGGCTTTATGGGACCGGCGCCATGACTGCTGCCATCGGCGGAATCTCTGCATTCGGCTGGATCACGGAACAATTGGGACCTGAAATCGGCCTGCTTGGAATCGGAGCGGTGTTATTGCTGTCGGCGTTGGTCGCCGCGCGGATGAGTCGGGCTACCATCGTGGTCTAGTCAGGGGAAGTTGATATGAACGAAGTCATTCGATGGAACGATCAATATTACATCCTGGCTTCATCCTCATTGGCCGATGGCCGCACTGAGGTGCTGAAGCACGGAGAGACCTTTGCCGTGTTCGATCGGTACGGGGATATTCACCAGGTCCTGTCCGGCCCTCAGGGGCTGTATCATGAAGGAACGCGCTTTCTCTCGCGGTTTGAATTATCAATTTGGACCCAGCGTCTCATGATGCTGAGCGCGTCGGTGAAAAATGACAACGCGCTTTTCTCGGTCGACCTTACCAACTCCGATCTGATGCTGGAACGACAACGGCGCATCCCACGTGGGACGCTCCATCTCTCGCGCACGCGGTTTCTCTGGCAAGGCACATGGCACGAGCGTATTCGTATCCAGAACTACGGAACCACAAAACTTCCCATCTCGATCACGATCGGGATAGATACCGACTTTGCCGACCTCTTCGAAGCGAGAGGGCGAAAGCGGCTGCGTCGCGGAAGTCGCCTCAAGACCATTCGATCAAAGACCGGATTGGTATTTGGGTATAAAGGGCTTGACGGGACGATCCGTCGAACTAATGTTCGATGCTCACCGGCCCCAAAGCAAGTGATGGCCGACGGATTCAAGATTGAGACGCGTATCCCGCCGCGCGCGGAGATGTCGTGGGACATCACTGTCTCCTGCGAGATCAAGCCGCGACGGAGTCAAGTGGTTCTCTCATACGACCGGGCTCAGCGTGAAGCAGAGGGCGCATTGCGGGAAGCCAAAATCTCCGACGCACACGTCTACACGTCGAATGAACAATTCAATCACTGGTTGAACCGGTCGCTCGCCGACCTCCATATGTTGCTCTCGGAAACACCACAGGGACTCTATCCCTATGCTGGAGTCCCCTGGTTCAGTGTTCCGTTCGGCCGGGACGGCATCATCACCGCACTTCAGATGCTCTGGATGAATCCCACGATCGCACGAGGGGTGCTGGGGTTTCTGGCGTCGACCCAGGCGACGGAGGTTCGACCGGAACAGGACGCAGAAGTCGGAAAAATATTGCACGAGACACGTCGTGGGGAGATGGCGGCGCTCGGGGAGATTCCCTTCGGTCGATACTATGGGAGTGTCGATGCCACGCCGTTGTTCATTGTTCTGGCAGGCGCCTACTATGAACGGAGCGGGGATCGCGAGTTCCTCGTGACGCTCTGGCCACATATTCTGCGTGCACTAGACTGGATCGATCAGTCTGGTGATCCAACGGGGATGGGTTTCACCACCTATGCTCGACGGACCGCCAAAGGCCTCGCGAACCAAGGGTGGAAAGACTCCTATGATGCCGTCTTTCATGCCGACGGAACTGCTGCGGAGGGGCCGATAGCGCTGTGCGAAGTCCAGGCGTATGTGTATCGCGCCAAGCGAGCGGCAGCGGATCTGGCACGGATTCTGGGGGATAGTGATCGGGCCGATCGGCTACTCAAAGAAGCAGACTCCCTTCAGGAACGATTTGAGCGGGCGTTCTGGTGCGAGAAACTCGGCACGTATGCCCTCGCGTTGGATGGTCGAAGACGGCCCTGCCGTGTGCGCTCCTCCAATGCAGGTCATTGCTTGTATGGCGGTATCGCTGAGCAGGAACGTGGGAGACGGACGGCACACGCTCTCTTGAGCGAAGCCTGTTTCAGCGGATGGGGCATTAGAACGATCGCGACGTCGGAAGCGCGCTACAACCCGATGTCTTACCATAATGGGTCGGTGTGGCCGCATGACAACGCCATCATAGCGGCCGGCATGGGTGCCTACGGTTTCAAGCAAGGAGCCATAAAGATCTTGACCGGCATCTTCGATGCCAGCTTGTTTATCGAACTTCATCGGTTGCCGGAACTATTCTGTGGATTTTCCCGTCGACCTGAGGAAAGCCCCACACTGTACCCGACGGCCTGTTCCCCGCAAGCCTGGGCGGCCGGTTCTGGTTTCCAGCTACTTCAAGCCTGCTTAGGATTGCACATTGATGGGACTCGTCGCATCGTGAGTTTCGATCGTCCTGTGCTTCCACCGTTTCTCGAGCGGGTCCAGCTTTGGAACCTCTCTGTCGGAACCGCGCGTCTCGATCTGGTGCTCGATCGGCATGGGGACGAAGTCGCGGTGAGGGTTGCCCGCCGAACCGGCGAGGTAGAGGTCATTTTGACTGTTTAGCCCGGAGTCTGCCGGTAGGACCGTTTTCTCCTCACTCATACCTCAGCGCTTCGATCGGGTTCAGCTTCGAGGCCTTGTTGGCCGGATAGAGGCCGAAGAACAATCCCACGATCAAAGAGAACAGAAACGAAGCCACCACGGCTTCGGTGTTGATGATGGTCGGCCAGCCGATCATGGTGGTGAGCAACAGGGAGATACCGATGCCTGCGGCGACGCCGAGCGCTCCACCGATAGCCGTCATAATGATGGCCTCGATGAGAAACTGAAGCAGGATATGCGCGCGTTTTGCTCCGACGGCCATGCGTAATCCGATTTCTCTCGTTCGCTCGGTCACCGAGACGAGCAGAATATTCATGATGCCGATGCCGCCGACGACCAGTGAAATCGACGCGATGCTCATCAACATGAACATCATCGTCTGGCTCGTGCCGGCGATGGTCTTGGCGATATCCTCCATGGTGCGGATCGTGAAATCGTCGTCTTCGGATTGGTGCAGTCGATGTCTGGCTCTCAACAGCTCTTTGATGTCGTCTGCAGTGGCTGGGATATCGTCCCGAGTAGCGGTCGCCACCAGAATGATTCCGACGGTTCCTAAAAACTTCGTCCCCAGGACTTTGCGCTCGGCTGTTGAGAATGGAAGCACCACAAAGTCGTCTTGATCCTGCCCTATGATGGATTGGCCTTTCGAGGACAGGACACCGATGACTCTGAGTGGAACATTTCTGATACGGATCTCGCTCCCCACGACCTCTTCTCCTGGCTCGAACAGATTCTGGACAACCGTCTTTCCCAAAACGGCGACTTTGGCCGCTGAATCGAGGTCAGACTGAGTGAAGAAATTCCCTTGGGCGATGGGCCAATTCCGAATATCAGGAAAGACAGGAGTTGTTCCGAAGACGATCGTGCTCCAGTTCTTGTTTTCTCGGATGGCTTGAAGGACTGATCGTGTGCCGTACATCGCGGTTGTGACACTCGGGACTTTCTTCTCGATGTCTTCGGCATCGTCGACTGTCAGCGTCGAAATGGAGCCAAGTCCGCCACGGACACCGCCGACCGTGGTTGCGCCCGGGACGACAATAAGCACATTGGTACCGAGACTTGAGATTTCAGCCTGGACAGAGGCCGTCGCGCCCTGCCCCAGGCTGACCATGGCGACCACCGCGCCAATCCCGATAATGATGCCCAGCATCGTTAACCCGGCCCGCAAAGGATTCCGGCGGAGAATGCGGAGGGCAGAAATGAGGGTGAGCCAGAAAAAGGACATAAGAATAGGGATCAGCCCTCAGCGCTCGGAGGTGCTTCTTTGGTCACTGACTGAGAGCTAATAGCTAATCGATGATCGCTCCTTTCCGTCATCTCAATCCCCGACTCGGTTCGAAGCCTGGCGGCAATTTCTTCTGGGCTTGCTCGTCCTCTGTCTCAATACCTACGATGACGCGGTCTCCTTCCTTCAATACACCATCCGCAATCTCAGTGGAGAGTGAGTCTGCAATGCCGCTTGTGACATCCACTTGACGGGGTTGGTTATCGGAATCCAACACCCAGACTCGCGTCGATTTTTTGTTGAGCGGTACGTGTGGCATGCGGAATCGCAGCGCCCCGTTCGGCACCCGCAGCGGATGTTCCTTGCGGGACGTGACGATTGTCACGTTTG
>CABVRS010000093.1 GCA_902500745.1 uncultured Nitrospira sp.
CTTCATTCACCCCCGTACAATACTTTCCTCAAGCCTAACCCATTGGCTTTGTTGTCACTTTTGGCCAGTTTGGGAGAAGGATCAGGCCGGGATGCGCATCGAATACTCCAAGGGCGAACGGGCCTCGAAGGAGCTGATTCTCCTCAATCGGCAGCAGTTTGAAGCCACCAGCGGCCGGAAGATGAAGGTCATGCTGATCTTCCCACCCGATTGGTTTCCATCAGAACCCTATCTGTCGCTTCCCTCGCTCACCGCCGTCCTCCGCCAGGCTGGCCATACGGTCATTCAAAAAGATATCAACTGTGAGATGTGGGACTGGTATTTCAGCGAGGACTTTTTAAAGAAGGTTCTACGCCGGGTGCCGCAGCAGCTTGATCGGCTGCGCAAGCTCTCCAAGAAGCGGGATCTCGACGCCAGCGAGATGGATCTGCAGCTGGCACTCTGCGATGTGACTCATCAACGGATGGCGAAGCTGATCCAGAATGCCGAAGAGGCGAAGCGCATCATCAGAAGTGAACAGTTCTATGATATCGATAAGTTAGAATGGTCGATTCAAGTGTTTCGCGAAGTCATGTCGGTGATTTCGATGGTCTATGCACCGGCGCGAATTTGCATGCCGCCGATGGAGACGGATCTGTCGTACAAGGTCTATGTCTCGTCGGAAGTGATAGACGCAGTGAACGATACGCAGGTGAATATTTATCGCGATGTGTTCGACCATCTCGTGAAGCCTGTGATTGAAGCTGAGCAGCCGGACGTGATTGGCATCTCGATCGTCCTACAGCAGCAGATGTTCTCGACCATGACCTTCTGTGCTCTGATCAAGCAACACTTCCCAAACATCCATATCACGATTGGTGGCAATACCGTGACGCGCCTGCGCGATGTGCTCCCTCAGTCGTCGTTGTTTCAGTACTTCGACAGTGCCGTCGTCTATGAAGGGGAAACGGCGTTTGTGCAATTGGTCTCGGCGGTGGGGGCGAAACGGAGCCTGACTGAAGTGCCCAACACCATCTATAGGGATGAGACCGGAATCCATACGTCGCCGACGAGTTACGCGGAGGATCTCGCGACCCTTCCGCCGCCGGACTTTGACGGTTTGTCGTTGGAAAAGTATTTCGTGCCGACGAAGATCTTGCCCTATCTGGCCACACGCGGCTGTTACTGGGGCCGCTGCGAGTTTTGCGATCATGGCGAAGGCTACACGGCTGGATACCGATCGAAGAAGATCCAAGATATCCTCACTGACATTGCCTATCTACGCGATAAGTACGGGACACGCCATTTTCATTTCACCGATGAATCCTATCCACCGGCATTGTTCCGTAAGCTCGCGCGGGGGTTGATCGACAGCCAGATGGGGATTGTCTGGACCACGCATATGCGGTTCGAGAAAAGCTTACTCGATGAACAGGTCTGGCAGGATGCGAAAGAGGCCGGGTGCAAGTATCTCCACTTCGGCTACGAATCCGGTGTCGAGCGGGTGCTGCAACTGATGGATAAGGCGACGACGACGGCGATCATGACGAAGCATTTACAGCTGACGGCCAATGCCGGTATTTGGAATCACTGTATGGGCTTTTTCGGTTTTCCTGGTGAGACGAAAGAAGAGGCCTGGCAGTCGGTGCAATTCTTGGAGCAGAACAAAGACCATGTCCATTCACTGGGATTCGGCACATTCGATCTTGGGCGGCACAACCCGGTAGCCAAGCATCCTGACAAGTGGGGGGTGACGGCCTATAAGAATCCGGAATGGGATTTGGCGCTGGACTATTACTATACCGTGAAGAGCGGGATGAGCATCGAGGAGGCCGAGCGAGTCTTCGAACAATTTGAGCGACAGCATCATTCCGGCTGGGATTTGCGCCTCTATATTCGAGAATATATCTTTCTCTATATTTCAAGGTTTGGATTAGGAAAACTGCCGGACCTGCAGTATCAAACCACTAACACTACCGGAGTGACGCCGACGCTGGCAGGGAAGATGTAACGGGTGCGTCTCTCGTGAAATGTGAAGCATGAAACGCATAAAGTCCGAAACGAGATACGCTTCACGAACGACGTGTCACCAATGACCACTATGAGCGGGTTTATACAGATAGATGGTCTCGCCCCATTGGCCGGCGACGCACGGAAGAAGTCGAAGGTCATGCTCCTGTTCCCGCCAGAGTGGGTGCCGACGGCACCCTATCTTGCCTTGCCTTCGTTGACGGCTGTGCTCCGGGAAGCGGGTCACACGGTCATCCAACGCGACATCAATATCGGGATGTGGGATCACTTCTTCAGCGTGGACTTCCTGATTTGGGTGAAGGCCCGGATAGGGATGCAGCTGAAGGCGCTGCACGCGAAGGAGAAGTCTGGGATCCTGACTGAGCGCGACGTCGCTCAGAAAGCGGTCGTGGAGCAGGCCGACGACCTCGACGTCTTTGATCTGGCAGATCGTGCCGAAGATGCCAAACGGATCGTGCGCGGTGAACGCTTCTATGACGCAGAATTACTGGAAGGAGCGCTCAACACATTTCGTGAGACCATGGCGTATATCTCCGCCGCCTACTTTCCGGCTTCCCTCGTGTTCTACCCGATGGAAAGCAACCTCGGCTATCGCCCAGGTGTCTCCAAAGAAGTCTTTGCCTGTCTCGAGGATGAACGGGTGAATGTGTATCGAGATCTCTGCAATCAGTTGGTCATGCCGGAAGTCGCGAAAGAAAGACCCGACGTGGTCGGTATTTCCATCGGCACGCAGATGCAGCTGCTGGCCGGACTGACCTTCGCGAAAATGATCAAGGAGACGTTCCCGCAGATTCATATTGTCGTGGGCGGCAACATTATCACCCGACTGCAAGAAGACCTCGTGAATCATGAGAGATTGTTCAAGGAAGTCCTTGATTCTGCAATTCTTTATGAAGGAGAGCATGCTCTCCTGTGGCTCATAGAAGCTCTGAATGGACAACGGCTTCTTCCGTCTGTCCCGAACTTGATCTATCAAGATGAATCGGGTCTCCATCGGAACCTGGAAGTCTACACCGAGAAAACAACGGCGCTTCCCTTGCCTGATTTTGGGGGGATGCCCCTGGATCGCTACTTCGTTCCGGAACTCATCATTCCCTATCTCGCAACACGAGGTTGCTACTGGGGTCGCTGCACATTTTGCGACCATGGCCAGGGATACTTTGATCAATACCGAGGGATGCCGGCTCAGCTGGTGATCGACCAGATCAAGACCCTACGAGACACCTATCAATGCCGACACTTTCTCTTTTCCGATGAGTCCTACCCACCGGCGTTGTTCAAAAAGGTCTCTCAGTTGTTGGTCGATCAGAACGTTGGGATCAAGTGGACGACGCTCATCCGGTTTGAAGAGACACTCCAAGATCAAGCGACGTGGGATCTTGCCGCTCAGGCCGGCTGTTGCACGCTCTACTATGGAATGGAGTCGGCCAATGAACGCGTCTTAAATCTGATGGACAAGCACGCCAAGAAGAGCGTGATCCAGCGCAATCTTCAGATGGCGGCACAGGCCGGGATTTGGAACCATGTGATGGCGTTCTATGGATTCCCAGGTGAAACACTCGAGGAAGCGTTGGAAACCCGGCAATTCGTCCTGGATAATCAGCCGGTCATTCATTCGCTGGAGCTCTTTTATTTCGTGGCGTATCGGCACACGCCGATGGTACGCCACCCGGAGCAATTCGGCATCACGATTCACACGCAGGAGGAGTACGATCTGCCCCTCGACTATTACTACACCTGCAATGCCCCGAACACGTTGTCGTGCCTCGATGCAATGCAACTTTGCGAAGAGTTCTACAAGCACGATTTTCACCCCTGGGCCGTGCGTGTGAACTCGCGCGAGCATGTCTTTCTGTACATTTCAAAGTTCAGGACAAACCAGTTACCGCAAATCTATGCTCAGCAGACGCAACCGGTCGGATCGCCGGATGGGGTCTCAGGCGTGATTACGTGGCCGGTTGCCCATCCACAGGGCGATGAAGGAATGTCCCGAGTCACAAGCCACGATGTCGAGTGAAGGTGGGCGCTTGAAGATCGGTGGTCAGTGGGACGTGTCATCAGGAACGAACACCGCGGATACCAGCGCATACGCGGCTTCCACGGTCCGCGTCATTTCTTCCGCTTTTCTGAACTGTTCCGTGTATTGCGTTGGGTTGTTCGTAAGACCGGCATACCGCGACGGATTCCAGTTGTAGAGCTGGACACGCTTCGCCCGCTCCAAATCTTGAGCGGTGAGAGGAAGGGTGAGGCCCAACACGTCCAATGCATGGGCGATGTCCTGTTCAGTAATGCGATTCATAGAGCCAGTTTGACAAAGTCGGTTCCACCTGTCAAAGGATGTCGATGATTGTCTTCGTTCATCCATCCATTCGAGCCTGTGCCTAACACAGTGGAGAGAAGACATATGACTGAACAGCGTTCTTTGAAGTTCTACCAAGCCGACGTCTTTACCGGACAACCGTTCGGCGGCAATCCGGTTGCCGTCTTTCCTGATGCGGAAGGACTGACCGACGACCAATTACAACGGATTGCGCGGGAGATGAACCTCTCGGAGACGGTCTTCGTCTTCCCACCAACCGACCCGGCCGCAGTTGCGCGGTTACGCATTTTCACACCCACACAGGAAATTCCATTCGCCGGTCATCCGGTGCTGGGTACGTTTTACGTGCTCGCCCATCTGGAGCGGATCGCGATACAAGACGGCATTACTCGAGTGATGCAGGAATGTAACATCGGCCTGTTCCCCATCGAAGTCCATGCGGATCGAGGAAGTGTGGTGCGAGTCGTGATGGCTCAGCCCAAACCGGAATTCCTGGATCCCATCGTAGCGATGGACGAACTGTATCTGATCGCTGCGGCGCTGGGCCTACCCAAACACGTGATTGCCGACGCAAAATCGCCGCTCCAAGTCGTCTCAACTGGATTGCCGGTCTTGATCGTGCCGATTCGCACATTGACGGCTGCGCGGTCGATCTCTCCAGATGCATCGGCCATCATCAAGATCTGCGAGCGATTCGGGGCCAATGGCATTATGGTCTTCACGACGGTGACGGTTGAATCGTTTGCGTCCGTCCATGCACGGATGTTCGCGCCAAAGATCGGCATCTTGGAGGATCCTGCAACGGGGAGTGCCGGTGGAGCGCTTGGGGCGTATCTCGTCCACAATGGGGTGGTTGAGGTCGGACCGACCACGGAGATCTTGATCGAGCAGGGATATGAGATCGACCGGCCATCTCGAATCCTTGTACAGGTCAAATCGGAAGACGATGTCATTCAAGCCGTTACGGTCGGCGGGCAATGTGTGATGGTTGTGGAAGGGGTGTTGAGGTTTTGACCCTGCGGGCAGTCAGGTATCCACCTCGTTGTCACCCACAAACTCAACACTTATGGGTAAGGGAAGAGTGAAGAGATGAAGGCTGTCATATTTCACGAGTATGGAGGGCCTGACAAACTTTTGTATGAAGAGCTGCCGATGCCACAGCTCGGTCCCCAAGAGGTACTGATTCGCGTGAAGGCCTGCTCGCTTAACCATCTCGATATATGGGTCAGGCAGGGTAATCTTGCCCATTCCATTCGATTACCTCACATAGGAGGATCCGACGTCTCAGGGATTGTTGAACAGGTCGGCACCCACGTCGACGGTATCTCCGTCGGTGCACGGGTCTTTGTCTCACCGGGAATCAGTTGCTGGCAGTGCGAGTACTGTCTGTCCGGCCGTGATAATCTCTGTCGGACCTACCATCTCCTTGGCGCTCAAACACACGGCGGCTATGCCGAATATGTTACGGTGCCGTTTCGGAATGTGCTCCCCATACCGACCAATTTAACATTCGAACAGGCCGCGGCTTTTCCGCTCGTCTCCGTCACGGCCTCGCATATGTTGTTTGCCTTAGCCGGACTCCAACATGGTGAAACCGTACTCGTGATGGGGGCGGGGAGTGGGGTCGGAATGATGGCCGTTCAACTGGCCAAATTGGCGGGGGCACGTGTGCTGACCACGGTCGGGAGCGACGACAAGATTCCGAAAGGCGTGATCTTGGGAGCTGATGCGGTGATCAACCACTCTCGGGAAAAGGTTCCGGAGCGGGTTCGAATGTTGACGGAAGGTCGAGGCGTCGACGTGGTCATCGAACATATCGGTCCGGAGGTATGGGACAGCTGTCTGGACTCACTAGCAAGGGGCGGACGCTTGATCACCTGTGGAGCCACCACCGGCGCAGATGTGCAGCTGAATCTGCGCGCGCTCTACTCTCGTCAGTTGACCGTCAAGGGATCGTACATGGGCACCCGCGGAGAACTCGTGAAAGCTGCGGAACTCATGGGCCAGGGACGGCTGATGGTCGTTATCGATCGCGCCTTTCCGCTTCAAGACGCTCGTGCAGCTCAGGAACTAATGCTCAGCCGGAAGTTTTTCGGCAAGATCATCCTTACTTGTTAACGACGTATCCGTTCGGTATCTGTGCGCAGACAGGTGTTCTCCCCCATAGACTGCTTTGAGCCTCCCTACCATTCTGTGCTACTCTGAATCCAATCAAGCTGAGCGTGGCTGGCGTTCTTCATGGAAGTCCACCCAAACGTCTAAGGAGGAAGCGATGTCCACCGTTAAACAGATTACGACGAAACGTCCCAAATCGATCGGGCACAAAACCTCCATTGCCAGTGCGGCCAAGGCGATGCGTCAGGCACGTGTCGGGTCGTTACTTGTGAAGAAGGGCAAACAATTCATCGGAGTCGTGACGGACACCGATATCGTACGGCGAGCCGTGGCCACGGGGAAGCCTCTCGGGAAACTGACCGTCGAGAAGATCATGACGAGTCCGATTTGCACGATCGAGGGGAGTCAATCCGTCGATGATGCGCAGGACATGATGGCTGACCTGGGGGTACGCCATCTCGGGGTCACCAAGAACGGCGAGATTACAGGGGTGGTATCTGTCCGTGACCTCTTATCGTTCTATAAGCGCTATGCCCAGTCGAAGATTTCAACGGAGGTGATGTACGAAGAACCGAAGATCACACAAGACTAAAACCAGTGAGCGGTAAAGGGTAACGAGTCAGGGGAATCCGGTTTCAGGAGCGAACCCACTGCTCGTCGGTCGAAACGACCTCACACTCACTCGCTCAGCGTAGGCGGTAGGCAGGGTTCCGAAAAAGGTCTCGAAAGTGCCTTCATACCCGTCACACATTCGGGTTTCTTGTCGGGCTGATCAGGCCCATTCTTATTATCCTTCTTGGCTTCCTCAACTTTCTTCTTCATCTCCTCACTTACCAGCGGCTTCTGGTTGGTCTTCTTTGCACCTGGTGTAGGTTGGTTTCCTTCCTTCGGCGATGGCTCGGCAGCCAGCACCGAATGGGACCCGATCAAGAAAATCCCAAGACTTGCGAAGAGTACGAAGCACTGCAGAAGACCTTTACGCATGGTGAATCCCTATTCCCGTTACTTGCTGAGTTCGTTCACGAGGTGGCCGAGCTCGGGGAGAATGAGCTTTTGCATGGCGAGGCGCACGGCATTTTCTGAGCCTGGAATCGAGAAGAGTACCCGGCCCTTCACAATACCAGCCGTTGCACGACTCATTATCGCCGATGATCCAATCTCTTGATAGGTCAACAATCGAAAGATTTCTCCAAATCCGCTGAGACGCTTCTCTAAGATTTCATCTACGGCTTCGAACGTCGAATCACGACGGGAAACTCCCGTCCCACCATTAATGATGATCGCCCGTATCGCGTTGTTGGAAGTCCCCTGGGCGATTCGAAACAAAATTTGCCCAGGCTCGTCTTTGACCACATGATAGCTGACCACGGTATAGCCCTGATCTTTAAGGAGCTTCTGAATCAGCTGCCCACTGGTATCCGTCTCTGGGGTACGGGTATCACTACAAGTGATGACCATGCATCCGATTGATTCGGGTGCATTAATTTTGTGTTCGTGATGAGTTGGTGTCGTCATGTGTTGGTGAGATGCTCCCTTAGCAGTGACCGGTCACACTGTGGTCATAATCCGAACACGTGTAGGGACAGGTTGTCTGCTATTTCCACACCGCATCAGGGTTCAACGTTGCAGCTGGCGCACCCTTTGCCACATGTTCATCGAGGATTGTGGCCACGTCGGCTTCACTCACTTTCGAGTACCATGTGTTGTCGGGATAGACCACCACGGTAGGGCCTTGCTCACAGGGGCCGAGACAACCAGTCGCGCTCACTAAGACTTCTCCTGGCGGGACGGCACGTTGCATCAACCCCATATTGAACGCCATGAGCAGCTGTGCTGCGCCGGCTGAGCCGCATGATGGCTTAGGATGGCCGGGGGGACGCGAATTAGTGCAGACGAGAATATGGTATTTAGGTTTTGGCATGGTCTCCTCAATAACAATCGGTATGGATTATCTCGCCACGATATGTCTATCGTGGCCTATACGACTCCCATTGCTGCATCACTTCCTCCGGAAGCTTCCACTGCTTGAGTCCTTTCAACACCCAATCAATATAGTGGTCCTTGGGCTTAAACTTGCCGATCGGATTGGCCGCATAGGTGGTCACGAGTTCTTTTTCTCCGGCCTCGGACGCGACGGTGACTTGCAGATGACGGTAGGCACCTTGCGGCACATCCTGTTCAAACTGATCCATCATGTGTACGTCTTCGTCCGTCAATTCGAATACACCGCCCCAGGTCTTTTCACCTACCGAATGGACGACACTGGCGAGTCCACAGCGCCATTGTGACGACCACCGGCAAAACTTCACCGTATGATCGGCCAAGGTCGCGAGATGCAGAAACTTATGTTCTGGAGCTCGTCGTGTCAGTTGTGCGGGGTTGAGAAGATCGCCGTACAAAAAAAACTTCATGCATGTGACTCATCGGTGACCGAC
>CABVRS010000094.1 GCA_902500745.1 uncultured Nitrospira sp.
ATTTTCCCGATGACCCCTTCCAACTTTCGGACATGCGTGTCAGAGATATTCCGTTGATAGGGCGTCGGTTCGACGAGCTCGATCGGCAAGGCAGCCAGCACGACCCAGTGTCCACCATAGGGTTCACGATACATCGATAGGACTTTCCCAGCGTCCTGTTCAATGGCATGATGCAGCTCGGCCACTGGGCCGGGTGGCGCAGCCGCTTGTAATTCGACTGCGGCCAACCCAGTAGAGGCTCCGACCGGTTTCCGACGCCGTCTGGCTCCTTTGGGCAATGGCGGTTTTTTCGATTTCTTTTCGACCACCGGAATATGGTAGGACAGCGCCATGATAAAAGAAAGTCCCCGCCGCGAAGTCCTTCGGATCGGGCATCGAGGCGCCTGCGGGTACCGGCCGGAAAACACGCTGGCATCGATCGAGCACGCGATCAACCTTCGCTGCCACTTCACGGAAGTCGATGTCCGGCGGACTGCCGACGGAGCGCTCGTGCTCCTGCATGATGAACAGATCAACCGGACGACGAATGGGCGAGGCGCCATCGCTGACCTCACGATAGAGGACACCCAACAGTTAGCCGCCGGGAGCGGCCAGGGTATCCCGACCCTTGAGGAAGCGCTCGCGATGGCCAGCGGTCGGATCGGGTTAATCTTGGAATTGAAGGTGCCGGGCCTCACCTACGATGCGTGCGCCACGGTCCGTGGGAGCGGCTTTGTTGGACCGGTGATCTACGCCTCGTTTCTCCACGAAGAACTCCAACATGTGCGAAGGATTGACCCGAAGGCTCAGACGTTGGCGTTGTTCAAACGGCTACCCGATGATCCCGATACCACCGCCCTCAACCTCCAGGCTACTCATGTCGGAATACGCATCGATGCGATCACCAAACCCCTTGTGCATCGCCTCCACGATGCACGTCTGCTTGTGTTCGTCTACACCGTCGACAATCCGGCCGCGATCAAACGAGTCAAAATGCTCGGCGTGGACGGTATCATCTCCGACTTTCCCGACCGTCTGTGAGAGGCTCTGAACGAGACGTACATGCAGCCTCCATTATATGTTTGAGAGGTACGCTGAAATAGCACGGGCGACCCTGCACTGTGGTGGGAGGTCGCCCGTGATCGGCGCTTAGGACGCCGGTAGAGGATATGTCCTGTTGTTGCGGCCCAGAAGACCCACGCGATGCTGGTAATCTGTGGTTTCCAGTCGGGGGAGACCTCGTCAATCCCAGGTACTTGTGTTCCTTACGCTCCCGGAGCTATCTCCGCGTACACGGCGTTCGCCCCTCTCGTTGCGAAGAGGTGTTCGTGCCAATATGGCACAGCCAGCGAAGAACCGGTCAGCGTGACCGACGAGAAACCCACCCTGATATCGGTGGGCCTGATGGGCCAGGTGGCGTCGAGTCGTCCATATCCACCCTCCTCTCACCATGAAGTCATCGAGAGACCTGGATGGCAGCCGCGCGGTCTACCCGATCTCTCGAACTTCGATTGATAGAATGGGCCGCAGGTTCTTCCGTACGCTCATTGAAACATGTTGTCAAGGGGTCTCCTGGATCTATCCGCTCCGATTCGCAACAGTGCGCAAATCCCGACGAGGACGAGATCTTCGAGCGGGGAATACCACTGCAACGGTTTCGGAAAGAAGACGCCGTAACAGCCACAATTCGGAAGATCGAGACCACGAAGCAGCGTGATGATGAGTCCGACCGCATACAGCCCATTGAGGCTCAGCGCGATGAGTGCCCCGGTTGAAAGTTGCCAGCCGACAAGAATCCATGCAGCCAGTACCCACTCGATCCCGGTGATCCCAAGCGCCAGTGGCCACAGCGACCAGTCTGGAAAGAGACGATACGTGATCAGCACATCGACAAATCCCTGAAGATCCAGCGACTTGCCGAACGCCGAGGCCAGAAGTACGGCTCCAATCAGCAGACGACAGCACCATGTCACCACCGTCCAGTTCATGGAGACCTTCCGCACAAACACGAAGGAGGAGTCCGGCTCTTCTGCCGCCCTCCTCCTGTTCGGTGACTTCACCTGTATCGTACAGCCAAACCAAGTCTAGACAATCTTCAGCTTGGTAAAATCCACGCCTTCCGGTGCAGACGGCGTCTTGAGTTTCATGTCTTCCAACGCATCGACGATGCGATCGGCAACGACCAGATTACGGTACCACTTCCGATTGGCCGGCACGATGTACCAGGGCGCGCACGCGGTGCTCGTCGCAGAGAGGACATCTTCGAACGCTTCCTGATAGTCGTCCCACAATGTGCGCTCCTCAAGATCGCCGGAACTCCATTTCCAACGCTTTTCCGGATCAGCGATCCGCGCTTGCAATCGCTCTTTCTGCTCATCTTTGGAGATATGGAGAAAAAACTTGAGAATAGCCGTCCCGTTTTCGGTCAGCAGCTCTTCGAATTCCTTGATTTGGTTGAAGCGATGCTTGGCGATTTTGTCGGAGACCCACCCATGGACTCGCGTGATGAGCACATCCTCGTAGTGGGACCGATTGAAAATGCCGATCTGCCCCTTGCGCGGAACTTCACGATGGACGCGCCACAGAAAGTCGTGCCCCAATTCATGGTCGGACGGCGCCTTAAACGCCACCACCTTACACCCTTGCGGGTTCACCCCCGACATCACACCCTTGATGGTCCCATCCTTCCCGCTGGTATCCATCCCCTGCAGGACAATAAGCAGTGAACGTGTGGCATTGGCATACAGCCGTTCTTGCAGTCCGTCGAGCTTTGAAATAAGCTTGGCCGTTTCCGCTTTCGCGCGATTCTTCCCCTGTGCGCTCTTCTTGTACTCTCCCGTCTCATCCGGGTCGTACTGCTTCAGCGATAGGTTCGCAGCGGGCTTCACACGATACTGTTTCACTGAGTGCCTCCCTCGTCAGCGGGTGGGAAATACCACAGCATGATGGCTCATCTACCCAAGGCTGATACTTACGTGATGAGAAAGTATGCGTGAACTGTTTTGTCGCTATGGTTGTTTCGGCGCATCCTGCGCACACCGGAAACCCACGTTGGGATCCGGCTCGGTCGGATCGGCTTTTGTGCGAAAGGACGTCCGCAACCGATACGGCGTGTTGACATACGATCCTCCACGCTGAACCTTGGCCGTCCCTTCGGTCGGTCCATGTGGATTGATTGCGGGGCTATTGATAAAGCTTGAATAAAAATCTTCAGCGTACCAGTCCATCACCCATTCGTAGAGATTCCCGGCCAAATCTTGTGCGCCATACGGACTCTGACCCATGAGGTGATTGCCGATGATCGACACCGTCTCCGCACCACCTTCCTTCAATCCATACACCGCATGGACCGGCGTTGGTGGATCATTGCCCCAGGGATACACCCGCTCGTCGGTCCCACGCGCAGCCTTTTCCCATTCCGCCTCGGTCGGAAGCCGCTTGCCGACCCAGAGGCAATACCCCATGGCATCCATCCAGCTCACCCATCGCACCGGACGATCCGCATAGATCACCGGTGTGTCCTTGTCCGAAAATCCCCACGGCGGCTCACTCTGAATGGCCGATACATACTTGGCAAATCGTCCGTTCGTCACTTCGAACTTATCCATGTAGAAGGCATTGACATGGACGCGATGGGCGGGTGCTTCATCTTCATCGCCTTTATCGCTGCCCATGATAAAATCGCCTTCCGGCACCAGCACCATCGGAGCGCCATCTTTCCCGACCGATTCATGAACAGGTGACTCCGTGCGGGCCGTCTGGGCAGTCGCGTTTGCCGCCGGCTTGATCTTCTCGATACTTTTGCTGTCGCCATTCGCGCCGAGAAGCTTCCCCGAGGTGGAGGACGCATCGGGTTTCAGCACGTTCGTCGAAGGCGATTCAGGTTTCGCCGTTCGGTTTTCGGTCGCCGATGTCAGCCTGTCCGCAGAAGACAGCGCACAGAACCCCGCGAGCAGTATACCAAGAACTCGTCGAACAGCCATGTCTGTACCTCGTGAAGTAGGCTACCGAAAATGTGTGACGAAATCCAGCCTGCCCAGATATCCCCTTCCTCACTCTTACCGCACCGGCCAATCGAGCAGAAGCAGGATTGTTCGGAAGGACTCATAGAGTTGCACTTACCGGTCGTCCGGTGTAGCGTATGCCACACCATGCCGTCCTCGATTTCGTGCGCTCATAACCAATCGGTTTCCATTATAGCGGGTATCGTCTTCATCGCGTTGGCTATCAGCTTCTCCGGCTGTGGAGGCCCCTGGCGAGACACCTATTTCAAAAAAGGGGTCGGTCGGCTGACGCAGGAAGACGTCCGTGAACGACTGGGATCGCCCCATACGGCCAAAACCCCGGCCCTCGGGGGAGATAGCCTCTGGACCTATCGATTTGCACTCAGCGAACAGGACCTGACAACGTGGAATTCCACCTTCGTCGCGGATGCCTCCAATTCAGTCACGAGCTTGATGGGCAGGGGAGCAGAGGGAGGGACCAAACCGACGTTGTACTGCTACCGGTATCTGTTGACGTTCTCCGAGGAAAAGGTCCTCAAGCAATGGAAGCGAGAGGAGTGCATCCCGGGTACCCGCGACACCCTGACAGCGAAATAAGAGACGACCGTGACATCAGACGGATGGTTTTCAATCGACAGCTCGGTAGCCCTCGACGGTGTGAAGTCGCTCATCCTGCTGCTGGTCCTCCTCATCGTCAGAAAGATCCTCGTAAGCGGGCTGGCCAACAATTCAACTCTCTCGATGGAGTCGAAACGTCGTTGGGTGGTCGCAACGAGGAACTCCGTCGTCTTTGCATTTCTCCTGGGACTGATGATCATCTGGGCACACGAGCTGCAGGCCTTTGCAGTCTCGATCGTCGCGTTGGCCGCCGCCTTGGTCTTAGCCACGAAAGAGCTGATCCTGTGTTGGAGCGGCGCGGCGCTTCGCGTCGGCGGCAAAGTCTACACCGTCGGTGATCGAATTCAAATCGCGGGCCACCGCGGCGTGGTGCTGGACTACGACGTCTTTGCAACGAAGTTACTGGAGATCGGCCCTGGTCAATCCGCCCATCTGTACACGGGACGCGTGACAATTTTCCCGAACAGCTTGTTGTTCACCAACCCGTTGGTCAAAGAGAATCCTCAGCAGGAATACGGGCTCTACACATTGACCGTTCCGATCAAGAGCGAGGAAGATTGGCAGCGAGCGGAGCGGGCCCTTCTGGAATCGGCCAAGCACGAATGCGCCCCGTTCATGGGCGAAGCGGTTCGGCAGATGAAGCTCCTCGAGCAGGCCAATCTGTTGGAAGCCCCCTCGCCTGAACCACGCATCACGATTCAATTACCGGAATCGGGGAAAATGCATCTCGTTCTTCGATTCCCGGCTCCGGATCGTGGGCGCTCACGCATCGAACAAGCCATTCTCCGTCGATACCTTTCACAGTCCATCACTCCCTCTGTGCCGGCCTAAGGCATGAAAGAGGGCCTTCCTCGACCGACGGTCGACGGAAGGCCCTCGCTTCAACTCCCTTTTGATACGATAGCCGAATTACTTCGGAAATGATTTCGGCGCGGAGACGTGTTGCCAGCCTTCGCCGTTGAGCGTCTGGAGAAAATCCACCAGATCATGCTTTTCTTGATCCGTCAGCTCCAGAGGAATAATGAGATTGTCTTGGTGGGGATTCTTCACCCCGCCCTTGTTGTAGAAATCGACGACTTCTTTCAGTGTCTTGAAGCGCCCGTCATGCATATATGGAGCGCTTCGAGCGATCTCCCTCAATGTCGGGGTCTTAAACGCCCCAATTTCTTCGGCGTTGCCGGTGACCATATAGCGACCGAGATCGACCTTGTTGTCGTCCCAGCCAATACCGAGGTTGTGAAACTTTTCGTCGGTGAAATTGAACCCGGAGTGGCACTTGGTGCACCGGGCCTTATCCCGGAACAGAATGAGGCCCCGTTGAGCGGCTTCCGGAATGGCCCCTGCTTCCCCTCCCTGATCGAACCGGTCTGCCGGGCTGTTGCCGGAGAGGACGGTCCGTTGGAAGCTGGCGATGGCCATCCCTACCCTCTCGGTTGTGATGGTGTCATCACCGAAAACTTGCTTGAAGAGTTTTCGGTAACCTGGGATTTTCATCATCTTTGCATTCATGACATCGTAGTTGGCGAAACCGTGCTCGATCGGATTGGTAAACGGGCCGACGGACTGGGCTTCCAACGTTGCAGCCCGGCCATCCCAAAATTGACCGCTGCTGAATACCCGATTGAAGGAGGCCGGCGCGCTGCGACCGCCCTTCTGACCTCGGATACCTGTCGAGACCGGCTTGCCGTCCGTGAATGCGAATTTCGCCATATGACAATTCGCGCAGGCAATGGTGTTGTCCTGCGACAATCGCTTGTCAAAAAACAGCAGCCGACCTAACTCGACCTTCTCTTTCGTCAGAGGATTGTCAGCTGGAATGACCACCGCGGTCTCCTCAAGACCAAACGGAATCTTGAGCGTGTACTCCTCCGCTCGGGTCTCCCCCGAGAAGAATCCCAACAACAGTCCCAACACCATCCAGACATACACACCTATCGAATTCGTCAGCTTCCCCCTCTTCATCGTCATCTCCTCCCTTCGTGCATTGACAGAAATGTCATTGCGCTTTGGTTTATAGCATGTGAATCACGGCTCTTCCACTTCGCTAGTCGATGCTGGGCGCCCCCGATTGCCTTGGTCCAATAGGGCCGTTCCCCGCAACGTTACCTATCTTGCTCGATTGATGCAAGTCTGCCTCAATAGGAATCTGTACCACATCGCCACCTCACATCATCTCTCTGTCCTGTTGGGCTATTAGTTATTCATCATTCGGCTGGAGAAATAGGTCGATCCGCCTGCCCCGATGCGCGCCACGACATGTGCCCTTTTCTCCGCTTCTCCCATCGTATGACAGTCTCCCGCCTGGACAGACTTTGACCGGCTGAAAGAATAGGTCGATCCGCCATGTCCAATCCGTTCTGTGACATTCATTCCTGTCACTGGACACATGCCCGCGTTATCAGGCTGATTGGAGAAATACGCAGACCCACCCGCCCCTATGCGTTCAATGACATTCACTCGGTGGGCTTCGGAAGCCACGTCCTCCGACGCGCTCGCAACGCCAGTTGCAACCACCATCGACAAAAATCCAACTGTCACTATGCTCTTCACTCTCATGACATCCTCCTTATGGTTAAATATTCTCCGCGGTATCTCCCGCGTGCTTGAATATAAGGTACCCAGGCCTTGACTATTAGTCTAATTTATAATATATGGAGTTATGATAAGCATAACTTATCTCTCGAGCTAACCGATGACACTGACCGAATTGCAGTACATCGTGGCCGTCGCGCGAGAGCGCCACTTTGGCCGAGCCGCTGAGCGTGCCTTCGTCACTCAACCGGCATTAAGCCTCGCGATCAAGAAGCTGGAGGAAGAATTGGGCACGACGATTTTCGAGCGGCGCCAGAACCGGATTGAGCTGACACCACTCGGAGAGCAAATCGTCCATCAAGCGCAGCGTGTGTTGGAAGAAGCGGAGCAGATCAGACTCATTGCGGCTCAAGGAAAAGATCAATTGAATGGGCTGCTGCGGTTCGGGGTCATCGCCACCGTCGGGCCTTATCTCCTGCCGGATCTCATCCCGACACTTCACAAGCGCGCGCCGGCGATGCCCCTCCAAATCGAAGAAAGTTTGACGGCCAACCTGACCGCGATGCTCAAGAATGGGAAATTGGATGTCATTATGATGGCCTTGCCGTTTGAAGAGCTGGGCATTCTCACCCTCGCGCTCTATGACGAGCCGTTCAAAGCGGTGGTGCCGGTTGGGCATCGATGGGAGCACAAGAAACAGATCGATGCACGGGAACTCGACGGCGAAAAAGTGTTGCTTCTTCATGCCGGACACTGCTTCCGTCAGCATGTGTTGAATGCTTGCCCTGAACTGAGCCGATCCGACACGGAAGGCCTACAAGGAAACTCTCTTGAAACGATTCGCCAGATGGTGGCGTCTGGATTAGGCATCACCGTGTTACCATCTAGTGCTCTCACGAAGAAGCACGCGAACAAGCGATTGATCCCCATCGACCTGGCGAAACCGGTGCCGAGTCGCCGCATCGGACTCGCATGGCGCCGTGGGTTCACCAGGCCACAAGTGATCGAGGTGATCCGGGATGCCGTCCATGCGTTGAAGGTGCCGGGACTGAGCATGGTGATAGGCGAACACTGAGCGGCAGGACAGCTCCCGACGTTTCTTACGGACGCTTGTTGCCTCGGACAGCTTTTGTTAGGATGCACCGAATCAATCGGGGCCGGCTTGGGATGAAGATCGCCACATTTAACGTCAATTCATTGCGAAAGCGCTTGCCGATCGTGCTCGAGTGGCTCGATCGGCACAAACCGGACGTCCTGTGCCTGCAAGAAACCAAAGTTCAGGACAGCGAGTTTCCGTTGCTCGCCTTAGCTCCCAGTGGATATGAAACGACCTTTCGAGGGATGAAATCTTATAACGGGGTGGCGATCCTCAGTCGAAAAAAACCGGAAGCTGTTTCGCATGGATTCGACGATGGCGGAGACCCGGAAGACTCTCGCTTGCTCAGAGTTGTCGTCGACGGAATTCCGATCATCAACACCTATGTGCCGCAGGGGTTTGAAATCGATTCGCCGAAATATGCGTACAAGCTGGGCTGGTACGAGCGGCTGCGGAACTATTTTGCTAA
>CABVRS010000095.1 GCA_902500745.1 uncultured Nitrospira sp.
CCCTCTTCCATACGGACCCCGGACACAGTGAGCGATGCACGCCCTTCCACCGGCACAGTCTTCCCTTCTGAATCCACCGCTGAAATAAGATACCGATAGAGCCCTTTCGGCATCACAATGCCATCCTGGTCCTTTCCATCCCATTCGGCGGCATGGACACCGGCAAGCTGATCACGATACTCGAGGCTCCGAACGACCTGACCTTGGTGATCCTGAATACTGACCAGAACTTTTGTGGCATTCTTGTCCAACGTATAGCCGAAGGCCGCGGGCCTCTCTCCGAGTTGAACCAGTGGCTGCCCGATCGTGACCGTCCGACCGATCATAGGAAGCAGTGTGAACTGTAAAGACGCCGTTTGTGCGTCGAGGCTCTGCTGAAGTAGCTGCGCCTGCTTAGCGCTCTGCTCAAGCTGGCTGAACTGTGCAAGTTGCGAGACAAATTCAGTGTTGTCCGTGGGGTTCAACGGATCCTGGTTCTTGAGCTGTGTGATGAGGAGTTTCAGAAAATCATCTTGTCCTAACGCGCGAGGCCCCGTTCGTTCAGGAGCGGGTGTCGAGCCTGCAGACGTGAGTTGTGATACATCAAGCATGTCCGGTATCCCCCTTGCCGTCTAGGCTACGACATTCAATAGGCCATGTCGTGCGCCGCGAGTGTGGTCCTGTTGATCTGAATGAGCATCCCGTCCCATCCCATGTGACCCCTGATTCCAAGACTGTCCCTGTTCTTGAGACGAACTTTGTTGGAACGACCGACCTCCGCTTTGGCGATCGATGTCGACACGGAACTGCCCCATGTCCAATCCGCTCGCTTGCAATGCCGCCTGAAGTCGATCCTGACCGTTGATGAAGAATTGACCGACTTCGAGTCTATCGGAGGAGAAATGGGTATGGACAAGATCATTGGTCATCGCAACACGAATATTCACCTGTCCAAGGTCCGGTTGATTCACGTTCATGACCACTGAACGCATTAGCGGAGCCCCGGCCGATTGAGCCATTTCCTCCGCACGTGCACCAGATTGTACCGGCGTGACAAAGGCTGTCGGTGCGGGAGTTCCGGGAAAGGAGGTCGTCGGGTTTGCTGCTCCAGGCACCACTGATTCCGATCCCGATTCAAGTGCAATTGAATGATTCATCACGAACGCTTGAGAGATTTTCGGTTCGCTATTCTCCATCTGTCGCTCGTTATGACCGGACCATAACTCGCTCAACTGCTCAGATCCATCTGTGCCGGGCTGCTGTTCCTGAGAAAATAATTGCTGCGTGCTCGCACCAAGCGCGTCATGATGGCCAAGAACGGGCACATGAGAGTCGGCGTGAACGGGATCGAGGGAGGCAACCGCTCTTCCATCGTGGTTCAGCACCTCGTCTTTGGCGACGAGCACGTTCGCTCCTAATGATGTCGTCCTGGTATTGGTCTGAACGACTTGGGGGAGTGCTGAATCCTGAGGGAGATGCGTCGAACCAGGAATAGGTTCTTTGAAGATATGTGGAGGACCACTGCGATCAGCCCCGATCCCATCACCGTCATTGGCGATCTCCCCTGCCTCCTGCTCGACATTCTGCACTTCCGATCCGTCATCATGCACCTGAGACACGGACAGATTCGGTTGCTGGGGCACAGAATGTTGCGATGCGACACCCAGACTATTTTTCAAGGAGCGATCTCCAACAGTCTCAGACGTGGGATTGAGCGATTCGATTGACTCGGGCGAGATCAGCGGTTGCTGCGGGTCTGTGTCAAAACCAGCCTCGGTGTCGATGAAGTGTCGCTCTGTCTCGCTTCGGACTTCTCCTTGGTCCGCTGTCTGTATAGGGGCTGGAACATTGATCATACTGGATACCTGGACAGATCCTTGGTCTTGAGTGCCATCTCCAACATCATGCTGTCGGGTTGATGATTCAAGGCCTGTTCTTGTATTGTCATCACCCCTGTCTTCATTCGTAGCGGTTCTCGTCTTCTCCTCTCCCTGAGAGGAAGATCCTTGAGGTCGATCTGGTTGAGTCGAATCATTGAGCCCTCTCGTCTCCTTCACACGGGAGCCATCATCGGCCTTGTTCATGAATCGAGTCCCCTGCACCTCGCGAGTAGTGGCCTTCCCCTCCTCACCGCGAACTGACCGAAGAACCGACGAAAAACCCTTCCGACCGCCAGACGTGTTGGGAGGAACGGTTTCCCGTGCTGTTCGTACACCGCTCTCTCCAGGAGCCCCTGAGAGAGTGGAGAGTATATCTGCTGCGATAAAAGCCACGTGCCTCAGCCTCGTGATGATCCGGCTGGAGGGAATACAAGCCCCATGCCACACCACCATCTTAAGAAAGCACTGATTTTTGGGTAGTTATGATACAGATCCAATAAATCTGGGGTGGACACGGAAAACTTTACAGCGTGGTAGGCAAAAGCGACCGGAAGGGAGTATAAGTTTGACGTCCGTTACAACGGCGCGTCCAACTGTAGCCGTGGCGAAGCCTGCTTTGAGCGCTCTTGAGGAAGCGTGAACCGGAAGTGCCAGTCCAGCTGTCCAGAATCCGGTGTAGCACGGAGCCATCCCTCCGCGCTGAGGTGCTGCTGAGATTTTGACTTGCCGTCTGGATAGAATTTGAAACGTAGATGCCTGGATCGATCGGGTGTCGTATCATTCGCACTGAGGTTACCGGACATTTCCACATGATCCTCAAGACGATCCAGCGCCTGGTTCAGCAGGGAGCGAAGGAGGCTCGTGGAGAGTACCTGTTCGAATGGCTGATCCGGATCGAATGTGTCCGCGAGCGCTGCCGGAGCCGAAGTGACCGAATATACAAAACACAGAACCGCAATCAGGACAGGCATCATAAGATGACTCTATCGACCAAGTACTACTTAGTCAATGCCTGGACACAAGTTCTTTTGGAAAAATGCTCTACGGCATCTGCGCCAACAGCTGCTCGGTAAGTTTAGCAGCCCGTTCCGCTTTGACCTGAGACAGAATCGCTCCGGCGGTTTTCGATTTTACCAGACGGAGGATTTCAAGCGCCCTCCGATCGGGCATACGCTCCAAACGCGCGGCGGCGTCTTCCGACGGCATGGATTCGTACATCTTCGCAAGCCGTGTCCGCTCTTCTTGTGACGCACGCTCTTTGTCAGCCTGGGCTTTGGTCTGCTGCACCGACACACGGTCTTCCTTCTTTGCTTGCGCACTTTGAATTTTCTTCTCCAACGCTTCGTTTTGTTCTAACAGTTCCTCAACCTGGTTTCGAACGATCATGAGCCGTTCCTCGTTCTGACGGATCGCCTCTTCCCGCCGATCCAGATCACGCTTGCGCTGTTCCAGCATCTCCAATACTTCACGAGGAACATCGATTGCTGCCCCCTGACTCGCTGGAGGCGCTAACGCTTTGGCATCATCCTGCACCTCTGCTCCATTGTTCTCTCCGTGCGGAACAGTCGGTTGGACATCTTGATTGAGAGCAGCCTGCGACATCGGTGGTGTTTTGGATTTTGGGCCGGAAGAGGCTTGCCCTAGTTGCACCATGATCCATAAAAGAATGGTTGAACCGACGACTCCACCAATCAATGTCCACAGAGAAGAATACCGATTGGGCGGTGACGTCGAGTCATGACGACGCAGACGTGTGAAATGGAATCGTTCTGCCTTGGGATGGGTGGAAGATGATTTCATCGGCGACACTCTCATCCCGACCAATATCGACGGCTTGCAGCCTCATCCGTCGCTCGCTGTTCCTGGCGGGCCACGTCAACACATTTTGTTATCTCGCGCTGTTCGAGAACACGATCGACTAACTTACATTCCTGACTGGCCTCGACAAGCAGAGTGTTGGTGCGCTGCCACAACAAGGTGGCTTGCTCGATCTCGAGATGCACCTGGTGCAACGCCGCCTGTTGCGCGTGCATACGCGCTTGCCACTCCAGCATGGTCTCTATGCTCATGCCTTGCTGCGTTTCGCGGCTATATTTTTCGGCATCCGTCACCATCTCCGTGTCCATCCTGTGATACTGCTCTTCACTCAGCGAGAGGGCTTGGGCAATCTGACCCAATTCCATCATAAGGGTCTCGACCGTCTGCCCATGCAGCTTCCGTAACGCATCAAGGCTCATGTCGTTTGCTTCGCCAGCGTCTCAAGCTGTTGAGCGGACGACGCGAAGCTTGCCGCCTGGTCAATATCTTGGCGCAAATACCCGTTGATCGCGCCCTGAGCGTCAACGGCACGATCTAGGACGGCATTCATCCCTGGTTTGTAGGCGCCGAGTAGAACCAAATCCTCAGATTGTCGATACCGAGCGACTAATTCGAGTATCCGCCTGGCTGCGTCGTAGTGCGGTCGGCCGACTATATCCCGCATGACACGACTGGTGCTTTGGAGTAGATCAATTGCGGGGAAATGATTGCGTGCCGCCAGCGTGCGCGACAAGACGATATGACCATCTAAGATCGATCGGACCGTATCAGCGATGGGGTCGTTCAGATCATCCCCATCGACAAGCACGGTGTACAATCCAGTAATGGTGCCCGTGCCGGGTCCCGTTCCCACACGTTCCAATAGCTTCGGCAAGAACGCGAATACCGATGGCGTGTAGCCTTTCGTCGTTGGAGGTTCGCCGATCGCGAGCCCGACTTCTCGCTGACTGTAGGCTAATCGCGTCAATGAATCCATGAGTAGCAGGACTTGCTTCCCTGCATCACGGAAATACTCGGCAATAGTCGTCGCCACCAAGGCAGCTCGGAGCCGGATAAGCGGAGCCTGGTCGGAGGTCGCCACGACCACGACGGAGCGCGAGAGCGCCTCGGAGCCAAGATCGCGCTCTAAAAATTCGTTGACCTCTCGACCTCGTTCGCCGATTAGGGCGATGACATTGACGTCCGCTTTTGTATAGCGACTGATCATCCCCAACAGCACGCTTTTGCCGACACCCGAACCGGAAAAGATCCCCATCTTTTGGCCACGGCCACACGTCAGAAAGCCGTTGATCGCACGAACGCCGAGATCGAGCGGCGCTTGGACACGTGCCCGTTGCAACGGATTCGGAGCTTCGGCGTGAAGCGGGTATCTGGCAATCGTCGCTGGCATGCCCTTGCCGTCCAACGGATTTCCGCATCCGTCGAGAACCCGCCCCAGTAACCCTGGCCCGACAGCCAGATTGGCGACATGGCCGGTCATGGTAATGCGACTTCCCGGCCCAATACCTTGCATCTCTCCCAGCGGCATCAGCAACACGCGATCCCCACGGAACCCCACGACTTCCGCCGTGATCGGTCCATCACCGACCTCCCGAGTAATCCGGCACAGCTCGCCAACCGTCGTCATAGGCCCGTACCCTTCCACGACCATTCCGACCGCTTGGGCCACTCGTCCCGAAACTTCGATCGGATCGATATGTTCAATGAGCTGACTAAGACTCACGATACGTCCTGTTTCTCAAAGCATCGCCCAATCGGAGCAACTGCGTATCAAGGGAGGCATCCACCAGGCGCGTGCTGGTATGCACGAGACAACTTCCTCGGGGCAGCGAGGCCACCGGTTCGATGGTAAGCGTCAGTGGGGTATCCCGTTGCCTTCCCAGCTCCTCCCGAACCGTCTCAAGGACGGCGGCATCCAACGGATGCACCTGTATCATCAACGTGCCCGGCTCTCGAACAGCCCGCAATGCCTCTTTTACCTGTATGACAATTTGTTCACGATTCGACTCCGCCGACTCGTGAAGTATTTTTGAGACGATCTGAAGCGATAAGGCAATCACCTCATTTTCGACCGTCTGCTGCAATGTGGATCGAACCGCATCGAATTTCTTCGCCGCATCGATCACAACGACCAGATCATGCCGACGCTCTTCCTCCATCCGCCGTTGTCCATCCGCAACGCCTCGCTCGTAGTCCGACGGGCCGTCGTCCTGTGCCACCGTACCGTCTTCAGTAAACGTCTGAAACGGACGGCTGTGTAGTCGTATCATGCCGGACTGGACGGCCGCATGCTTCAAGACGGTATTTTCGGCACGTAACTGGTGGAGCTCCAACAAGCGCCGTACGGTGCTCAGTACGATTTCTGACTGAAACGGCTTTATCAAGAAATCGATCGCGCCCGCCTTCATCGCACGGACTGCGAGTTCAACCGTTCCTGCTCCGGTCATCACCACACCGATGATCCGACGATCGATCCTCTGAGCTTCCTCAAGGACCGAAATTCCATCTTGATCCGGCAGCAAGACGTCGGCAATCAAGAGCGCCGGAGCCTGCTGCTTGACCATCGCAATCGCCTCGTGCCCGGAACTGGCGACTCGAACCGACACACGTTCCGGTCGGAACAGTTCAAGAAATAGATTGCGAATTCCCTCTTCATCATCGACGACGAGAATCGTCCCCTGCAGGCGAGCGAGTTCATGCTCACGAAATGCTCCCGCTGAGATCGCCGAACTTTTCACTACAACATCTCCTCTCCGACACCGGCGATCACGATACGGCCTTCCTCCTCGAGTTTTCGGCAGACCTTGAGAATATTTTGTTGAGCTCGCTCAACATCTGAAATCTTGACCGGACCTCGCGTCTCCATATCATCCTTCAACATCTCTGCGGCACGGCTCGACATATTTTTGAAGAATTTCTCTTTCACGTCCGGATTGGCGCCGCGGAGCGCAACAGGGAGATCATCTTTGCTGATCTCTTTCATCAATTCTTGCATCCCACGATCGTCGACCTTCACGATGTCGTCAAATACAAACATAAGTGCCCGAATATTATCAGCGAGGGCTTGGCTTTTTTCTGAAATTCTGGTCATGATCCCGCCCTCATTTGTCTTGTCCATTCTCATCAAGATATTGGCGATGACCTCGGCTCCACCGACGCTCTGAACTCCCAATCCTTGCGCTGCCAACAGAGTTTCTTGTAACGTTTCACTCAGTTCCTCCAAGACATCTGGCTGCACTTCTTCCATTGTTGCCAGCCGAATAGCTACATCTCCTCGCATGTCATCCGGCAGAGCAGCCAACACTTGACTCGCCTGGTCGCTCTCTAAATGGGCGAGTATCACCGCGACGGTTTGAGCATGTTCAACCTTCAACATTTGAGTCAGGGTTTTGACATCCACCCATTTCAGCGCTTCCAGCCCCGGATAGCTTTTCTGTGTCATCGATTCGATGATTCGAGCCGCCTTGTCCGGTCCCAGCGCCTTCGTCAGCACCGTCTTGATGAACTCTTTTCCTTGAAACTGAACTCCCCCCGTCGCACTCGCCGTTTGAAAGTCTGAAATGACGGCCTCTTCCTCGTCCCGAGAAATCTGTGCGGTCCCGCTCATGAAACTTCCTAACTTCTTGATCTCCTTCGGATCAAGTTGTTTCATGACTTGGGCGGCCGCCTCTTCACCGATGGCTCGCAGAAGAATGGCCGCTTTCTGTTCACCCGTCAGATTCTTTGCCATCTCGATGTTATGTCGGATTCTTGAGCCACTGTTTGACGACCACAGCCGTCGTATCGGGGTTCTTTCGCGCCATATCAATAATCTGTGCCCGATCCGGCGCATGTGTCAATGACGCCTCGGTCATCCCAGTCCGACCAGGAAGCGCGGACACCGACGCGTCGGCCTGCATTTGCTCGGTGGTCGTCCCCAACATCGCCAATAACGGACGGACGACAAACAGAAGAATCACCGCGAACAGGAGAATTCCTACGGCATAACGAAGATAGGGCAGCCATGCTTTTGGACCTTCCGCCGTCGCTTCCGCCCCCATACCTTGTGGCTCATCTGGCCCCACCCCAAATTGAACATTGACCACTTGCACTTGATCTTGTCGCTCTGCCGAAAATCCCATCGCTTTCTTGACGATGTCCTCGATTCGTTTTAAGTCCTCTTCTGAACGCGGAATATATTTTCGTGCTGCGGCAGGCGCATCTGCCGCCTCCCCCTCACCGGCTTTCGCAGATTCATACATGCCATCGACGAGCACAGCCACAGAGAGTTGCTTAATAACACCGACAGGCTCGACGATTTTCGAAACGGTTCGGCTAATCTCATAGTTCACGGTCTCATTTTTGGTTTGGCTGTTGCTTGAACTGGTTTCCGTGGGCTCCTGCTCTGTCCCTGGCGGCACGTTCGACTGGACACCCGGAACTCCGCCGCCGACCCCATTGGAACCATTGGCCTTTTCTTGTCCGCGCTGTTCACTCCTCACTACCTGACTATTCGGGTCATACCGCTCTTCCGTCGTCTCGACTTTTCGAAAATCCACGAGGCTGGAAACACGCACCACCGCTTTATTCGGTCCCACGATGCGCTCGAGCATCGTTTGAATGCGTGTCTCAACGTCTTTTTCGATATTGCGTTGATAATCCAGTTGTGTGTTCGTTAATCCGGATGCATCGTCCGACACCGTGGCCGACAACATGCGTCCATGCCCATCCACGATGGTTACATCTCGGGCCTGTAACCCTTCCACGCTGCTGGACACGAGGTGAATGACTCCCTGCACTTGAGCTTGACTCAGCTGTTGTCCGTTGCGAAGCGACAGGATCACGGACCCACGCGCTTTTTCCTGTTCACTTGCAAACAGTCGCCGTTCCGGGATGGCTAAATGGACCCGCGCTCGTTCTACCTCCGGCATCTGTGCGATCGTCCGGGCCAACTCACCTTGTAACGCGCGACGATAGTTAAGTTTTTGGACGAATTCCGACATGCCGATCGAGGTTCGGTCGAAAATCTCAAATC
>CABVRS010000096.1 GCA_902500745.1 uncultured Nitrospira sp.
TCCTTCCAATCCTTCGCGACTTGGGCTTTCCTCGGCATGTCGCCCTTCGTTGGTTCCGGCACCATGATCGCATCGAGACGTCGTTGAAGGAATGCCTCCGCGAAGGCTTTTGACCGACCGATTCCAATTTTCACGGTCTTCCAGCCCGCTTCATGAAACTCGTCAATCTTGTTCCCTAGCGTTTTCATGTCAGCCGGGAGAGGCAACACATAGCCTGGTGGGAACTTGTGCAGCTTGAGCCACTCCCCAACCTCCGTACTCGCCCGAAAGCTATCTCCCCCTGACGGCACGGGTGCGACATAGATGACTCCATAATAAAACCTGGTCAGTTTCTCGAGTTCATCGGCCGCCTCGGACATCGGCGTTTGTGCGGATTCCGATCCGAAGCCGATGGCGGGCACTCGACCGGGCGGCGGAATCTCCATGAGCGACGAGAGTTCGATCATGAGAATGGGTTGTCGTTTCTCCCAGACTGCGAGACGAGCCTGCCCTTCGGCGTGATCGACTCGTGGACTCTGGCCGACGCGCACGTGAACCGGATTGATCCCCTTCGATGTCGGCGTATAGGTCAAGAATGCACGTCCATCGCTGCCGGTCATGGCGGATGCGACGACCTTCCCATCAACCAGGAGATCGAGTGGTTCACCGCCCAGCGCGCGGTTCGCGACGAGCCCTTTCCCGATCAGCTTGGCTTCGATCGAGACTGGCTGATTCGGCGCGGTGAGCGCATCCTTCACAAAGATTGTGACAGCGGTTTTGTCGGCTGCATCGAGCACAGCGCTGTTGAGGGCAAGAGAGAAGAGGACAGCGAGGGAGAGCACAATGCAAATGGTGGGGACCCTGGCCGGTGACCACACAGCCAATCGGTCTTTCTGCTAGGCCTTCAGGGCCTTGAGCACTTCGTCGGCATGTCCGTCGACTTGGACCTTCCGAAAAATTGCTTTCACCTTTCCCTCAGGATCGATGACAAACGTGCTTCGTTCGATGCCCCAGTACTTCTTTCCGTACATGTTTTTTTCTTTGTACACTCCATAGGCTTTGGAGATCGCCGCGCTCTCATCGCTGAGCAGAGGAAACGGAAGCCCGAACTTCTTGATGAACTTCTGGTGAGACTCCTTGCCGTCCAAGCTCACCCCGACGATCGTGCCACCTGCCCGTAGGATCTGTGACTCCACGTCACGAAAATCACAAGACTCTTTCGTACATCCCGGCGTATCGTCTTTCGGGTAGAAGTACAATACCACCTGCTTCCCCTTGAAGCTGTCTAGCGTCACTTTCTTCCCTTGTTGGTCCGGGATCGCGAGTTCCGGTGCCTGGTCCCCGACTGCAAGTGCTTTGCTCATAGGTCCATCCTTCGTGAGGAATTAATAGCCACCGGGTGTACCGGTACCGAACGACGATCGACGCGGTGAATAGGGTTTAAGCTTGGCCTTGTTCTTATTTTCAGGATTTCCGTAAGGCGAAAGCGCCGGAGAGTCCCAAATAACCTTGTCGCCAGGAGCAAGATCTGCCGCTTCCAAGAAATGCTGTCGAGCGACTTCCGCATTGCCGAGCGCATTCAACGCCAGCGCATAGTTGTAATGCGCCTGACCGGATTGCGGCGCGGCGGCAACCGCTTCCTCAAAATAGTGCTTCGCTTCCTCGTATTGTTGGGTCTGAAAAGCCTGCGTTCCCTGTTCCGTCAGCACTGTCGCGTGAGGCCGTACCTCGCCGTCCAGGAGAAGTGGGACGAGAGGCTTGCGCTTCTGCGAACATGCCGCCGTCCCGACAAGAGCCAGGACGATCCCCAAGATCACGAACCGGTGGATGGTCTGTTCCATACGAGTCTATCTCTGCCGTCAGGATTTCATGTGTTTGCGCGATTCTTCCTCAAACGTCTTCCGATACAGGACATCCCACTCAGGGCTCCCCTCGACTATGCCACGTGAGTACGAGGCCAGCTTGGACCTGACTGTCCGATCGATGTCCTGCTCCTGCGCCAACTCACTACCCAAGACCCGTTTAATCTCTTTCAATACACGTTCATCAGGGCTGTTGACTGTTACTCCGGTATGATTCTTCACGGCCGTGAGAATCACATGCGCGAGATGACTGACTTTATCTTCGCTCAGCATGACAGAAGGGCAACCACTTCGCAACAGACAATCCGGTCTCACGCTCATCGCCCGAGCACAGATTCGCTTACGGCCTCACAGGATGATACCTCGTTCGCGCACCAACTTCTGCTTCACCATCTGGAACATCTTCTGATAATCGACTTGGCCTTGTTCGATCTGCTGTTCGTACGCCTTTAACAGCTGCCGTACCTCCGCATTGACTCGATCTTCTACGGCTAATTCGTGCGTGATCGCCTGATCCAGAGTTTCCACGAATGTGGTGCGCTCGCCTGTGAGCGCGATATGCCGTTCCGCTTGGAGATGACCAGCGAGACTTTCAGCCATATGGCGCACACGTTCTTTTGACAGTCGCATCGCGCTCAGCTCGGTTCGAGAAGGATCGTCGATGTGTCCATCACCAGCTTCAGTTGGGTCGCATCACCGACGATTTTTCCAATGATGTTGACCCGATCAACAGGAACCGGATCAGCACCGAGGCTCATCGGGGTTCGCCCAAAAAAGATCGCCATGACTTGTCCTGCTCCCCACAAGGCAATGTCCCCAACCTTGACCTGGGTGGTTGCCGTTTCCCGATGATCCTGGACTCCGGAGATCGGAAAGTAGAATTCCTCTCCCCAGGTATTGAGTGCCGCTTTGACGGGAAGCGCTGCATACACTTGGTCGGCCGTCTTGGTCTTGCGCAGTTCAGCCTCCAACTGTACGCTTCCCACGGTAATACGAATGCGCTTTGCTCGTTCCGGCATGTATGGATAGATCTTGGAAACCCTGTCGTCATTCACTACTATCGCGAATCGATGTGCGAACTCTAACTTGTCTCTTACATGAAATCAAGGCTACAATCCGCACCCATGCTTACCTCCAGCTTCATCTTCCTTCCGGGAGTGGGACGCGCGACGGAACGACGATGGTGGGACGAGGGCCTGCTTGACTGGGCCCTGTTCCTCAACCACTCATCCGTTCCCGGTCTCTCCGCCAGCCGTAAAGACTGGTACGACGGCGAACTGCGTACCGCACAACAACTGGCTGACACCGGACACTTTCACTCCTTTGCAACGCGACTCCCTCGGCGTGAACATTGGCGGCTCTACGACCTGTGCCGATCCCGCACGGTCTATCTCGACATTGAAACAACCGGCGCACCGCCGGGGCAGGGTGATGTGACGGTCGTCGGACTGCATCGGAATGGAACGACCGTCAGTCTGGTTCAAAACGAAAACCTGACCGGCGCGCGATTGCAGAGGGAACTTGATGCATGCGACTTGCTCGTGACATTTTTCGGATCGGTATTCGATATCCCCTATCTCTGTACGCTATTCCCGAGTCTTCGTGTTCCTCCACTACACTTTGATCTCTGCTTTGGCGCGCGACGGCTTGCCTTGCGCGGAGGGCTCAAGCAGATTGAACGCGAGCTGGGGATTGACCGACACGCGAACATTCGTGACCTCGACGGCGTTGATGCCGTCCGTCTCTGGTTGGCATGGCGCCGAGGTGACGCCATGGCGCGCGAAACCCTCTTGCAATACAACCGAGCGGACACCGAAAACCTCGTCACCCTCGCCGACCGATTGTATGAAGATCTGGCATTGCAGTTCGGCCCTTCATCGCTCTCATCTCCCCTTCAACAACCGGCATATTCTCGATGAGCAAATGGACCGGCATCGGACGAAGCGAGACCGGCCATGTCCGTACCGTCAACCAAGATGCGTTCACCGCGATCGATGCTCACGGAATCTGGGCCGTTGCGGATGGAATGGGCGGCCATATCGGAGGAGACATCGCCGCTCAAACGGCGATCAAAACGATCGAAGACCACGCGGCATCATCCAATGAGGCACTTCGCAACGGTCACCCCCCACCAACCGATGTACTGACGGATCTGATCGCCCGAGCACACGAGGCCATCGTCGATCGAACCAGATCACAGCCAAAATTGAAAGGGATGGGGACGACGATCGTACTGCTCGCCATTGTACCCACTCCTGCTCCTGTGGCCTACCTGATCCATGTCGGAGACAGTCGTGCGTACCGGTTTCGATCCGGTGCACTGACACCGTTGACGAGAGATCATAGTTTAATTGAGAAATACCTGGAGCGCGGGATCCTTACACCCCAAACCGCCAAAACTCACCCGGAACGACATGTGCTGACGCGCGCTTTGGGCGTCCCTGGAATGGCGACCCCGACCATCGGTGCCTTTCCTATTCAGGACAACGATGTTGTGTTGCTCTGTTCGGACGGCCTGATGAAGATGCTGGAAGATGACGACATCCAACGAGTTCTTACCACCCAAAGCGAACCGGACCCTACCCATCTCTGCGATCAGCTCGTGACGGCAGCGCTCGATCGCGGAGGGGAAGATAACGTAACCGTGGTCGTGGTTGCCCATCGATAGTCTCCATCTCAGTTGCCTGTTGACATGCTTCATCAGGCCGTGTACGTTTCCGGGTCGTCTTCCTCTTGTCACACTCATGGAGACCCGTATGCGTCATCGGGAGTCGTTTGTCTGCCTTAGCCTACTTCTACTTTCTAGTCTCGCTAGTTCGGCTCTCGCCTCCGAACCTTCCGACCCTGAGGCCGCCATTCGCCAAATGGTGCGCGCGAACGCCGAGAAAGATCTCCCGACACTATCCCGCCTCATGGCCCACGATGCCGATATCACCAGTTACACCGTCGGTGGGCGAAAGTATGTCGGCTGGCCTGAGTTTGAGCGTGAAATGCGGGAAGAATTCGTCAATGCCAAGAAAATCGAGATTCCGATTACCGAGCTTAAGGTCTGGACCAAGGGTGACGTCGCCTGGTTTACGATGGAGCTCGACTATATCCGCTACGTCGGCGAGGGCTCGGAGGTCAAGCGAACCGTACTCCCTCTGAGAGAAACCGGCGTGCTCGAACGTCGTGCTGGCCGCTGGCAGTTGTTGTCGTGGCATGAATCATTTCGATCGGCTCAGCTGGGTGGCCCTCTGGCATCCGCAGCAGCCGCCGCGGGATCGCATCGGCTCGTCAGCGATACCGCCGGTGCAGCGATGCCGGATGTCAGTGGAGAGTGGGAGATTCTCGAAGTCGAGGATGAAAAGCGATACAAAGCGACATTGGACAAGAGTGGGAACGGTCCCTACACCCAACACGGTGGACACTTCGCCACCACCAAATTCGCCGACCGTCTGTGGCAGGGCACGTGGCAACAACCAGGCAATGATCGTGAAGGCGGATTTGAGGTGCTCCTCTCGGAGGATAGCAATGAAGCAAAAGGTATATGGTGGTACACGCGTGTCGGTAACCATAAGAACATTCCACCTCGAGAACATGGCGGTACGTACCAATGGAAGAGACTGACGCTGAAGCCAGCGAATGCCCAATGAGCCAGTTCCAGCCTATTATCACTCAACAAACCAATTCGGAGCCCGGTCCCAAATCATCGTTTTCACTTCCTGTGGGAGGTCTTATGCGCGGATTCCTCATTCCTCTGATTACTGCCCTATTCATGGTTACCTCGGCCTATGCGGATGGAGGCCACGACCATCATGCCGTCCCAACACTCAAAAAGCAGGTGGGTTCAAAGATCACGTATGGGGAGAACACGGCGATACTGACCTTTGGCCCCATCGATCTTCCCACCGGCCACGGTGAAGGCGATATGGGCGATTCCATGCCGCGATTCAACTTCCAGTTGCCAGAAGATAAGTATTTGATCGGGTTCAAGTCGGCCCTGTCTACAGTCGACGGGAAGGAATTGCCGAGGAATTACCTGCATCATATTTTGATGATCAACAATACCAAGCCCAGCGTGTCCTGCCCCGGCGAGCCACTCTTCTTCGGTGGAGCTGGACTCGAAATGTCGGAAACACAATTCCCCGATGGATACGGTGTCCAACTTTCGGCAACCGACAAGCTCATGACGGTGGTGGCGTTCTATCACGGCGCCCCACCCACTAAAGATGTCATCGCAACGTTTACGATGTACTTTGCTCCGAAGGCCAAACCGGTTAAAGCGATGGACGTCTATCAAGTCGGCGTCAACATTGTCTGCTTCACCAAGTTCGGTGATCGGCCTGCGGATCAGACAGATGAAGGGATTGAAATCGGGTCGGGTGTCCAAGTCCGTACGGCTCCACTGAAGTTTAGTATGGACGGCTGCGTCAAATACGCGTATCCGCACGGCCACGATGAATTGCTCCTGATCGCCTTGGAGAATAAGACCAAGAAACAGACCCTTCTCCGGACCATTCCGGATGCTGAGCGCGATGGTACGCTTCGGGAATTCCTACCTCATCAAGTCTATAAAGACGGCCAGGGATTCCCGATCTCCAAAGACGAGGACTATGAGATGGTGATGGTGTATCACCACTCTCTGCAGAAAACCGAGCCACAACACGGAATGGGCAACTATTTGCTCTACATGACTCCCGGCTCTTGCCCCGCACAGAGTGCCTCCGCTACCCCGTAGATCGTTTTTCATTCGCCCACCGGCTCGAGTTTGGCCGGTGGGCATGCTCTCCTCATCGCTGCCTCATCCAGTCAAAGCCCTCTCGAAACCTTATCACGAACCTTCCCTGCACCTTCATCCATTTCAGACTCTTCCCGTGTAATTTCCCCAACAGCTCCCACCCCTGCCATGCACGAAATCCCAAATCCGCTGGGTGAAACACCAATCGGCATGTATACTCACCACACTAGTGATCATACGTAATTATTATGTTCGTACCATGCAATTCGATTGCGTCCTAAAGGCCGGTTCGTCACGCTCATGACACTCTCCAGATCTCCTCAGTTGACCGCACCTCACACAGACCTATGGTCACTTCGACAACTTACCCAATTTGTGCAGGATATCGCGACGCCCACCACTCTATCCGTCGTCGTGCAGCGAATCCTTGCAGGGCTCTTGGACGTATCTCAGAGCTCTCACGGAGCTTTATACCTACTCGATCACGACCATGACAGATATCGCCATATGCATTCCCATGGGCAACTCGATACCGTCTCAACACCGTCGGTCATTGCTCTCTCCGATCCCTTTATCCAGAACCTCCTTCAAGTCCACCAGACTCTTCTTGCGTCCAATCCCGATTCAGCTTCGCTGATGGCCACTTTCGATAACGACACGACCAATCCATTCGGCACCTTTCCCGCAACACTGGTCATTCCGCTCGTGACCAGGGAACGTATGGTTGCATTTGTTGTATTCCGATCTCGAGCGGAAACCGGCTGTAATCCGCACAATAAAGACCTGCTGATTGCCATGGCACAGAGTGCTGCCAATGCGCTTGATGCTCTCCTAATGTATGAACATCTGCGGCAATCTCAAACCCTGATGCGTCGCACCGATCGATTGCGCTCGCTGGAAATCATCGCCGGAGGCTTTGCGCACGAGATCCGAAATCCGCTTACTTCGATCAAAACCTTCATTCAACTGGCCCCTGAGCGGAAAGATGATAGTCGGTTTATTGAAGAGTTCAGCCACATCGTGCTCGATGACGTCAATCGCATCGAACGTTTGGTCCAAGAACTTCACGATTACGCTCGCTATATGGAGCCGAAATTGACCGATGAGGATCTGAACGAAATCGTCTCGTCATGTGCCTACTTCATCCAAGCACAGGCAGACCGGCGTGGGATCAAGATTGAAAAAGAGTTGGCGTCTGAGCTTCCTCGTGGCATGTTAGATCGGCAACAGATCAAACAGGTCATGCTCAATCTGCTTTTGAATGCGATGGATGCCATAGGAGAGAATTCTGGTACGATCCGTGTGCGAACTCATCAGGTCCGGAAAGCGAATGGGCAGGAGTGGGCCCATATTGAAATCAAAGATACAGGGCATGGAATCCCGTCGGAGCACCTTGACCATATCTTCGACCCATTCTTTACAACTAAGCACGCGAGTGCGTTCAATGAAGGAACCGGTCTGGGCTTGACCATCGCGCACCAGATCATTCAGGAACACAGAGGAACCATTCAGGTTCAGAGTACGGAAGGGGTTGGCACGACATTGCATATCCAGCTTCCTACTCAAGGCTCATAGCATGTCAGGAGTTATTGTGGAAAGCGTGATCCCGAAAAAACGAGTCTTGCTGATCGACGACGAGGCACGCGTCCGCACCTCGCTCAAAATGGTTCTGGAACCGCTCTATGACATTCTCCAAGCCGAGGATGGATCTGAGGGCGTCGACGTGTTTCGAAAGGAAGAACCGGATCTAGTCCTGCTTGATGTCATTCTTCCAGGAACCGATGGCCTTGCCGTGCTTCAAACACTCCGCATGGAACGGAAAGTCACGCCGATTATCATGCTCACCGGCACCAAATCAGTGAAGACGGCCGTCGATGCCATGAAACTGGGAGCATCAGACTATCTTTCAAAACCTT
>CABVRS010000097.1 GCA_902500745.1 uncultured Nitrospira sp.
CGATGGCTTCTTCAAAAATGCTCTTCTCCCCATAGGCATTCAAGGTAATGAAGGTCGCAAACATCGGGATGGCCGTGCTGACGAGTCGATCGCCTACCAAGATGGTCGAAAAGAGCCGCTGGGGATCACTTCTGAGTTGCAAGGCTTTTTCGGCACGTTTACTGCCGTTTTGAGCCAGCGCTCTCAGTCGTGTTTCGTTGACCGAGAAAAAGCCGATCTCGGCTGTGGAAATAATGGCGGATAACCCTATCAACCCTAAAAGGATGAGGATGTCCATCGCCGTCTTATAGTTAGGGACGCTGAACCAGGATGGCTGGCTTGATGAGAAGCCGGGTGTCTCCCAGAGGATACCTCTTCGCCCACCCTTCAGAGGATCGTAAGATTAGAATGACCGACCAACCTAAATTAGGAGTCACAGTCGTTACATCTACCATAGGGATCACAAGCAGGCAAGCAATTCAAAAAATGTTGTTGAAAAATCAATCTGTTCCAAACTGTCATTCCTGCAAAAACGGTTTCCAGCATGACTGCTCAGCATCTTGACCTCAGGCTATTGATCATCCCTGAATACTAATGATCGAAGCCGAAACGCACGATCGAAACGATCCGCAAACATCTGCGCCTCCGATTCGTCCAGAAACTGGCCAAATTGAACGCGGTAACGGCGCCCCTCCGGTAGATCGACCTGAATGATCCGTCCATCGGGAAAATTTCGCTGAATTTGCGCAAACAACGCCCGTGCATTCTGAAGGTCTGCGAATGCTCCGACTTGAACTCGTAACGGACCCATCCCTTCGGGTTGGGCAATATAGTCGATGACTCGAAGTTCGACTCGGTCTGTTCCGTTGCCGACCATATCAAGCGCCCGAGCTCCGGCCAATGAAAGGTCCAAGATTCGTCCCCTCGCAAACGGCCCACGATCATTAATCCGAACTGTGACCTGGCGACCCGAGGTCAATGAATGGACCACAGCCACGGATCCCAGTGGCAACGTCCGGTGGGCCGCCGTGAGTTTGTGCATATCATACTGTTCCCCGTTGGCTGTCTTGTTTCCATGAAATCCTGGGCCATACCATGAAGCCTCTCCCCGCTCCACGAATCCCACCGGATATCCAGGGAATCGGCTGATATGACGCGAAGGTACCGCGCAGCCTTGTGCAAGAAGCCCAACCAAAAGGCCAATGACAACGATACGCCTAGATACGATTCTCGTGAGCGGCCCCAGCCGCATGATTCAAAACTCGTCGAGGGATTGATTGCGTAGGATAGTCAAGGCTTTGTCGGTATTGGAAACGGTCAGGACGACAATCGCCCGCTTCCCTTCCCGTGAAGGCGTACAGTAGCCGCACTTGATATTGATCCGGCTCTTCATCAACAGATCGGCCACTTTCCTCAGTGCGCCAGGCTTATTCTCAAGGCTTAAGAGCAGCGCCGTTTCTTCACCGAACTTGATTTTCGCCGACCGAAGAGCCGCGCGAGCGCCATCCAGATCAGCCACAAGCAAGCGCAACTTCCCTGGACCTGTTACTTCTGGAGCAGAAAAGGCTTTGATATTCACTCCCGCTTCGCCGAGGACTGCCGTCACTCGGGCAAGGGCGCCTGGTTTACTCTGACCACTGATGACCAGTTGGGTCGCTGTCGGCATATCCGCTCTCCTCTGGACTCTTCGACGTTAGAACCGTCTTCGCCTGGCCACACGAGCCATTCGCAAGGGAGACCACGCCCCACGATGCTCACATGTGACGAACGATGATCGCGGTCGCGAGGAATATTTTGCAGCCTTTGCGCGTAACGAAGAAAGGACTGCCGGGCCCGATCGGCTGCGCCGAAACCGCCGTTTTTTACAGCAGACGCACGATGATGGAGACTTGCTCGGCATCTTCACACTCCCTTATGAGCATCCACTCGTCGCACCGCAACTGACACATTTGAGGCAGGTGCCGTTCCGAACCATGGTGAACTGTTTACATTCGGGACAAGGGTCGCCCTCGTAGCCCTTCACTCGAGCATCTTTGGCGCTTTGTATTTCTGTTAAAGTCAGAGTCTCGCGCATGAGCTCTACTTGTCGGGCGACGCGATGTCCGTTTCCGTGGCCGTTTCCTTTTCCGCCGTTTCGACGGATCGGAAAGTGTTCCGTCACGACGGAAGATTTCGCCAGCGCATCGAGATCGGCCTCTTCCTCGAAGCATTCAGGGTCCATGTCGTCCTTCTTCACCGAATCCATCCGTAGGTCTTCTTCTTTCACCTGCGCAAGATCATACCGATCGAGATAGGTGACGGCAAGCTCACGGAAGATATAATCGATGATCGACGTCGACATTTTGATCCGATCATTCAATTTAACAGGACCGTTCGGTTCAAATCGAGTGAAGACGAAGGCTTCAACGAACTCTTCCAGAGGGACCCCGTGCTGAAGCCCAAGTGAGATGGCGATAGCGAAGCAGTTCATGAGACTCCTGAACGCCGCGCCCTCCTTGTGCATGTCCAAAAAGATTTCCCCGACGGTCCCATCTTCATATTCACCGGTGCGGAGGTACAGTTTGTGCCCCCCGACGATAGCTTTTTGCGTGTAGCCATTGCGTCTACCCGGCAACGGGCGCCGTTTGGCAAGGTATCGAACCAGCACTCGTTCGGTCACTTTTTCAGCCATCTCCATGATGCCGGTCGTAGCTTCGACGGCCTTTCCGCTGTCGGTGGACGCACTCAAGGGTTGACTGAGCTTGGATCCGTCGCGATATAACGCCACCGCTTTCACCATGCTCTTCCAAGCAAGCAGATACGCCGCCTTGACATCATCCACGCTGGCATCGGCCGACATATTGATGGTCTTGCTGATCGCGCCGCTGATGAACGGTTGTGCCGCCGCCATCATGCGGATATGCGCATCAACGGCAATCGAGCGTTGTCCGATCCGTCCACATCGATTGGCGCAATCGAATACCGCGAGGTGTTCGGCTCTCAGATGTGGCGCGCCTTCCACCGTCATCGTTCCACAGCAGAAATCATTGGCGGCGGCGATCTCTTCTTGTGTAAAACCGAGCGCCTTCAGCATGTTGAAATTCGCCTCATTGAGTTGCGCGTCGGTGAAGCCCAGCTGGTCCACACAAAAGGCCTCTCCCAAAATAAACTTGTTGAAGGCGAACTGAATTTCGAACGCTTGCCCCAAACCCCGTTCCAGTCGATCTAAGGCCGCCTCGTCGAATCCCTTCTGACGCAACGTGTCATGGTTGATAAAGGGCGCGGTTTTGAGTGTCTGGGCGCCGACGCAGTACCGGACGATATCCTGCGCCTGTTGGTCTGTGTATCCGAGGTTGGCCAACGCGGCGGGCAAACTTTGATTGATGATCTTAAAGTAGCCGCCTCCCGCCAATTTCTTGAACTTCACCAGCGCAAAATCCGGTTCAATTCCCGTGGTATCGCAATCCATGACCAACCCAATCGTGCCGGTCGGAGCGATCACCGTCACCTGTGCATTGCGGTACCCGTAGGCCGTCCCGAGTTCAAGCGCATGGTCCCAGGCCCTTCGGGCGGCCAAGAGCATGTCCGGAGGACAATGCTCAGGGCGGATCCCCGCCGGAGCAATCGTCAGCCCTTCATATTCCGTATGCGGCACCTGGTACGCAGCCCGTCGGTGGTTGCGGATCACTCGCAGCATAGGCTCCCGATTGTGTGCGTAGCCTGGAAAGGGCGACAATTCGGCGGCCATTTCAGCCGATGCGCGGTAGGCCTCACCGGTCATGATGGACGTGATGGCTCCACAGATCGCCAGGGCTTTGGACGAATCATAGGGAATCCCCAGCCGCATCAAGACGGTGCCAAGATTCGCGTAACCCAACCCAAGCGTCCGGAACCGATAGCTCTTTTCGGCAATCGAACGGCTTGGGAAAGACGCCATCAACACACTGATCTCCAGCGCGATCGTCCACAATCGAACGGCATGGCGAAAATGCTCCAATTCGAACTGCCCATCCACGCTATAAAACTTGGTGAGGTTAAGGGAGGCCAGATTACAGGCGGTATCGTCCAAAAACATGTATTCGGAGCACGGGTTCGACGCGTTGATCCGGCCGTCCTCCGGACATGTGTGCCATTCATTGATGGTGGTATCGTACTGCGTCCCAGGGTCGGCACAAATCCATGCCGCCCACGCGATCCGGTCCCACAGATCTCTGGCCTTGATGGTCTTGCACGCTTTGCCGTTCGTTCGGCGTTTGAGTTGCCAGTCACCGTCGACTTCGAGTGCGGCAAAAAACTCATTGGGAATTCTGACGCTGTTGTTTGAGTTTTGACCGGAGACCGTCTGATAGGCTTTGCCGTCCCAATTGGTGTCGTATTCATGAAACACGAAATGCGTGAACCCCTGCTGCGCATAGGAGAACATCCGCTGGATATACGCCTCAGGCACCATATCGCGACGGGCCGATGTCAGCGCCTCGCGCAGGACCGGATTCGTCTTGTGGTCGAGGTCCAGCCTGAGAGCTCCTTCTCCGTCGACCGTGTGACAGGCCTTCAATACGGCGTTGAGGCGCTGCGCACAGACCTTTGAGCCCGTTACCATCGCCGCGACTTTTTGTTCCTCAACGACCTTCCAATCGATGAATTCCTCGATATCCGGATGATCAAGGTCTAAACAGACCATCTTGGCGGCACGGCGTGTGGTCCCGCCTGACTTGATCGCGCCGGCAGCGCGATCACCGATCTTGAGGAAGGACATAAGGCCTGAAGACCTGCCGCCACCGGAAAGTCCTTCACCATCGCCTCGCAATTTCGAGAAGTTCGTCCCGGTTCCGGAGCCATACTTGAATAATCGAGCCTCCCGCACCCAGAGATCCATGATCCCGTTCTCATTCACGAGATCATCCTCGATCGATTGAATGAAACAAGCATGCGGCTGAGGATGTTCGAACGCATTGGTGGCTTTCACCACCTCACACGTTTTGGGATCGACGTAATAGTGTCCCTGTGCCGGCCCCGACAGGCCATAGGCATAGTGTAGGCCGGTGTTGAACCATTGAGGAGAGTTTGGCGCAGCCATTTGGTGCGCCAGCATGTAGCACATCTCATCGTGAAAGGACTCGGCGTCTTCCGGTGTCTTGAAATACCCATGGGACTTGCCCCAATGGGTCCAGCACCCGGCCATGCGCTCAAAGACCTGACGGGCATCCTGCTCTCCACCGAGCACCGGCTTGCCGTCCGAGCCCACAAGCGGCTGACCGGTCTGATCGTGCTGCGGAATTCCCGCCTTCCTAAAATATTTTTGCGCCAAGATATCGACGGCCAACTGAGACCATGTTTCAGGAACGTCGATATTCTCAAGCTTGAACACGGTCGACCCATCGGGGTTCCGAATCTCGGACGACCGTTTGACGAACGCCAGCCCCTCGTAGGGGCTCACTCCGCGACGGGTAAATCTCCGATCTATTTTCACGGTAGCCCTCCTAGAGAGGAAAAGGTTTGTGATTGATGCTTTGTCCAGGTGTCATTTGAGGCGCGTAGAGCGTGTATCTCACCAGGTCGTGACTACATATAGCTAGCATGTTTTTTTGTCAACACCAAATGTTGTGGCGTTTTGGGAAATATGAGGACAGACTGTGAATAGTCGAAATGCGAATCTCACAGCCTATTTTGATCACTTTTCCAGGAGGTTATCCACAAAAATACATCGACAAAATATGCCTCATCAGATGACCCTGGCCATTTTTCTTTTCAAAAGGCCATCCGGCCGATTTTCAACGTCGCTTCCTCGACACCTTGAAGGGGAATAAATCGCCCCCCAAGACCAAGCACGACGACGGTGGTATCGGCCACGTGCGTTTCAAAATAGCTCACGACGCCCCAGTTGCGTCGAGCCGTATTCGGTCGGACGACTGCGTCGAGAATTTTCTTACTTTGCGACCGAAACACCTGGCGAATAAATTGCTGTTCTCGGGTCGATGTAGCCTGATCCATTCGGTCCATCGCCTTCCCCAATTCTCGTTCAACGAAGTGTATATAGTCGTCCATGGTCGGGTTGGATAATGCCAGGCCGACCGCTACCACCAGGGCACCAACAACCATGCTTAAACGAAGGAGACTCATAAGGGAATCCCGGCGGTTTCTATTTTAAACATGGATTGGATCATGACGAACCCAGCCTCTGATTTGACAAACGACGGTCGTAGAATTAGCTTACCCCGGCTTTGTGCCTACATTCCTTGAGCCAGGAGGCGGATATGTTCGTCTGGAGTAAAAAACTCATCGCGGTTCTACTCGGCGCGTTTGTCTTACTGTTGGGCATCTTCCTTCTTCAAGGCTCGCCAGACAGTACCAGCGGTCTCAAGATCCATACGATTCAATGGATCACGCTCAATTATATCGGTCTTCTGGTCTGGCTCTTCGTCTGGATGATCGACCAGGCCCGTGTCCGCGGCAAAAATGTCTGGCTCTGGCTCCTGCCGTTCATCCTCGCTCCCCTTCCTACCTTGATGATCTTCGTGCTCTTCCTCCAACGGCGACTGTCGTAATCACTCGGAAACTTGCGAGGCTACAGGCTTCAGAATGGGAACAGGCGTGCCTCTTTGCTGCTCCGGCTCGATGGAACGGCGGACCCGCCAGACCGCCCAAAGGCCTGGCAGCGCCACCACCACGGTTAAAACAAAGAACTGCGTCCATCCGACCATCTCGACAAGATCCGCCGATGGGCGACCGGCAAAGACGCGGCCTAACGCCTCTAACGAAGACAACAGCGCGAACTGCGTCGCCGTATAGCGAGGATCGCAAAGCGACATCACCAACGCCACAAACGCGGCGGTGCCCATGCCTCCAGTCACATTTTCAATCACGACGGCCGCCGTCAGCATCGCTGAACTCTTACCCATCAGCGACAAAACAACGAATCCCAGATTGGAAACAGCTTGCAGGACACCGAAGATCAGGAGGGAGCGCAAAAGTCCTGACTTGGTCATCAACAGCCCACCAACAAAGGCTCCTATCAACGTGGCAAAAATCCCAAGCCCCTTTACGGCACCGACTTCCGTGGCGGAAAAACCCAACCCTCCGATCAAAAAGGCGGTCTGGAGCGCCGACGCAAAAGCATCGCCAAGTTTGTAGAGCACGATCACGGCCAAGAATCCTACTGCCGTGGGCCGCGCGAAGAATTCCACAAGTGGTGCGCCGACGGCTTCTTTCAGGCTCTTAGGAGCATCGGCGCCGACCGTCGGATTAGGACTGAACAAGACGATGCCTACTCCGGCAAGCATAACGGCCGCCATCGCCAGATAGGTCATCTGCCAGCCCACGTAATCGGCGAGGGCCAGCGCCCCGGCGCCGGAGGCCAAGAGCGCGATTCGATAGCCGTTCACCCAGACGGCTGCGCCCAACCCACGTTCGTGCGGCTCGAGCGTGTCCGTTCGATAGGCGTCAAAGACAATGTCCAGCGACGCGGCCAGAAATGCGACGAGCACGGCATAGGCCGCAAGCCACCCAGGGTGAATCTTTGGATCGGTCATGGCCATGAGCACGAGGCTGGCAGCCACACACAGTTGTGTCAGGACCATCCATCCCCGACGCCTCCCCAACCAAGGCGGCACCACGCGATCCATGACGGGAGCCCATAAGAACTTGAGCGTGTAAGGAAGTCCGACCAGCGTGAAGATACCGATCGTCTTGAGATCGACCCCCTCGACCGTCAGCCAGGCCTGTAACGTTCCCGACGTGAGCGCCAGCGGAAGGCCGGACACAAATCCCAGCGGCAACATGACGAGGATGCGCCGGTTCATGAGACTCACGACATCGAAGGAGCTTTGCTTCATAGAAATGTCGCTCGCATACACGTGGGCTGGATTAGGACAACCTGTAGTCGGCACCAATAATTCTTCACCGCAGTGCAGAATACCATCGCCATCCGCTGCGGCTCAGCAGAATTACAAAACGCGCGGCGACACATCACGGATTTGGACAGAAACTAACAGGGCTGTCCATTGAACTGACAGGGTTTGTACCTCGACAGATCGAATTCGGCGTTTTCCTGATAGACCTTCTCGTTGCCGTTGACCCCGTCCTGCTCCGGATCGTTCCACATGGTGTGATTCCACCAATAGAACAACGGCTGGGCTTCGGTTTGGTAGATGGGATTGCC
>CABVRS010000098.1 GCA_902500745.1 uncultured Nitrospira sp.
ACAAAATGCAACTGAATGTCTTGTCGTGTCGTGACATGACCGACCCCGGTGGCATAGCGATCGGCCAGTTCCGCCAGGCGGCGAAGCTGATTCGCCGTGATGCCACCAAATGGAATCTTGACCCGTACCATCTGAACGCCGGGCTGACGCTGCCCATAGATGCCATACTGCAAACGGAAGGGTTTGAACAGATCGGTGGAGATCTCTCCGGCCAAGGTTCGTAACGCCTCACCTTCAAAGGTTTCGATTTCCTCTTGGATCGCCGAGGGAATCGGCTGTGTCGCAATCTTAGGGATTTTGATGGATTCGACCTGGCTCATCGCTCTCTCCTTGTCTCCTCGTGGAAGAAACCGTTCTCTCAGATGTGGTACATCGGGTTTCGTTGAGCCTCAAGCGCTCGCTGATGCGTCGCTAAGTGTTCGACCGTGATGCCCTCGAGTACCTTACGTTCTGCCTGTTGGACTTGGTCCCAGACATCACCGAGAAGAAGCTCAGGCTTGGCCATAGACCGGTCGCGTGATCCCTGATTAACAGGAGATCGATGGAAGACCGGTCCCTCCAATGCTTCGAGAATGTCCGCAATCGATAGACTTGATGGTTCGCGTGACAAGAGGTACCCCCCTTGGGCTCCTCGGTGGCTTTCGACTAAATCAGCATTTTTGAGCGCATGGAGGACCTGCTCCAGAAAACGAACCGGAATTCCCTGTCGCCTTGCGATGGCCCTCGCTTGAATAGGAGACTCTTTGGCATTGATCGCAAGATCAACCGCAGCCATAATTCCGTAAGTGACACGTTTCGACACTTTCATTCTTCATTATTCCGGTAGGAATTGATTGATATCTATACTGCCCCGCTTCCTGATCTGTCAAGGGAGGTCACGAGACGTATGATTTGGTAACTCTGCTTCCTAAGTATTTCGGCACCGATCTGCTTTCTTCCGAAAACGGTCGCGTCATCACATGTGAGAAACTCGTTTGTTTACCATGCATTTCCTACCTACATAAAGACGCAGGAAGCCGCCTGAGCGTTACTCATATACGTAAAATCAGATTGACATCGTTTACGCCCTACGCAATAATCCGCCCTCTTCTTCGCATGGTGCCTTCATGCCAGTGCCGTCATCCGTATACACTATTCTTTTGTTTACGAACGATACTGCCGTCCAAACACAAGTCCGGCAGGTCTTTAAAGATGCCTCTCTTAGCATCGCTCGAGATGCGGTGGCCTTTCAGAAGGAATTGTCGAAGCAGGGGTTTGATGTCGTTATCGTCGAATCCCGTGGCAGACAGGACCAGTTTAATGGGCTTCAGGACCGACTTGATCTGTCCCGCACCCTTCTGGTCGACGGCTCCCGAGCGGTGTTGAGCAAGACGCTGAAAATGATCCAACACCAATTGATGCATTCACCCGCTCCCTTGCCTCATAACACCTCTACCACCTCCCGCGATGGCGCTCTCGAGAGTTACTTAGAAGCTAAAATGGGGGAGTTCGTAAAGGGCATGCGGAACGGATCGGCCAAAAATCTTCACCCGATCCTCATTTCCGCCGTGGAGCGCCCCCTCATCACCTCGGCCCTGAAGGAGACCCGGGGCAATCAAATACGGGCCGCGGAACTGTTAGGACTTAACCGTAACACATTGCGAAAAAAGATCGTCGATCTACACATCCCTTTAAAACAAACCAAAGGTAAGGCGAGTCGGAATGCGTAGGCCTAAGTTGCCTCAACGTGCTGCAGAACTCACGGTTCATATGTCACTCAACACTCAAGGAGGAGGGATGCTATGACGAAGGAAGAGTTGATTGCGAAGATGGCCGCTTCGGCAGGAATCACGAAAGTTGCGGCAGGAACTGCCCTTGAAGCATTTACCGGAGCGGTGACGTCGTCCCTGAAAAAGGGGCAACGAGTCTCGCTTGTCAACTTCGGCACGTTTACGATCTCCAAGCGGCGAGCACGAATGGGACGCAATCCACGAACAGGCGAATCCCTCAGAATCCCGGCCGCCAAGGTACCGAAATTTTCAGCCGGGAAAGAGCTTCGCTCTGCCGTGAAGTAGTGGTCTTCACCGACAGAGTGTCCGGTAAAAGAGAAGCAGAGAGTCTCTCTTTAGGTTCCCTGACGACGTACCGTCTCTGTTTCGTTTTCTTGACAGTGTCCCTAACGCTATATTAGCATGCGTCCTTTACTGATGGGCGCGTAGCTCAGGGGGAGAGCGCTACCTTGACACGGTAGAGGTCGACGGTTCAAGACCGTCCGCGCCTACCATGCATGCGAGGCACTGGTTTGCCTCTCGGAGGCGCGGTGCCTTTGTTGTTTTTGGTGCCATAGAAAGTCGGTTTGTGCCGTTATGAAAATTTCGGTGAAAGACGGTCCGAGTGGAGACATTCAGGCGGGGGAGACTGCGGGAGCTGCCCTGTCTGCATTAGGAATCGCCGGCCACGAGGTCCTGGCGGCCAAGGTCGATGGAACAGTGGTTGACCTGTCACGGCCTCTTTCTAGCGGTTCAATTCTTGAACCGCTTCGGTTCGATAGCGCTGAAGGTCGGGAGGTGTATCGTCACAGTAGTACGCATATCATGGCGCAGGCCGTGAAAGAACTCTTCCCGTCCGCACAGCTCACGATCGGCCCCGCGCTGGAAGACAGTTTTTATTATGACTTCGCCTTTGACCGCCCCTTCACACCTGAGGACCTTGAACGAATTGAAGCGCGTGCCGCGGAGATCATTTCCCGCAACCTTCCGATTACTCGGAGAGAGCTCTCGAAGCAGGAGGCCATTGATTTTTTTAAGGCCAAGGGCGAGCACTATAAAGTCGAGCTCATTCAAGGTTTTCCGGACGGAGAACCGATCACTGCGTACACGCAAGGCGATTTTGTCGACCTCTGCCGCGGTCCTCATCTCCCGACCACCGGCTCCGTCGGCGCCATTAAATTACTCAATCTGGCCGGGGCGTACTGGCGTGGTGATGAACGCAATCCCATGCTCCAGCGCATCTACGGCACCTCTTTCCCGACAAAGGCCGAAGTCGATGCCTATCTTGCCCGACTGGAGGAGATCAAACGGCGCGACCACAGAAAAGTCGGAAAAGAATTGGATCTGATCAGCATTCAAGACGAAATCGGCCCTGGGTTGGTGCTCTGGCATCCGAAGGGTGCGGTCGTACGCCTGTTGATTGAAAATTTCTGGCGAGAGCAGCATATTCGCGATGGCTACAATCTGGTGTACTCACCCCATACCGCTCGCCTTGATCTGTGGAAAACCAGCGGGCATGTCGACTACTACCGCGAGAACATGTTCCCGCCGATGAAGCTGGAAGGAAGCGAGTACCAGCTGAAACCGATGAATTGTCCGTACCACATCATGATCTATCAGTCGCATTTGCGGAGCTATCGCGACCTGCCCATTCGTTACGGGGAACTGGGCACGGTCTACCGCTATGAGCGGACCGGGGTCCTGCACGGGCTCATGCGAGTGCGCGGATTCACACAAGACGATGCTCATCTCTTCTGTCGTCCGGACCAGATGGAAGCGGAAGTCAGCCGGGTGTTGGATTTTACCTTTTTCGTGCTACAGACGTTCGGCTTCCATGAGTTCGAAGTATTTTTGTCGACGAAACCGAAAGAATCGGTGGGCGGCGAAGAACACTGGACCTTGGCGACGAGCGCATTAGAAGCCGCCTTGAAGAATCGCAACATCGCCTTCCAGCTTGATCCCGGCGGCGGCGCATTTTACGGCCCGAAGATCGATATCAAGATCAAGGACGCCTTGGGTCGGTCATGGCAATGTTCCACCGTTCAGGTGGACTTCAACAACCCGGAGCGGTTTGAATTAAGCTACATCGGAGAAGATGGGAAGGCTCATCGCCCGATCATGATTCATCGCGCGCTGATGGGTTCAATCGAACGTTTCTTTGGAATTCTGATCGAGCATTATGGCGGCGCGTTCCCAACCTGGCTTGCTCCGGTACAGGCGGTGGTCATGAATATCACCGACCAGCAAGAGGCCTACGTTGCCGCTGCCGTCACCCAATTGAAGATAGCCGGCTTCCGGGCCGAAGCCGACCTTCGGAACGAAAAGATCGGGTTTAAGATTCGAGAAGCGGAGAAGGCGAAAATCCCCTTCATGTTGGTCGCAGGAAAACGTGAAGTTGAAAGTGGGACATTTTCCGTGCGCGGTCGAAGCGGTTCGAACCTAGGCACTATGACGGCGGCTGAGGTGGTGGATCTCCTGCAAGCCGAGACCAAACATACCCAGCGAGAACTTCAACTCACACACTAGAAAGAGGTGGCCTATCGTCCCCAAATTGCGCGTGAACCGTGAGATCCGAGTGCGAGAAGTTCGTGTGATCGGACCGGAGGGAGAACAGCTCGGTATCCTCCCGACTCCGGATGCTTTTCGTCAGGCTCAAGAAGGCGGCTATGACTTGGTCGAAGTGGCTCCCACGTCCGTCCCCCCGGTGTGCCGGATTATGGACTACGGGAAGTACAAGTATGAGTTAAGTAAGAAGGAGCATCAGAGCCGACGGCATCAAAAGTCCACCCAGGTAAAGGAAATCAAGCTCCGTCCACGGACCGACAAGCACGATCTTGAAATCAAAGTTCGGCAGATGAAGGCATTTTTGGAAGAAGGCAACAAAACCAAGATCACCCTCACCTATCGTGGACGAGAAATGGCGAATCAGGAAATGGGTCGCGCCGTGATGAATTCGGTCATTGAACAGTTGGCCCAAGCCGGCACCATCGAGTATGCGCCCCGTATGGAGGGACGCAGTCTGATCATGATCGTGGCCCCCAAACACTGACCGCTGATTCGGGGACATCCATCAACCAAAGGAATTGTTCGATGAAGATGAAGACACATTCAGGAACGAGCAAACGATTTGCCAAAACAGGAAGCGGTAAGATTGTCCGACGCAAGGCGGGCAAGCGGCACATATTGACCAGCAAGCGGCACGACCGGAAGCGCCGCTTGAGCGGAACTGCAGTGGTGGATCCAACGGTGGCTTCCACATTGAAACGACTCTTGCCGTACGCATAGGCAACGATCGTTTCAAGTTGAGCCTTTCACGATTCAAAAGGAGTACGCATCATGCCTCGCGCTAAAGGTGGACCCAAAACGAGAGCCCGACGGAAGAAACGGATCAAGCTAGCATCAGGCCAGTACGGCGGAAAGAGTCGGTTGTTTCGATCCGCCACGGAGAGTGTCGATAAAGGGCTGACCTATGCCTATACCGGTCGCAAGAACCGGAAGCGAGATTTTCGGCAATTGTGGATCGCGCGCATCAGTGCCGCCGTTCGAGCCCAAGGACTGACCTACGGCCGGTTCATCAACGCATTGAAGAAAGCGAATGTGTTGTTGGATCGCAAGGTCTTGTCGGACATGGCGATCAAAGATGCGGCGGGATTTGAAAAGTTGTGCGGTCTCGCCAAACAGCACGTTCCAGCTACGGCATAAGTTCTCACACTCAGCATCAAACGGAGAGAGGGGGAGTGACGCACTGTTATTCCCCTTTTCAATTTCAGCTCATCACGGACCTGTCTACACTTTCTCCCAAGGGCTAATCATCTTCCCGGCCCACAGTTACCGGGAGAGACGCGCCGAGGATTGCAGGTCGGCTCCTTTTTCCTCATGCATACAAATGAGCTCGTCCTGCCACCAGTACCGATCTCTGTTGAAGCATTGATGGTTTCGGCGGTGAGGCGGTCAGTTCGTTCCGATGTCTCGTGATGCACAAGACAAGAACCGCTGCCTCTCACATTCTCATTACTTGAAACTATAGCTGGCCGCCAGCCCCTTTGTACCCTGCTTTCCTTGCTTTCTTGATCCAATACTCGTACTGCACGATGTCGCAAGACACCGGTGGCAAACCACTTTGGTAATAGTTTGCCAGGAAATGCATTGATCGACCATTCCCCGTCAGCGCATCCTGCGTGAACAGAGCGTAGGCTTGACGGAAATAGTTGTCAGATTTTTCATGACTGGCGCCAATCTGTGATTTCACACTTTCCGATAATTCCGATTCCGGATGATAAAAATAGCCCAATGCGAAGCCTGCATCGCCTTCTCCACTCCCAAACGCTTCCTCAAACTTTGCAGTCACCTGCAATACTTCTTTAATGGAAGATGTAGCATTGAGTTTAAACAGGCCTTCAAAGTCCTGGAAATCGAGACTCATGGTTAATCTCCTGGATAGAGCCCCTCGAACGGGTTCTCTGTTTGTCCACCTCCTGCTGCAACACCACAGGCACTTGGAGATTGAAATCCGTGAACGTACCCAGGATCATTTAAACTGAAAGGACTAAAGGGATCGGGAGTGGTTTCTCATTGAGGTCAAACGCAACAACCGACATGGCGATTTGCTATAGCTCTATGACTTCCGGATGGAGTTCCGTCCAGACCACTCTTGATCATCCTGCTGCTGCGATTGCCTGCTCAGCCTTGTGGGGCAATTGGACGCGAATGAAATAGGATGCAGGATAGAGATAGTCCTCGCCTGATTCATCGACCACTCGAATATATCCGTCTTTGTCTGCTTTCTTGTCAGGGATCACACGATACACTTTTCTCTTCTCTAGATCATCACACGCATCATTTTTGATACACAGGACGAATGCATGCCGTATGTGTTTCCGCATGAGCATTGGGCAGCAACCTGTCGCCTGGATTGGTACGAAGCCTGCGCCTTAAGCCAACTCAGTGAGTTGCGACAGATTCAGATCAAACGCCACGACCGGCATGGCGATTTGCCATCGCTCTAGGACTTCCGGATGGAGTTCGCCGATGACGCCGACAGGTTGACCCGCCACGAGGATCCGCCCTGCGCGCCCCTCCAGAAAGGACGGATGCTGAATCGTCTCGAGGCTGTACTCTTTCCCAAGGTAGTAAAACAACACATCGACGCAAGAATGAATCTCTGAGAAATGGGCCGATGCATGAGCAATGACTGCTCCTAAGACCGTCTCCGTCCGGGAGCCCAGCTCCTTGGTCAGGTCAGGAATCGCCACATCACCGGCCTCAAAGAGGCGGTGGGGGTAAAAGGCTCGGCTCGATGCCGCCTCGACACGCAGGAGAGACGGCAGGATCCATTGCCGGAGGCACGAGAAACTCAAGGACATGACGTTATCGACTTCGACCATGCCTCCCCATTCCGTCCCTTCGAGACGCATCCGAGCGGAATAACTCTCGGGTGACCCGAGAATGTTTGAAATGATCTCCTGAAACCCAAGACCCACCATTAATTCTCGTGCCCGGTCCGAGGTTTGCTCAATGTCGGATAACCCACCCACGGTAAACTGTGCCGGCATGACCGGCGTGAATTCGGCGTATCCCAGACTCATGGCCACATCTTCCACCACATCCATCATGTGCATCAAGTCCTGCCGATAGGGGGGCAACTTCGCTTTGACGGAGCCCTTTCCAGTCGAGACCTCATACCCATAGGTTTCAAGGGCTTGTGCCACGGTCTGTGCGCCAAGCTCCTGCCCAAGGGCGTGTTCAACCTTTTGGATCTGAATCGATTTGGACTTTCCGAGGTCGAAGGGCGTTGTCACCCGTTTCCCCAATGAGGTGCTCCGTGGATACTGCACTTCGATCGGCTCGATGGTCGCCCCACGGTCGGCCAGATTGGCGGCAAAAATATTCAAGGTTAAGACGACCATAGGGAGGTCTGTGCCCGTCACCTCAACGAAGAGCTGATCATCCCCCACCTGTACTTCGCCGATTTCCCGGCTATTGATGATCGGAGGGAACGACAACGGCTGATTGGCGGCATCACGGAGGATCGGTAACCGCCCTGTTCCTCCAAGGATCGCCCCATACTCCAATCCCTTCGGATGCACCATGAGAATCTCGGACAGCGTCATCACCGTTTCCATGCCCAGCGGAGTAAACCGTGCTTCGTCGGGCTTCACCAGCTCGTACGTCACGGGAAACGTGATCTTGGGCAGCTGATAGATGCCGATCGATACGGTCTTACGCTTGTGGCCGAATATCTCCGCCAATTTCTCTTGGGTTTGAATCAACTGCGCCAATCCCTCGGTCGTGACTCGATATCCTCTGGCCGCGCAGGCCGCCACATAGGGACGAA
>CABVRS010000099.1 GCA_902500745.1 uncultured Nitrospira sp.
ACTTCCGCACAAAGTTCGCCGGATATCCGGTCAAGACGGTTGAAGTTACGGTGAAGGCCGTCGACGGTACTGTGATCCGTCGAAAGGGCGAGTTCGTGATTACGACGAACGGAGTAGAGGGAGGCATCATCTACATGGTCTCAGCCGCTGCACGTGATGTGATTGCAGCGGAGGGAATGGCCACGCTGTGGTTAGACCTCGTTCCGGATCGATCACGGACGCAACTCGCGCAAGACCTTTCACGGCCACGCAGCAAGCGGACAGTCGCGACGCATCTTAAACGGTGTGCGGGGATCGCGGGCGTCAAAGCAGGTCTCCTCTATGAGGTGGTAGCTAAAGAAGTGTTTACGGATCCTGGCCGCTTGGCGACAGCACTTAAATCTCTGCCGGTGATTCTGGTGGGTCCTCGTCCGCTCGAAGAGGCCATCAGTACGGCCGGTGGCGTCTTGTTCGAGGCTCTGGATCCGTGCTTGATGCTGCGTTCGCTTCCAGGAGTATTTTGCGCGGGAGAAATGCTGGATTGGGAGGCGCCGACGGGTGGCTACCTTCTCACAGGTTGTCTGGCAACCGGACGTATCGCCGGGGCCGCAGCAGCCGAATGGGCCAAAGCACGAACACGACCGTGTATCTGATACGACGGTCTGCGTATGAGAACCTTCGACTCGCGTGCGATTAGCTGATGAGCCAATTCCAGAACGTGATGAGCCAACCGGTCAGTGTGCTGATCCATGAGTCGCTTGCGGCAGCAGGCGGCTCGATATTCACTGAACGTGAAGGGATCGACGAGAGGCTTGGGGTTGGAGAAGCCGCTTGTGCGATCTGCGGCGTCACAATATCCTCAACGGGCAGCACGGTTGGGACGGAAGATTCTTCTGGCGGCCTCGCATGTGTGACGGACGGCTTGGTCGGACGAGAAGCAACGAGCAGCGAGGCTTGAGCTTGAGCCTGTTCCATTTCGTGTTTGTACTGAGTGGCCATGGCTTGCAAGGACGCACTCTCCTCTCGAATATCGGCAATCTTTCTGGCCAGATGCCAACTCTGGTTCAACAAACTGGCGACCTGCGTCTTCAGAGAGGAGAGCCGTTCCTCCGCTTGCTGACGCATGATCGGTAGCTGGTCTTCTTCTCGTTGAATAGTGGCACGAAGCTCACCGGCGATCGCATCCTCATGTCGATTGGCGGCCTGCAACCCGGCTATTTGCTGATCTAACTCCTGGACGTCCGCTCGAGCTGTCTCTAAAGCTTGGGTATGTTCGACTGTCTCCGCTTTGATCCGTTCATAGGCGCGTCGACTGACACAGCCAATGTCGGTCAGTAGCGCGACTGCGAGCATACCAAGAACGATTCGCTGGACAACCGTTGATACCAATGCCGTAGAGTGTGTCATGGGTAGCGCCTCATGTATTGACCGAGCTGACATCCGTGCATTCTGGTTGGCAGTCGGTCCAGTGAACCACCACGCATCGCCTCATACAAATCACGTATCCTCACAATAGATCTAGGGTGTACACAGATTCGAGGTATCAGTCAACCCTCCTTGATGGAAGTTTGGACAATGCCGAGTGGTTTGCGTACGATATATCCATGCTGTCGCCTCAAGAGACTACGTCCATTCGGCTCCCGCCGGAATGCGAACCTGCATTATTGGAACGGTTTCTCAAGGCCGAAGCCATGGCGCTCTGGACTGTGCGGTCGGCACAGCAGCAAGAGGTTCCTCCACACGTCTATGCCTTTCTGCGCAAACATGAGGAAGATGAGCAGCAACACCTGGCGCAGTTTGAAGCCATGATCGATCGTCAACCTCGTGTGCGCGAACGTCTCCCGTCCGTTCCACGGCAATGGCCGGTCCTGGCCGTTCAGATCTACGGCTATGAGTCTCTAGGGCTGGAATTTGCCAGACTACTGCTTCAGCTTAGGCCGGATCTCGCCTCGATTCTTGACGATGAGGAGGTGCATGTCGCGTTCTTCGAACGAGAGATTCGACGACTCCTCGGGGGTGATTGGGCCGAGCAGGCCAGATGTTCAGCCGTGGCGTGGCGGCGGAAATTACCGACGACCGTCAATCGGTACCTGGCGGCGGCCGTCTTCGATCCATTTCGTACGGCAGTAGCCGAACGCATTCTCACTGTGATTGAACAACGATTTATCGAGACCGGGTTACTTCAGATCCAAAAGAAGTAGGCAAGGAAGCGAGAGATCGGGCGGAGCTAGGAAAGAAGCCCTGTCACGGCCCCCATTTTGCGGTACTTGTGGTCTCGTTGCGCGAGGAGTTGGTCGGCCGGCACATCGAGCAGCTCAAACAGTTGGTTGGTCAGGGCCTTGCTGACTTGATCGTACACGGCTCGAGGTTCCCGATGGGCGCCTCCCAGTGGTTCAGAAACAATCTGGTCGATCACGCCTAGTTCGGCGAGATCGTTCGCCGTCATCTTCAGCGCGGCAGCGGCATCGGGGACCTTCTCAGGACTATCCCAGAGAATTGCCGCACAGCCTTCGGGTGAAATGACCGAATAGACCGAGTGTTCCAACATCAGGACGCGATCGGCGACGCCCAAGGCCAAGGCCCCTCCGCTTCCCCCTTCACCGATGACCATGGAAAGAATGGGAACGGTCAACCGAGACATCGCGTGCAAGTTGTGCGCGATGGCCTCAGCTTGCCCCCGTTCTTCGGCGCCGATGCCGGGATAAGCTCCTGGGGTATCAATAAACGTCATAATCGGCCGATTAAACTTTTCCGCCATTTTCATCAGGCGGAGCGCTTTTCGATATCCTTCGGGATTGGGCATGCCGAAGTTCCGTTGCATGCGTTCCTTCAGGGTCTTCCCTTTCTGATGACCAATAATCATGACAGGACGGTCGTTGAAGCGAGCGAACCCTCCCACGATAGCCCGATCGTCCCCGAACACACGGTCTCCGTGGAGCTCAAGAAAATCTCGAGTCAGCTCGCTGATATAGTCTAATGTACTTGGACGCTGAGGATGTCGAGCCAGCTGAGTTCGCTGCCAGGGCGTGAGGTTTTTATACAGGTCGTGTTCGACTTGGGCAAGTTTCGTCCGAAGTTTGCGAATGTCGTTTTGCGAAGAGGCCTTACCGCTGGTGGCCGCGGCAGAGAGTTTCTCGATTTTTTCTTCGATCTCTCGGATCGGCTTCTCAAATTCGAGATAATCTCGCATAGACGTTCAGCCACCCAGCCCCATACCATAACGAGAGAGCTATGAGTCGCATAGGTCTCCCATCAAGACACTGCCTAAGATAGCAAAGAAAGGGCTCCTTTGCCTAGCACTTCTTCAACATCCGATATGAAGTGGTCGCTGGGACACACGGTCAGGTGGGGGAGCGGCGCGGTTTCCGCTTCTAAGGGACCCTCGGTTCGAAACGACATGGAAATCGTTGTGCCGCCGGGATGCCGCCGGAGAACCTCGAGCAAGCGAGGTAACTGCTCCCGCACTTCGGGACGATCCGTGAGGCGGATACGAATGCGTTTGATGGACTGCGCTTGCACCTCGGCCAACGGCTCGATCTTGCCGCCGCGGATTTTCGTGCCTTTGTCGCCACGGTCGATGGTACCCGTGATTCTGACGATCCGTTCCGGTGCGATCAACTCTCCGGACGTCTTGAAGAGATCGGGAAAGACGATCACTTCGGCTGTACCGTGCAAGTCTTCCACCGTCAGGTAGGCCATGCGATCTCCTTTTTTGGTGAGCATCGACTTGACGGTGGCAATGATCCCGCAGAGTTTGACTTCGCCCCCGTCGACGCAATCTTTTAAGCCAACCGTCGATGTGGTGGATAGCACCTCGAGCGTCGCTTCGTAGCGGGTAAGCGGATGAGCGGAGATATAAAACCCGGTCAATTCCCGCTCGTACTTCAATCGTTGTGCTTGATCCCATTCCGGCATCGACGGTAAGGAGGGTGTGGGCAGGGCCATCGACGCGCTGTGTCCATTGAGTTCTTCGCCGAAGATGCTGATTTGTCCGAGATCGCGTTCCCGTTGTGAGGCCGCACCCTCTTCGACGGCCTGATCGAGCACGGCGATGAGTTGCGAGCGTTTCGCTCCGGTCGAATCGAAGGCCCCGGCCTTGATCAACCCTTCCAACATCCGCTTATTGACTCTGTGCAGGTCGACCCGTCGGCAAAAATCGAAGAATGATCCAAAGGGACCGGTCTGAGCGCGCACCTCCAAGACTGACTCGACGGCCCCCTCACCGACGTTCTTGATCGCCGCCAGGCCGAACCGGATGGCTTTGTCAGCGACGGCGAAGTGTTTTTGACTGGCGTTGACGTCGGGCCCGAGGACTTTGATGCCCAGATCACGACATTCAGTGAAATAGCCGACGAGTTTGTCCTGATTGCCCATGTCGGTCGTCATGAGCGCCGCCATGAATTCGGTGGGGTAGTGTGCTTTTAAGTAGGCCGTCTGGTAACAAACGACGGCATAGGCCGCCGCATGCGATTTATTGAAGCCGTATCCGGCGAATTTTTGGATCAGCTCATAGAGCTTCTCCGCTTTCTTCTCGGGAATGTTCTTGTGCGCCGCTCCTTCCAGAAACTTGACGCGCAGTTTTTCCATCTCTTCCGGCTTCTTTTTTCCCATCGCGCGCCGGAGAATGTCGGCTTGGCCTAAGGAGAAGCCAGCGACTTTATTGGCGATGGCCATGACCTGTTCCTGGTACACAATGACGCCATACGTGTCCTTGAGGATAGGCTCCAGCTCGGGCGCCTCATAGGTGATCGGCACCTTGCCCTGTTTGCGTTTGATGAAATCAGGAATCAGATCCATCGGCCCTGGCCGATAGAGTGCGATGATGGCGATGATGTCTTCGAATCGATCGGGTTTCAGTCCCGTGAGCAGATCTCGCATGCCCGAACTTTCCAACTGGAAAAGTCCGGTCGTTTTTCCCGAGCTCAAAAGGGCAAAGGTGGCTGGGTCATCGAAGAGGACGTGGTCGATCACGAGCGGCGGTGCCTCGGGATGCGTCTCGTTAATCAGGGTTTCGGCTCGCCGAATCATCGTGAGGGTCTTGAGGCCCAGAAAATCAAATTTCACCAAGCCGATTTTCTCGACGTCTCCCATTGAATATTGCGTCACGATTTCGTCGTTAGCGCCCTTGTAGAGCGGGACGTGGTCGGTGAGCGGGCCTTCGGAAATCACGACGCCGGCGGCATGGGTGGAGGCGTGACGAGCAAGGCCCTCAAGCGATTGGGCGTTCGCCATCAACTCCTTGATCTTGGGATCGGTCTCAACCAGCTCGCGCAAGCGAGGCTCTGTCTCCAGTGCCTGCTGTAATGTGATGTTCAATTGATTGGGCACGAGCTTCGCAACTTTGTCCGCATCGGCGTAGGATATTTCCAGCACACGCCCCACATCGCGGATAGCAGCTTTCGCACCGAGTGTTCCGAACGTAATAATCTGGGCCACATGGTCGGTGCCGTACTTCTCCACCACGTAGTTGATCACTTCGCCGCGTCGATCCATGCAGAAATCCATGTCGATATCCGGCAGGGAGACGCGCTCGGGATTCAAGAATCGCTCGAACAAAAGAGTGTAAACCAATGGATCTAGGTCTGTAATCTGCAGCGCATATGCGACAAGACTGCCGGCAGCCGAACCGCGTCCCGGCCCGACAGGAATGGTGCGAGATCGCGCGAAGCGGATGATGTCCCACACGATGAGGAAGTACCCGGCAAATCCCATTGAACAAATCACGATGAGTTCTTCCCGTAATCGTTGTTCGTACACAGCTGATGCGATCCGGCTCGGACGTTCTTTCAAACGTGCTTTGAGGCCGGCGACGGCGAGATGCTCGAGATAGGACTCGCGGTCTTTAAATTCTTCAGGGACTCGGTATTGCGGAAGATGGGTCTTGTTCAGTGGGAGATCTAATTCGCAATGATCGGCTATACGGCAGGTGTTCATCACGGCGCCCGGAAACTCCGCAAACGCCGGCGCAATTTCTTCGGTTGATTTCACATACAGTTGATCGGTATCGAACTTCATCCGATTGGGATCGCTGAGTGTCTTGCCGGTCTGTAGGCACAACATCAACTCATGCGGACGCGCATCATCTTTTTTGAGATAGTGGCAATCATTGGTGCCGGCCAGTGGAATCCCGAGCTTCTTATGGATTTCCATGAGCCCGGCGTTTGCCACGCGCTGATGGTCCAATCCATTCGCCTGGACCTCAAGATAAAAATGATCCTTCCCGAAGATCTCCTGGAACTCGCCGGCGACTGCCATGGCGCCAGCCATATCCTGCTGGCCGATGAGATAGGGAATTTCACCACTTAAGCAACCGGACAGGGCGATAATCCCTTCATGGTGGAGCCTTAAGAGTTCTTTATCAATTCGAGGCTTATAATAGAATCCTTCAAGATATCCTTTACTGACCAGTTTAATGAGATTTTGATAACCGGTGAGATTTCTTGCGAGTAAAATCAGATGGTAGTAATCGTTATGCGCGAGCCCGCTATCTTTCTTGGCATGTCGACTTTCGAGGGCCATGTAGGCTTCGCACCCGATGATCGGCTTGACTCCCGCATCCTTCGCTTTGCGGTAAAACTCCACGGCGCCGAACATGTTGCCATGGTCCGTCATTGCCACAGCAGGCTGGTTAAAGGACTTGATCTGGCGAACGAGCGGTTCGATCTGATTCGCACCGTCGAGGAGACTGAACTGAGTGTGGAGATGAAGATGAACAAAAGAGGACGCCACGGAAGGTACACCTCGCTGCGGGATTGTAGTCAGGGTAGCAAAAGGAGTCAATGGCAGGCCAGGCAGGGGAACAACCGACATTGAGCTGCCGTTATAAATCTAACTTGTATCAGATAGCTACAACCGTTCCCCGTATTTTTTGTAGTGTTGTTTCTTGGCGTCCGCGATCCACTGTTCCCGTTTGATCCGTTCTGGATCGGTCTCGAGCTTCTTTGAGATCTTTTTGATATCTTCCGGTTTCCAACGAGCGATTTGGATAAACGTGTGGGTGCCCAGCTTGTTGAGGGTCTGTGCGAAGGCAGGTCCGATCCCGTTGATCTTTTCGAGATCGTCTTTCTGCACATCTTTTCCATTGCCGGATTTGGATTGAGCAGCAGGGGAGTTTTTCCCCGCGCCATTCTGGCTGATCTGACGAGATACGGCCGCCGCTGTTTTAGTACTCACGGCGGTTGTGGTGGTCGTAGACGTATGGCCATTAGGGGATGTCTTCGCGTTGGGAACAACTTTCGTGATGGGCTCAACCTTGGTGCTGGCTGCGACCGTGGTCTTGTCCGGTTCGGCGTGGGAGTTTTGGCCTGCGCTATTCTGGCGACTCTGCTGTGATACAGGGTTTGCTGGGGCAGCGCTGCTGCGAGGAGCTGTTGGGGCGCTGGGAGCGGGTTTGACGACCGGATTCGCTTTGCTGACGGGAGATCCCTTGGCTGGAGCGGCGGCTTCTGCGCGTAGTTCTGTTTGTATCTCTCGGAGCCGCTTTCGAAGGCGACTGATCTGCTCATCTTTCTCTGGGATCCGCTGGACTTCCGTGGTCAGCTGTTGGCGCGCCGTTTCAAGGTCGTCCAGTTGGCGCTGGAGGCTCACGATCTGCTCATCTCGTTCATGCACGCGGCGCTCAGCCTGCCGATGTTGTTCGCTGAGTTGGTCCTGCGCGGCACATTGCTTTTGGAGCTTGGCGACCTGACCTTCATGCTCGCGGACGGTGCGTGTGAATTTGTGCTCCCATTCTTTGATTTCTGACTCCTTTTCGCGAAGCAGGTGGGTGACCGGCAGCAGCTTCTCAATCCGCTTGTCGCGCTCCGCGAGGGTTCGTTCCAGCTGCTGGAGCGTGCCGCGATGCGCCGCCTCCCGGTCGCTCAGCTCCACCTCCAGCTGATGGACGCGGTCCTGTGTGGAATCAAGCTTCGCCACTTGAGCCCGGAGCCGGTCATGGTCGGCGAGGCCTTCATTGAGTTGGGTGATGTGCTCGCGCAGAACGCGAATCTCTTCCTTCAGCACCTCCTGGGCTTGTTCGGCGGCCCGACAGGCTTGCTGGGCTCCACCGACTTCGTCGGCCTGCGCCGCCGCCAGGGAATCGAACTCACCGATCCGCTGGTCCC
>CABVRS010000100.1 GCA_902500745.1 uncultured Nitrospira sp.
GGCGAGATTCATCAGTACGTCGGCGAAAGCGATACAGCGTGGCATGCAGGACGCATGGTCGCTCCGACGTGGCAATTGCTGAAGCCGGACATCAATCCGAATTGGTATACGATCGGCATCGAGCATGAAGGACGTGCAGACACGCCCTGGCCCGATGCGATGTATGAGGCCAGCGCCACATTGATCGATGAGATCTGTCGACGGTGGTCAATCCCCTGTGATCGGGATCATATCATCGGCCATCGGGAAATTCGTTCCGACAAAACCTGCCCCGGCTTCGAGGTCGATCTCGACCAGCTCATCGAGATGGTCAAAGAGATCCAACAGGATTCGGCCACGTTCAATTTCGTCAAGAAACCTGGCTTTGTGAAGACCCGCGTCGATGTGAATATTCGCAAACAGGCACCGACAACCACCGTTCCAGTTATCCGCACGATCACGCGGGGGAAGAAATTACAGTATCAAGGCTGGACGAGTAACGGACTGACCGTGAACGGCAATGCCCATTGGTACAAGACATCTGATGGCAACTACTTCTGGGCCGGTGCGACAGACCGGCCGATTCCAGGTCTCTGAAAGATAAATCCAGTGTCTGGTGACCGGCAACGCAATTGGTTCACACTTGGCATCCTGGCCATCAGTGGGGTTCTCCTGGCCTGCGCTACGCAGAGCATTCCGTCATACCCAACCGTTCAACTTACTCCCGACAAACAGGCGCTTCTTGTCACACCACACAATCAGTCGGCGCTCTCTCCATTTACACTTGGAAACCTCCCAGCCGAATCGACGATCGCCCCGGGCCTTTTTTTCCGTCCGCAGCGATTTGCCCTAGTTCTTCTTTCACCGGATGGGCGGCACGCCGCATTTTCCACGGAAGACCATCACACGCTCGTCGGCGTTCTGGATCTCCATACAATGGCGGTACGGGAGATTGACGTCATTACAGAAGGAGAAGTCGTCGCATTCCACTGGTCTGGCGATAGTCGACTGCTCGCCTACGACTGCCTCCCAGCTAGCGGCTACCGACGAGTCAAGGCCTACGATACCCAAACCGGCGAAAGCTTAGTCGTACCCCGCAACGACGGACAAACGGTCCTCCACATCACATTCGAGGCATGGGGCTCACAACCGCGGGACGTCGTGCTGAGCGTGCTCAACGTTCGCACCAACGAACGCCGGACGAATATCGTCGCGCTAATGCCGGGCAAGTAGACGCGTGGCACCGCAGGTGCACAATGGGCTTGATCCCATCTCTCGATCATGTGCAGGTTCTGGTCCGCCTCGATTGCATTCCTCAACGAACCCGACTAGCATCCCTCTATTAGTGATGGACTGTGGTCTGACTTTATGAACGCTTCAGTTGTGCTTCCCTTGATCGTGGCCGCGTTGCTTATGGGGTGCGCGCTTGAGCAGGAGTTGTCTCGCACGCCTCGGACGGCTGCGGAGCAAGTCCTGTTGACCCAGGCGGTAGAACAGGCCCTCGTCAATTTCATGGTTCACATACCCGAAGGGGTCAATGTGGATGTGGATGCGACGGGGCTTGAGAGTGATCGATCTCGGCTCCGTATGACCAACGCGGACCTCGGTGCAATCGATCGCCCTTCGCGCGACATTTTATACATTCGAGATCTCGTGGCAGCCGAATTGGGGCGACGAGGCTATCGCGTCTCTGCTCGAGAGACTGCGTCGCCGTATTTGGTTCGCGTGATGGTGGAGTCATTCGGAACCATGCAAGGGAGTATCTTCGTCGGTATGCCCCCGGTTCAGAGCGTGTTGATTCCATTTTCGCTCCCCGAACTCACCCTCTACAAGCGACAAAACCAGAGCGGCTATGCTCGGCTCCACTTGGATTTCTATGACAATCGAACCGGGGAGTTTCTCGGTTCAACGCCCAAGTTGGTCGGACGGGCTTTTTACAATCAGTACACGGTGCTGATCTTCGTGACCTGGAATCACACCGATGTCACAGCCCCGCCGGTAGCGGGACAATAGGCAAAAGGAGAGCGTATATCATCATGAAAAATGTGGAGATGACTGTCGAGGGTACCCTGCTGACAATTCGGGTCGATCTGTCAAAAGAGTTCGGTCCATCCTCAACAGGTAAGACCATTATCATCGCTTCGACGGAAGGAAACGTGACCATTCCAAACCGGGAAGAGAAAATCGGGCTCAATATCTACCGAAAAAAGTAACGCCGATTTCAGCCGTTCGGCCCTATCAATGGTCCCTCTCTGACCGTTCTTTTTTTCGACCGGCTCTTGACAGGTCAAAACCGCGCTCCAGAGCTATAGATTCTGCTACGGATCCCCAGAACCTCAATGAATCTGTGGATAGCGCTCCGAATGGTTGCATTGCCGACCAAACTTCATGAATGAGTTGCCAGTCTATACGGAGAGTACAACGAGTATTGTGTGAAACAGTTGAGAAGGGTCGCACTGACTACTATTAGTTGTGGCGCGATAACCATGGTGCGGATGCCTAAAAAATGGGCACTTTGATAAGCAAACATGCTATGAGGTCACCCTCTGTTCTGAAATTCGAGTTATGCACACCGTTATCCACAGAACATGGGGACTGAATCAACCCACATCATTTTCTCGCGCCAAACGCCTAGAAAAGCGTGAGAAGTTCCACCGAAATTCAATAAGTTTCTTCCGTTGACACATTCCCGGTGTTTCCTCGACAATTGGGTGGTTCGTTTGGGCTTGACCCAGATGGTGAATCGAGAAGTTGTTTCGTTTCGCTTCGTTTCAGTTCGGTATCGGCTTCCGTTTCGCTCCATGTGTGAAGTCTGTTCAAACATCGGCCCAATGATGTACCCACTCGAGTGCTCGACCTCACGATGAAAATCCATTCCATAGTGCTCAGCATTGTCTTTTTGCTGCTCCCCGTTGCCTGCACATCACTGACGAAGAAGGCTGGGACAGATTCAAACCAACGAGACAGGGTGACCGCAAGTGGGTATACCAAGGAAGGCTGTTTGCTCAATCTGAAGCTGGAAGCACGCGAGAAAAACATGCGACTGAACCCCGAGGACGTACACGTGGAGTCCAATTCCCTTCTGTTCTTGTTTCCGTTTTTGAACAGTGAAGGGTATCGGTGTTTCGGAAGCGTCACGGAACGAGAGAAACGAATCTTCTCCCGAGATTCACTATACCCTATTGATTAACTGCGTGAGGCCGTGGCACATCAGGATGACCTAGGCCCTATCCTGAGATTGCAAAGTGAATCTTGAAGGAGATACCATTTGGGCCTTCCTTACATTCGACTAAGCAGAGAGTGAGGCCTACCATGAATGTACCGGCTCTAGTGCTTGTATCGACCGTCACCGTGTTGTGTGGACATACTCCTGGTATAGCTGCCGTCTTTCAAACGACAGGCACCATCCAAGCAGGCGCACAGATTGCTCTCCAGGCCTATCCTGTTCGCGATGATTCGCCCTCTCAAAAGAAGACGACGTCCCCGATACAGACCACGAAGGGGGGAAAGCAGAAGCCGCCCACCCCAAAAGAATCGGAACTCAATGCCCTCCGTGACCAAGGGAATTCCCAGGGCCAGGCATCTCAAGAACTGAGCACGTTGAGGAGCAGCCTTCAGGAAGCCAAACAGCAAATCGATGAGCTGGAACGACAACTTGCCGTCAGCAACCTTGAGCATGCGAAGCGACGAATAGGCGAACTCGAGCAGCGGCTCGGTGCAAGAGACCAAGAGATCGCCACGCTCCGGTCCTCCGTCGATGAAGGATCCACACTCAAAAGCGACCTAGCTGCTCAAACGGAGCAGGCAACTCAAGCCAACAACCGGATCGTCGAGTTGGAACGACAGCTGGCAGGGAAAGAGCAAGAACTCGCGAAGATCAAAGGCGACCTCCAACACGTCACTCAAAAGATCGAAGAACTAACCCCACAGCTCTCGTCTCGCACCGAAGAGCTGGCACGGACGAAACAATCGCTCTCGGACCTCGAACGTAAATTATCGAAGCAAGACGACAGCGCTCGTGCACCAGAAACTACCTCTGGCGACCATATCCTGTCTGCCGATCTACCACCGGACCCCAATCTATCCGTGACGAACCTCCTCCCACACAAACCCACTCGTACGGAGAGCCCCGAACCTCCCAAGGGTGACCTCATCAAGGTCAGCGAGACTCTTTCCCACACGCTCGTGGATCACATCAAGAAAGGCAGTGTGGCGTTGGAGCAGCGAGAAAACACCCTCACGCTCACGTTAGCCAGTGGAGGATTGTTTGCCTCGGGTGAAGCCACCATGACTCAGGAGGGCGCCTCGTTACTCGAGCAGATCGGAACGATCGTGCAAAAATTCAGCTACCAGAGCATCGAGGTGGCCGGCCATACTGATAGTATACCGGTCAAAAACGACCCGCGAAGAACCTTTCGCGATAATAGCGAACTTTCGCAGGCACGAGCCGAGCATGCCAGTCAGGCATTGATCAATAGTGGGATCGAGGTCGATCGAGTCAAAGCCGTGGGATATGCCGATACCAGACCCATCGCAACCAATGAGACTCGTACTGGCCGTAGCAAGAACCGTCGCGTGGAGATCGTGATTTCCTCCTCCCCGCCGGTAGGACCCTCGGCCCAGATAAAATCACAGAGCGGTAAACAAGCGGGCCAGCCGATTTCGCTGACCTCTCCTCGTCGGCCATGAGTTACTGAACATGCTATTGAGAACGTTCGGCATCGTTCAGACTTTATTCTTTGATTAACATGGTCGCGGGACCGATCTGAGCGCTGAGACGATGGTCGCATCGAGACGTCGTACTTTTCCATGATGGTCTGTGGCTGCAAGACGAGCGGACCCCTTCACGACAATTCGGTTGCTCACCTTTTCACTCACCACATGTGAAAATGTGACACTGGCCCGTGTGACCTCCGCGACCTCCGTCTCGATCATCAACGTTTCTCCATATCGGCCAGCCGAGTAATAGTGCGCTTCCGCATGGACCACGACAAAGACCACACCCCGTTGCATCCAGTCGGCGATCGAACAACCTCGTGTTTCAAGATATTCGGTACGGGCCCGCTCAAAATATTTCAGATAGTTGGCGTAGTAGACGACCCCGCCGCAGTCGGTATCTTCGTAGTAGATTTTTAGTTCCATGAGAAGAGTTGCTAGCGTATGGCTAATGGCTTATAGCATGACGTGGAAGGTGGAATCCGAGATGACTCCCGCCTTGACCTTACAATGGCAGAGCATTCCTGAACGCATTGATGCTTTTTGCTAACCGCAGACCTGTTTCGTAAAGACGTTCATGCTCGCTCTCCGTGACATAGGCCCGGTCCTTCGCCAAGAATGAGCCGGCTACTACCTCGTATGTCGAACCCAGCGCAATTTCCAACTGGTAATCGAATGCTTTCTTACTGCTCTTGGATGAACCTTCTGCAATATTGAGACTAATGGAGTTGACTGCACGGTTCAGTTGCGACTTCAAGCCATAATCTTCATGCCTTGGGAACTTTGCAGTTAGCGTATAGACCTTCGCTGCATAGTCTCTGGCCATCTGCCAGATTTCCAAGGTTTCAAATCGAAACGCCATTTACTCTCGTTCCTATCTCACACCCACGCGATAAAGGCACATTGGCCTTTGGATCGGTTCGCTTCTTCCAACCATACGCTATTGGCCATAAGCCATTGGCTCTTACAGGCTCAAGACAGGGAATTTCGGAAGTGATGGTTCCGCGATGCCAGTGAGTCGGACCACCACATCGAACAGCTGCTGCACTCTCTCCGACTTGACGGGTTCGAAGCCGTGCCCTAATACCGCGTGGTTCGCCGCGTCCAACAACGGTTTCATCTTCGGCCATTCTCTGAGAAATACTTGCCCCAGTTGATCGCCTAATCCCGCCAACACCCGAAACTGCGCTTGGAGCGGCAGCTTGTACTTGCCGTCGATGTCTTCCAGATAACAGCTCCGACAAATTTCCTGCAGCGCCTGCGGGAGCTGCTCCGGCAAGACATCCCAGCTCTTGATTTTGTGCGCCTTATGCAGCCGAACTTGCGCGAACCCCTCCAGCGCACGCACGAGCGCAAGCATGGCCGCTTCAGGATTTCGTCGAACAAGCAGCTGCCGGTGGGCATATGCCAATACATCAACTGGTACGAATTCTTTGACTTCCGCCGGGTCAAGGACGAGCCTTTCGAGAAACCCTGCGTTGGCTTTGATCGGTGGCACGACTGCTTTCAGCCCGGGCGGTCCGCCCCAGAGCGCAGCCATCTCAAGCGCCTTTATTGCAGTTTTCAATTTATCCCAGGCTTGACGATAGTGAAACCGTTCCCACAATCCGTACCCCTCCGCCAGATCGGCGAACGCTCGATACAACGGTTTTTGTCCGCCACTGACCCGCAGTTCGCCCTCACGAAACAGTTTGACCGCGGCCTCGAAGAGGCCCTGATTGAACAACGCGCACCCGTCACGACGGGATACCGTCGCCTGTTCATCCCACGGATTACTCTGTGTCCAGACCAGTATCTTCGAGTTGATTTCGACACGATCGCCTTCCAGTCCTTCGCGATCCGGACACAGTTCGATCAGCCGAGACGTCCACGGTAGCGTGACGAGGGAGAGCGAAGAAGCCATCGCCGCGGTCGCTCCACTCAAGTCCACAACCAGCTCACCCGGTTGTATCTCCCATGTCTGCAGGAGGTCTGGGAGCGATCGTGCAAGCGGTTGATAGGTCGACGAAAACTCAGCGGTCTCAGCCAAGACAATCCAATCCCACCGCCTCGGCATCTGTTGGATATTCGGCTGTATCGCAGACTCCACCAACGCCTTGCTCGCTTCCGGCAACACAAAACACAAGGCTTCCGGCTTGAGCCTGTTGATCGAATACACAGCCGACGCGGCATCATCGACGAACGCAATGACAAGCGCCTTGATGGGTTGATCGTGGATCATTTCGGGCGGACTATAACATCGACGTCATCAGCGTTCAATTCGCTGATTCCGAACAGAGTTCTACTTGACCGACTCCTTAATCAAGCCTAGACTCTGCACACGATTGTCCTTCTTCACAGTGGCTTTCCCTACAGCGAGGTTGTCAATGATCTGGTGGTATTGGATCTTTCTGGGCTTGGCGTTGGTCGGCGCAGAGATCGTGTCACCGGGCGGATTTTACCTGTTGTTTTTCGGCGTCGCTGCCGTGATCGTTGGTGCGCTGGTCGGTATGGATGTGGTACAAGCCGACTGGCTTCAGTGGCTCTTCTTCTCTGTCCTGGCAGTGCTTTCGCTACTCCTGCTGCGCAGACCACTGATTCGTCTTACGCATAGCCAACCGCCACAGGTCATGGACAGCATGGTGGGAGAGTCGGCCATCCTGCTTGAAGAACTCCAACCAGGACATACGGGGAAGGCCGAGTTGCGCGGCTCCACATGGAGTACCCGGAACGCCGGAGCCGTTCCCCTTCTCTCAGGTCAACGCGCAACCGTCGTCAAAGTCGATGGGCTGATGCTCTGGGTCAAATCAGAATAACGGTTATTCACGAGCGAGGTGCGGGCATGGAAGGTGGAACGTTTGTCGTGATCATCCTGGCGGTGATCGTCTTAATCGTCATCGCCAAAACGGCGGTTGTGGTGCCTCAACAGAGCGCCTATGTCGTAGAGCGTTTGGGGAAATATAGCTCGACGTTGGATGCGGGATTCCATATTCTGGTCCCGTTCATCGATGTCATCCGATACAAGCACATCTTGAAAGAAAGTGCCGTCGATATACCCGAACAAGTGTGCATTACTCGTGACAACGTCCAGGTCCATGTTGATGGCGTCCTGTACATGCGGGTCCTGAACCCGGAGCGGGCATCGTACGGAATTAACGACTACCACTTCGCACTGTCACAACTTGCCCAGACAGCGCTACGGAGCGAGATCGGCAAGATCGAGCTGGATCGAACCTTCGAAGCCAGGACATCCATCAACGCACAAGTCGTCAACGAATTGGATAAGGCCTCGGAACCGTGGGGGGTCAAGGTGCTACGGTACGAGATCAAGAACATCACTCCGCCGAAGGATGTCCTGAACGCCATGGAAAAGCAGATGCGTGCGG
>CABVRS010000101.1 GCA_902500745.1 uncultured Nitrospira sp.
GCCAGGCCCCAACTCTAGAACGGTAAGGGGTGAGGGGTGAGGAGTCACGTGTGAGGAATCAGCCGATTGACAATTTCTCGTCTTCTCGCGTTGGGTGACGCGCTCGTAATAATCGGCCGCCAACGCATGGCCCAGCCGGAAGTCCGCCGATGCGAACGTCTGGTAGTAGGATCGGAGTTTGTCTCCCCGCAACCCATAAAAGAGCTGGTTGAGATGAGTCTGCCATTGATCAAGCGGCTTATACTCTCCGATCAACTGAGGAAGGGCATCAGCATCTTGCAACATAACGTTGAATCACCAGTGAGAATGTTCGACGAATTGTCTTTCAGTGGGCAAAATCCTAACAGATGGTTGGAAAACGCCGCAATGGGCAACTCGCTCCGTTTATTGACAGTGCTGTCTCAATAGGTGTAGCAGACAGACATGAGGACCAGAGAATTTCACCTGGCTGGCGGTGTGATGGTGACCGTTCTGCTGTGGTGCTCAGTCGTACCTGCCGAGGAGATCCCCCTCACCGAGAACGTGCCAATTTCCGAGTTTCAAAACCGCGCAGAGGACGTCAAGGCCTACGATTTCGATGCGCCTCCACAAGGCATGTTTCGCTCAATCGCCGTGGCGGAAGATTTTGAGGAGCGCCTGGGGCCTCTGCGAACGCATGAAATCGTGCCGATCAAACCAACCGAACGCTTCCGCGCTGATGTGGCTGCCATTTTCATCGTGTTCTCGCTGCATCAACATTATCAAGCCTTCACGGTCTTCGGCCGTTGCATGCCCGAACAGGTGGCCGGTGTCCTGCCCGGGACGGTCGTCAGCGAAGACGCGATGCACCTTGCCTTGGAAGATGAGAGCGGCTACCTGAAATTATCTCCTCCTAAAAATGGCTGGCTACCTGGCCAGTATAAAGTTGAGATCCATGCAGGTGAGCAAGTGAACGAGATGAGCCTCATGGGCACCATGCGTTTCACCATCGTGCCCATCAGCAAATAGCGGGATCACCTCTGGCCACTCCGACCATCATTGCCGCATGTTTGACCCACTCTCAGCCTTCCGTTAGAATGCCACCCTTAATATTCCACCTCCGGCCGCTGCCGAAGCTTTTTGCGCACTATGACACTACCTTCCAGCCCTTGGGCCTCCGTCATCATCCCGATCAAGGATGAGCGAGACAATCTCTCTCCCCTCATGGCCAGTCTCTTGAAAGTCATGGATTCCCACGAACAGTCTCGCTCTCGCCCTTATGAGATTCTCTTTGTCGACGATGGCAGCCGTGACGGCAGCAGCGAAGAGTTGGATCGCCTGGCACGTGAACATTCGAACGTGCGGGTGTTCCACTTTGACCGCAATTATGGCAAAACGTGCGCGCTTGATGCGGGCTTTCGGCAATCGTCCGGCGAGATCATCATCCAAATCGACGGCGATCTCCAGCAGGATAGCGAAGACATATTGAGGCTGCTTCCCTATACCGCCTCCCACGACCTCGTCTGCGGATGGAGGCAACAACGACAGGACGGCTTCGTGAAGATGCTCTCCTCCCGGATTGCGAACCCTGTGCGAAACTTTTTTACGCATGACGGTGTCCATGATACCGGATGCCCGCTCAAGGTCTTTCGACGCCCCGTGCTGGAACGCATCCGGCTCTTTGAGGGTATGCATCGATTCTTCCCGGCGCTTGCACTTATGCATGGGTTCACGGTCACGGAAGTACCGGTGCGTCATTATCCTCGCATCCACGGCGTCTCGAAATACGGCATGGGCAACCGCCTGTTCAAGTCGCTGTATGATCTGATCGCCGTACGATGGATGCAGCATCGCGTGTTGCTCTATAGATTCCGTGACAAATGACGTTCGAACCGGGCTTCGTGATCAGTGATGGGTGATGAGTGAGTCGAAGTACCGTAACTACGCATAAAGATCTCGATGTTTGGAAGAAATCCATGGATCTCGCAACGCACGTTTACTCATTGACTTCGCGGTTTCCCAAAGAAGAACTATACGGACTCACTTCGCAGATGCGACGCTCTGCCGTCTCTATCCCTAGTAATATCGCCGAAGGCGCCGCAAGGCATTCAAGGAAAGAATTCATTCAATTTCTTCACATTGCGTCAGGTTCAGTCGCCGAGCCGGAAACCCAACTCGCTCTCGCCTCCCGAGTGGGATTTCTTTCGACAAACACCGCCCTGGCCCAAATCGAGGAAATCAGAAAAATGCTACTCGGGTTACTTCGCTCTCTAAAGAAGCAACCCATCACCCATCACTCATCACATCCTCAACCGCATGAGTACTGAAACCATCTGGCTTGGGATCGGTTTTCTCGGCCAAGGACTGTTTTTTGGCCGTTGGTTGGTGCAATGGATCGCGTCCGAGCGGACCGCCGAAAGCCGCGTCCCCATTTCCTTTTGGTATATGAGTCTCATCGGAGGGCTGATTACGCTGACCTACGCGATCTACCGAATGGACCCTGTGTTTATCTCAGGGCAGGCGCTCGGGGCAGTCGTGTATGTGCGCAATCTGGTCCTCATTCACCGCACGGATCACACGAAGAATTCGCCACGGCCACAGGCATGAGAGACGCTGCCGTTCACCTCAACCAGACCCGTTCCGCCCTCCACGGATAACGACGATCACCCACTATGGACCGGAGCTCATCGCAACCCATCCAGCTGCTGGTTCTGACTCTCTTGGCCGGTCTGTTGTTTTTCATCGGCCTCGGCAACATGGGATTGACCGATCGCGACGAAGGCCGCAATGCGGAGGCCGGTCGTGAGATGTTCGCATCCGGCGATCTCGTGACCCCAACCTTCAACGGTGAACTCCGCGTTGCGAAGCCGGTCTTCGTCTATTGGCTGATGACGGTGTCCTACCACGTGTTTGGGGTAAACGAGTTTGCGGCACGTGCCCCGTCTGCCTTGTTTGGCGTCGGGTTGATCGTGATGCACTACCTGTTTCTCTCCCGCCTTCGCGGTTCGACGGCGGGTCTGTTTGGCGCACTGATGTTGCTGTTGAACATCGAGATCCTGGCGCTCGGACGAATGGCCATTACCGATAGTGTGCTGATTTTCTTCACCACGTTGTCTCTCTATAGTTTTTGGCTCGGTCTTCACGAAGGCGGTGCCGGGCGCCATTGGATCTGGGGATTTTACGCCGGCATGGCTCTGGCCACGTTGACCAAAGGACCGGTTGGCTTTGCCGTCCCACTGATCACCGCCCTGCTGTATCTCGTCGCCACTCGCCAATGGCATGTATTTTGGCAGCGAGGTGCTCCTATCGCAGGCACGTTGCTGTTTCTCATCCTGGCCGGCCCTTGGTACGTCGCTATGCTTGTGATCCATGGAGATGCCTATTCGTCTCAAGCCAAGGTTCACACAGTGGGACGATTCCTTGCTCCGATGGAAGGACATGGCGGCGGATGGTGGTTCTATTTTCCCGTCTTGCTCCTGGGCTTTTACCCTTGGAGTGCGCTGTTACCCGCCGCGTTCCACCGAGCCTATACAACATGGCGAGAATCTCCCACCCTGTTGCACGAGCGGAATGGCTCACCTGGAATGGAAGAACCGCCGGGATCCGGTCATGAATTGGAATGGTTTGCAGGCCTGTGGGTGATCGGGACATTCATCTTTTTCAGCTTGTCGTCCACTCGCCTCCCTCACTATATCGGTCCATTGTTTCCCGCCTGTGCGCTTCTCGCGGCATCCTATTGGGCCCAAGGTCTGAAAGAGCCTTCGACCAAAGGACTGCGTGGATCGATTCACGGCATGATGGGAATCGGCTATCTGGTGGCCATCGGGTTTGCGAGTGCTCCATTTCTCTTTCAGACATTTTCCGGAAAGATGGTGAAAGAGTTTCCGCTCGCCACTCAATTTGACTTGGGGATCGGCCCGTACCTTGGTGCGATCATTGTCGTGGCAGCCATGGGATTCATCGGCTATTGGGGGCTGAACGATACGAAGCGTCATCTGACCTTTGGAGTGGCCGGCGCAGCGCTCGCAAGCGTCTTTCTCGTGGCCATCCTGGTCGTCCTTCCTGCGGTCAATCGTTACGCCATCGCACCACCACAGGAATTGGCCTATGCAGCCGGGGTGAACCTACATCCGACCGACCAATTGATTGCATTCGGGACAACGAGGCCCTCAACTGCGTTCTATGCGAGACGCCCCGTGCTGTTCATTCCGTCCAATGAGCTCGACCGACTGCGTACAGCCTTGAATAAGGAAGGCCGTACGATGATCTTGCTGCCGGAATATTTTCAGGCGGCCTTGCCGAAAGAAGCCGCTGATTTTCAACCAATTCTCAAACGCCATGGCTATATCTTGCTGAGTAACGAGCAGATGGTCGACATTCCGCAAGGTGCGGAAGCTGATTCGGCAACACCTCCCAAGATTCTTGGGCACTAATCCGTGAAGCGTATTTTGTGGAGTGTGAAGCACATCGGCCCACGGTTTCCAAGTTTTATGTTTCAGGTTTCGCGTTTCAGGTTGTCCGGAAACTTGGAACATGAAACCTCAAACGTGAAACTGCCGCTGAAACTTTGAACTTGAAACCTGGAACTCAGGATCGAGAGACGAGTTACGAGCGACGCTTCACCCGTGACGTATTGGTCAGTGAAAGGGCAGCATGCCGCGAGCATCAACCAGAATCAGAATCGCGAGAGCCACACTACCAAGTAGAGCGCATTCTTGCACGACCGACCAGCGAGTCGCTTCTTCAAGGCCTCCCTGGGTTTTGCCAACCCTATCAAACCAGAATGCCAGGCACGCAAATCCCACCGACGAGAGTACGAGCGGTGATGTCGTCATCGCAGCGAGCCCATACGCAATGAGACATCCGGAGGCCATCGACTGCCGAATTCTTGTTGTCCGCTCTTGACCGACCCAGTACATCCGTCGAAGCCATAACCCACCCGCCGTCGCGACCACACCCAATACCACAAACAGCATGCCCACGAACCCATCATCCATATTGTGTGACAGCGTCCAGAGGACGGCTAAAATCATTGAGACTCCGACTGCTGCATGTCGACATCCGTCCTGTACCGACGTTCGCCATGCTTTGAGTGGAGCCGCAGCGATGGACCCGCTGAGAATGCCCACGACCGCGCCCCCAACTACATCAGTCGGAAAATGTGATCCGCGAAGCACACGACTCAGCGCCACAAAAGCTGCGACACTCAGGCACAGCGGACCCCAGAGTGGAAATCGCTTCGCCAAAACGGTCGCAACGGCAAAACTTGCTGTGCTGTGCCCGGATGGAAATGAATCCAAGCCCGACACCCACGAGATCGCCATCTGCCAATCCCCCGAGTGAACGAACTTCGGGCGCGGCCTACCGACGAGGTGTTTCAGTACGTTGGCCAGGACTGCCGCGATACCGTGCGCGATCAAGGACTGAACGGCGGCGACCCTGATCGTCGGTTTCTCCAAGACCCAGGCGATCGCGAGAAGCAGAATGCTCACCAAGGCGAGACGCCATCCTTGGCCAATCCAATCTCCGGCATTGCTTGTGACCGCCATCCAGGGAATGGTGAGTTGGTCCCATGGCAGATGTACCGTGACCGATCGCACATACTTGGTGACCGGCAGATCAAACTGAGCCCAGCCGAGAAAACTGAGAGCCAATGCTGCACAGGAACAACCGAATGCCGCGAAGGGCCACACCTTTATAAGAGATAATGGAGAGGAAGAGCCCATGTGGGGGGGATGTGCCTCAACGACTCCTGGATCCCCGGACCTGGTCACCAAGCGCTCATCGCCAATCACCTTACCCTAGGGAACCCAGTCGGCTAAGAAGACGTTAAACTCGCCCGGAGCCTTGGCATTTCGATCTGATACCCAAACCAGCCGTTTGCCGTCCGGCGAGAACATAGGGAAACTGTTGAAATGTCCCTCGGTGGTTATCCGCTCCGTCGCCGTCCCGTCGTCCCGCACCAGATACAGGTGGAAGCTGGGGCGCCCCCCCTCTCCTCTCGTTTCTAGATTTGAGGAGAAGACGATGCGTTCCCCATCGGGATGAAAGTAGGGCGAAAAGTTTGAGGCACCGTTCGAGGTGACTTGCTTCTTGCCCGACCCATCGATATTGATCACGAAAATTTCCAGCTGCCCGGGTTCTACCAGCCGTTGCGCCAACAGCTCCTTGTACTTGGTGATTTCTGCGGGATCGGTCGGATGCGCTGCTCGATAGACAAGGCGCGTACTGTCCGGTGAAAAGAATGCACCTCCGTCGTAACCCACGTCATCCGTAAGACGTCGAACGTTGGTGCCGTCCAGATTCATCGTATACAAGTCCAGATCCCCATCCTTCACCGATGTCCATACGATCGTTTTCCCATTCGGCGAGATCGTGGCTTCTGCATCGTAGCCTGGTGTGGCGGTCAACCGCTGCACTTGTTGACCATCGATACGGACCGAATAGATGTCATAGTCGTCGAGCGCCCATCGGTACGCCCCATCCCGTTTCGGTTGCGGGGGGCAATTCGGCCCAGCTGCATGTGTGGAAGAATAGAGCACGCGCCGGTCGCCGGGGAAAAAGTAGCCGCATGTCGTCGCGCCCACACCAGTGCTGACCAAACGCAGGGTCTCGCTTTGCAAGTCCATCACATACATCTGATAGCAACCCAACCCACTGGCAGCCGGTTTCAATGGTGTCGCCTGGGCATCCTTGGTCCAATCATTGGTGGATTGAAAGATCAGCTTGGTGCCATCGAACGAGAAATAGGCCTCTGCGTTTTTACGTCCGAAGGTCAATTGACGGATATTCGTCAAATGTCGTTCTATCGACTGCGTGGGGGCAATCGTTTCTTTTGTGCGATCAGCGGACTCAGCGAACACAGAAGCACTCATCAACGTACCAAGCACTGCCAGCCATACTCCGACGATCTTACGACATACCATCAATCCGTACCTCCATGGTGTCCTCTTGACCTGGCCATATCTCGCGCGTCTTCACAGTACCATCTTGGAAAATCACATAACTGTGCCATCCGTAATAAAACAGGAGTCGCGCCACTTTCGCAACCGCATCGGACGTTACCCCATACAGGACCGTGATGACGCTACCCGGCACGTTCGTCCGATGGCAGGAAAACAGCACGGCCATCGTTGGCCCCTCATAGCTCTGACCATCAATCCGAAAACCTGTTTCCCTAAGAGCGGCACGGTCCCCGCAGGACTCTAGCACCACTGATTGAACGGCTGGCCCCTGGCCAGCATCAGCCAGTATCAGGACCGAGCCTTCACGTGGAAGCACCGCGCCGTCAAGGGCAACTACTTTCGTCCTTCGTGAATCCGTCGGTTCGTGCTCCTCTATACGAGACACAATCTGTTCCAACGGAGATGTCGAGTCAGAAAATGCGCGCATCACCGTCTTCGATGAATCGGTGACGTAACTGTTCAGGACAGGCGGCAGTTGATGCCTGGCTAACCGACGGAATGTCATCATCTCTGGGTCAAGCTCTACCCAGAGTGGTGCATTGGGCAGTATGAGCTCGACGATATTGGTGCGAGAAGGATTCAGCATCACGGATCTCACTTCGTTGGTGTCCTCCATCACGACTTTGATGGGAATCGCGATCCGATAAGGTTTCTCTGACTGCTGGATTCGGATGGTCAGTTGCCAGACATTTTGGTCTCCATCCTTATTGATTCGGCGAGCACTCGCATCTCCAAGAGAGACGACAGGAGCGCCTGACTGCTCGACCCATTGCTCAAAAAACCAGCGTAAGTTCTGTCCGCTTTCTCGAGAAAAGACTTGCTCGATCGATCCCCAATCAGCCGGTTGATTGCGATACTGGCCGACAAAAGCCTTCAGCCCTCGCCAAAATGATTCATCCCCGATCTCCCGGCGAAGCAGGTGAAAGACAAAGGCTGATTTCTGATACCCGATGGCATTATCCTTCTCGTCGTGTTTCCTGAAAAACTGTGACACCGCATAATCGTCTTCAGGCCTCACATAGAGGTTGTAGCCTTGCAGCATCATTCGTCTTTGCTCCAAAGCTTGGCGATCATCCTGGGCCAATTCATGCCAGTAATAGTTGGCTAAGTA
>CABVRS010000102.1:0-1614 GCA_902500745.1 uncultured Nitrospira sp.
AACGAGAATGAACCGCGCATTCCTTATCTTCCCATGGCTCGCCTTCACACTGCTGCTTTGGAATCCCCTTGCGTGGGCTGAACCTGGACCAGCGGAATCATCTCGTCTGCGTGTCCTCACCTACAACCTGCTCCACGACGGACCGTGGTCGGGATTTTTCGAGAACGGCACCCACCTCGAAGAACGGCTCGACATAACTATCCAGGAACTGCAGCGATTACAACCTGATGTGATCGCTCTGCAAGAAGCGTCGGACAGCCGAAAGCATGGCAACGTTCCACAACGCATCGCCGAGGCACTCGGGTATCAAATGGTGTTCGAACCTGCCACCCAGCACATCTCCGGGATCGGTTTCTTGGATCGGCTGATCACCTCAACCATCGGCTTCAAAGAGGGACCGGCGATCCTGAGTCGCTACCCGATCGTTGCCTCGGAAGTCTACGATTTGCCTCGGTGCCAGCGTCGCATGGATCCCCGCATTCTCTTGCGGGCTGAGATCAGCGCACCGGATGGACCGATCCAAGTTTTTTCCGCCCATACCGCAAAAGGAGATGACTGTCAGCTCACACGAGTCGGAGAGTTGTTCCGCGAACATCGAGGAGCGGGACGAGCGATTCTGATGGGCGATTTGAATACCGGAGAAGAGTCTTCCGTTCTTACCGAGTGGCAGAAAGAGCCTGGACTGATTGATGTCTTCCGGACCGCAAACCCAGGTGTATCTGGCGGGACCGTTTGGCAAAACATTCATGTGGAATGGCCCACCGCCGACCGTCGTGTCGATTTTATTTTCCTGCTTACGGGGAGTAACGGCAGCAGTCCGGTCGTGCATTCAAGTCGGTTGACCTTTGACCAGCCCGGTCGCCTTCCCAACGGCGATGCCCTCTGGCCCTCCGACCATCGCGGCGTGTATGCAGAAATTGAGTTGACCCCTCTCGATAGACCACAGATAAGCCGGCTACCTGGCACTAGCAGTCGCTGAGAATTAGTGCCCGGCAAACAGAGTCAATAGGTACTACGTCATAGGCTCATCATCTAATCGTACGGAAATCAGTGGCAAACCAAGGGCGGTATTCAATGATCGCTGCCCATAAGCCGATGTGCCCTGCTTCCTGACCTCTCCCTCCCAAATCTCACACATTCAACCGACAGCCGCTCGTTTGACTTCCTGGGCAAGAAGGCGCAGCATGCCTCTTCCCTTTAGACAAAGAGGTGTTCTGTGATTCCTTGCTAGATCTTGCCGGCGCCACTATAGCCCCCCGCTCCAGAACAACCCCCACGCCCTCCTGGTATCCATCACCACGAGGGCATTTTTATGCCCACGACTGCAACGTGTTTCGTCCACATGCCCTGTCCTTTTATCTGTCTTGGAAGGAGACCACGATGAAACGTTTAGCCACACTCTCAGCCGGATTGATCCTAGGATCGCCGGCCCTCGCCTTGGCGGCAGACCACAGTGCCAGTTATCGGGGAATTGGATATATCTACTTCGCCTTCATCGCCGGCATCCTGATTTATGGGGTCAACGATGCCTTCGGAAAAACAGCCATGTATGTGGCAACCCCGATTATTCTCGCCTGGTCGTATTGGATGTTGCCTCCGAACTAAACTGCAGGG
>CABVRS010000102.1:1714-3390 GCA_902500745.1 uncultured Nitrospira sp.
GTTGAACCAGGTTACGAAATAACTCTATCGTTCCCTGTTGACAAGGCTCTCGAGGCGCACCGCCCATTCCACATTCAGACGACGCCTTGATTCCGCCGTGAGTTTCCCATATCGCACCACTCCTGTATCCGTTTCAATACTTGCGTTGTATCTGATGAGATACAGCGATGACGAGTTTGGAAAGGCCAGTTAAGACCACATACCTCAAAATTATGAATGGGCAAATCATTCTTGGTCGTTTCCAAAATGGCATTGATCCTGCTAACCGCAATTCCTGTCCCCTATAACTACATTACACAATGCCCATACCAGCAACGATCTACGCTGGTTGGGCGAGGCGAAAGGAGCATGTTATGTACACCACATCGTTCAGCACCGGTTTCCTTAAGAACACGCCCTCATGTGAGCGACGTTCACCACGAAAGAGCGCGATTTCCCTCTTCTGTGCAACCCTCACGCTGGGAATGGTTGGACCATCCACAAGTCCCGTCACCTTCGCGGAGGACCTCAAGGCCACCATGATCGGATGGTCCTCGATCAAGATTACTGAATCCGGATTCGATTTCGGCGGAGACACCTTCATCGCCGGCGCACCGACCGATGACGGGTGGCTGGACTGGCACCTTGTTGACGGACAGCTCACCCCCTCGCTATCCGGTCATCTACATCTGAATGACGTACGAGACCTCTGTGCAAGAATGCGGATGGACTATTATGTCGGGGGACAACTTTGGACGACAAAGACCGGCGGTCAGGTCTGCGCTTCGAATGACAAACATCATGAATGGGATGTCAATCTGGCCGACTATACCAGCAGCAAGATCGATGAGGTCCGGGTCTCAATCGAAAAGCTGACCGCCACGAAGGATTGGACCATCGTGGGATCTCAACGGAGAAAGCTTGGGCCGGTCCATCACAAAGTGAAGATCACCGAAGACGGGTTCGATTTCGGCGGAGAAACTTTTCTCGGGAGCGGGCCGACCAATTCCGGTGAGGTCATCTGGACATGGAAAGGGGCTCAAGTCAGCCCAAGGCTCACCGGCACTCTGCACATTAATAACGCGGCTACGGCCTGCGCGAGAATGCGCATCGAATATTTCAAGGAGGATGACACCAGATTGACGGAAAAGTTCGGCGGGACGGTATGTGCGCCTGACAATCGACATCACCACTGGGATGTGGATCTTGAACCCTACAGCGACAATAAACTCGCCTATGTCAAGATCAGCCTCCAGACTTTGGGAGCTGATGACACATGGCGTACCGTTGGCTCAACGACCTCCCATTACCTGAAGGTTCCCATCGCATTGTGTGGCGGTGGCGGACGGCCCGGCAGCTGCCTTCATACCGCCTCAAACAAAATCGACTAACCGACGAGGTCCGACAGATACGATGATACAGTACATCGAGAGAACACCAAGGGAGATGTCCATGATATACAACAGACCAATTCACAAATCACCCGCGCTAACGTGCCTAAGCTTAGTGTTCTTGACACTTACCCTTGTAACGACTGTAGCCCAAGCCGACCGGTATGGCACCGACGTCAGACTCACAGGCACCCCCGTTCCATCTGAAGAAATTTCCGGCTTCCGAGGGACATCTTTCGAACTAGGTATTCCGGATAGTGAGTCTGTGGATGAGTATGCCGTTGTCGGCCTCACATCAGAGGAACG
>CABVRS010000102.1:3490-7718 GCA_902500745.1 uncultured Nitrospira sp.
GGCAGCAACCAAGTCGCGACGGCGGTCGTGCTTCATTTTGAAGCAGGGAAAGAACCCCGTTCGCTCACCGGCATTGGGCTGCAATGCCGCACCCTCGAATCAACCGAGCCCCCGGTAGTAGGAACGCCCTTTTAGGCCCTGTACTACTTGTGCATGCCAAACGCATTATGAACTTGTGGGATGGCGGTCAACCGACCGCCGTCTCTGAACAGAAAGAAGCCTGCTGTTATGCGAACAATACGAATATTCAACTCAGACCTCGGAAATGCAAATCATGATGGCAGCACTCATCACCGCGTGATCTGACCAGAACGTTGAGCTGCCTCAGTGAGTGGCGGTGATGTCTTGCATGGATAGCTTTGGTCACCGTTTTCCGTCATAGCCTCGTTCTTTCCACTTCTCGAGCAATTGAATACGCTTCTTCAGCTGTTCAACCGTCGCTTGATCAACACGGCTGCCGGTACGTGCGATCAGTTCCGCATTGAGTTTTCGATGATCGATCCCACTGGTCCTGGACACGGCGCTGACGAGCAGTCGGTGGAGATCTCGCAGCTCTAGTTTCTGTTCGTGGAGCGAGACTGTCGGTCCAACAACCGCAGTCGCATCGCCCTCCCCTCGCGTTTCATCTTCGCCGATCAGACTATCCATTCTCGATACAGCCATCAACGGCATGTATTCGTTGGTTGAGATCGTGACACGGCCAAACAAGTCTCGTTGCCCTGCCGGCATGATCTCTTCCAACACATGGTCGCGCTCCGCCTTGATCTGTTTGGCATAGTGCACCAACACGGGATCTTTGGGCAGATAGAGCCAGGCTCGTTGTGGTTTGGGAAAGCCTTCCTGCATTCGAACAAACCGGCCCACGACCTGCCGGAAATACATTTCCGTGATCACATTCGTGCCGTAAACACCGACACGCAGTCGTGGAATATCCACACCTTCACTCACCATGTTGACCGCCACCAACCACTGCAGCTTTTTATTCGCACCGAATTCTTCGATCGTCTGCGAAGCGGCTGGATCATCAGATACGGCCACCTCCGCTTTGGTCCCGGTGACGCGGGCTACGAGCTCAGCCACCCAGCGGGCATGGTCTTGGTCCATACAGACGATCAGTCCACCGGCATCCGGTTGCTCCTGCTGGCGAAGACGCGTAAGTTGTGCGTGGGCATCGGTGATGACTGGACCAAGCCAGGTGTCTTGCAGCAGCGCCGTTTTCAACCGCTCACGTTGCCGATTGAACGTCAACCCGTCCTGAAATGTCGCCTGATGCTCGCGACCGTCTGATAACCAGCTCAGCTCACCTTCATAGCTTGGGAAGACAATGGGTCGGCAGACATTGTCGCGAATGGCATCGGTATACCCATAAGCAAAATCCGCCCGGCTCTCGTCACGCTCATAGTGAACAAACGGGATCGGATTGTTGTCTGAACGAAACGGGGTGCCGGACAAGATCAATCGAAACACCGCCGGTTCAAACGCCGTGCGCAGCGCCTTCCCCCAGTTTTTCCCGTCACCGGCATGGTGCAGTTCATCGAAGATGAGTAACGTCTTTTTACTCTTGCACACCCTTTGAAAGATCGTCGGTGCCAGGCAGACTTGTTGATAGGTAACGACGGCGCCATGATAATCAGCCGCTTCAGATGCCTGTTCGTTGGTCAGAGACGGATCAAGCTGTAACCCCATCTTCCCGGCCGCATCCGACCATTGCGTGCGGAGGTGATTCGTCGGGCAGACGACCAGTACTCGAGCTGCCGCCCGTTTCGTCATGAACTCGTGCGCTATGCGCAGCGCAAAGCGCGTCTTTCCTGCGGCCGGCGTGGCCATCGCCAGAAAATCTTTGGACTGATGGGTACAGACCGCCGACAGAGCGCGTTGCTGCCAGTCACGAAGGGGTGCCGTCCAGGCAGGCAAGCTTTTCATAACCGGTTCGTGGAAGCGAACGTGTGGTGGCTCAATGATGGCACAGATAGGAGGCCGCTCAGTCCAGCCAGTCTTTTTCTTTGAGTTTCCTCGGCAGATACTTCTTTGTCAGGTACTGAAAATCCTTATTGGCCAATGCGTCGAGTTCGAACTTCAACCCGTTGGTCAACATGCGCTTGATCTCCGCCTGCCAGGCCGGCTTCTTGAACCACGTATAGTTCATCAGCTCTTTCGCACGCGCGATGTCCTTCTCATTCAGCTTGATCCCGACATTGCGCGGCAGCTCATACCGCTCGGGATCGGCGCTGGATAAGCCGATGAATTTGGCTTTTGGAATCGCCATCCGCTGGCTTTCAAAGGCCAGGTTGATCGACCCCTGTTTGATAACGGAATAGATGTAGTACCCCCAGGGATCGTTGTCGACCAAGACATACACCGGCAACTTGCATTCTTCATGGAGCCGCCGTGCCAGGCGACGGACACCCCGCGGCGGCTGACCATTGCCCGTCAGCAGGATACAGTTATACCGTCGCCAGAACTTGTCTTCCGATAGGCGATTCCACTGCGTACCTTTTTCAACAAGCAGCACAAAGTCCGCCGTGCAGCGCCGGATCTCCAGATACTCCGGCTCCACGATCGACGGGACCGAGTACCCGCCTTTCCCCAGCTTCGCGCAATCGACGCGATCGCCGTCGTCCCCAAAGACCACCGGCCCGACGATGCTGCCGCTGTTCTCCGCACGCACATGCAACTCTTCCCGAAGCGCGGCGAGGGAAACTTCGAGGTCTTCGATCACGGGATCGGATTCATCCTGGGTATCGAAGGTGTTCTCGTGCGAGTCTTTGATCGTATGTTTTGTGCGATAGTAAATTTCTCGAAGCGAGGTAGTCAGCTCGGCACGCTGCAGTTCGGAGAGAGCATCCGCCACGAGGACCGTCTGCATGAATTTCTTCGCCATGCCGACGTTGAAAAACGACCGCTCCTGCTTCTTGGCGCCCATCTCGATGAGACCCTTCCGTTCATTGAAGGACACGTTAGAGAGGGCGCGGATAGGAATCTGAAACGTAGGGTCTTTTGATCGTTCGGCCGACTGGATCACAATATCAGCCAGACTGATCAACTTCTTCTCGACCAGAGTCGTTTTCTTTGTCTTGGTCGTCATGGTGTCCTATTTGGATTTCCTTGAAGCCGCGGTCTTCGATGACCTGGTAGATTTGGCACTTGATTTCTTCTTTGCCTTGGACTGGCTGGCAACGGGTGTAACCTGATCTGATTTCGCAGTTGTCTTCTTGGGTGGATGGTTGGCCTGACTCGACTTGGTAGCCTTCTCTTTCGCAGCAGGTTTGTGTTCCGGCGAGGGGTCACCAAGAAGGTCTGGGTCTACTGTCGGCGCCGCTAGGCCCTGATCTGATTCAACCTGGGTCGCCAAGGCGGTTTCGCCCTCGACTCCATCCGCCGTGACGATAATTGAATGGGGGAGGCCTTCAGGACCAGCCCCGGTCTTCCCGAGTGCTTCATCCGTTTTCTGCCCGCCTGTACGAGACGACGCAATCTTCTGAAGCTGCTCCTTGAGCTTTTGCTTCGGCAGCGTCCCCCCTTTGAGTCGATTGCAGGCCTCTACAACCTCTTCGATGTACAATTCAAAAATATTCCGCCGCCGAAATTCGCTGGCCGCCCGCTCACGCCGGCGTACGAAGAGCCCCAGCCGCCTGCCACACTCACGCAGCGCCAGAGTGATTTCCTTTTGGATCTCATCATAATCCGCGATCGCTTCCTTGGACTCACTGGTAAACGGCACCCAGACCGACGCCATATGAACGAAGATCACCATCGGTCCACCGGGAAGAGCCCCACGGGACTGGGATAAGCCGTAGTTTTTCCAGCTCGTGCTCAGGACGGCCTTGAACGTGGAGCAGGCCGATTGCTGATACAGGAGCGGTACTCGATTCGCGTAGCGAATCACGCGGGCAAGTTCGGAATCTTCCTCCTCGTGCTCCCCTTCGGCTTTTGGCATGGCCGGCTGCTGCGGTTTCGTTTGGTCCTGCGGTCTGTTCCCGTATGCGAGGCCAGCTTCGATGATGAATGGGTTACCCCGATAGACTGCCGGTGGCCGACTGACCGCCGTGTAAAATTCACCTTTGATCTGTTTGTAAAGCCCTGCGAGAATCGCCTTTTCGCCGATCGGAGAAATGCAGTTGGTCGGAGGCGCCATGATTTTCGTCTCTTGCAACGTCTTATAGAGCGTCTCTGCGACCGTCCCCTTCAGCTCGCGAGGCTTGGCCTCAGGCGAGACCTTCGCCGCTTT
>CABVRS010000103.1 GCA_902500745.1 uncultured Nitrospira sp.
GATGATACTCAGTCGATGTGCAAAGTCTCTATGGATTCAGTGAGGATTTCCACCATTTTCTTCAATTCTTCGGCAGTTGTCGAGAGGGGCGGAATGAGCACGAGCACATTACCGATTGGTCTCAAGATCAGCCCCTTGGACCGGGCGATCGCGGCGACGCGATGACCAGCTTTGATACTGAGCGGATAGGGTTCTTTCGTGATCTGATCTTGGACTAATTCGATACCGGCCATGAATCCGCTTTGGCGAATGTCGCCGACCTGCGACAGCTGCTGAAACGGCTGCAGGAGTCGCGTGAGCAATTTGATCTTGGGTTGCAGGCGCGCCAATGTTTTTTCCGTCTTGAATATGTCGAGATTGGCGAGCGCAAGGGCGCATCCCAGTGGATTGCCGGTAAAACTATGACCATGGAAGAAGGTCTTGAACTCGTCATAGGTCCCGAGAAATCCTTGGTAGATTTCATCGGTCGTCAATGTGGCCGCCAATGGCATGTACCCGCCGGTTAGTCCCTTGCTGAGGGCCATCAGATCAGGCGTCACCCCTTCGTGCTCGCAGGCGAACATCTTTCCGGTTCGTCCAAAGCCGGTTGCAACTTCGTCGGTGATCAAGAGTACATGATATTTCGCGCAGAGCTCTCGAATTCGTTTCAGGTAGCCGGCTGGCTGGGGAATCATGCCGGCGGCGGCCTGCATCAGTGGTTCGATGATGAATCCGGCGAGGTCACGATGACGACTCTTCAGTATGTGTTCGATCGGATCGAGGCAGGCCATCCGGCACGAGGGGTAGGTGAGTTTGAGCGGACAACGGTAACAATGAGGTGGTTCTGCCTCCACGGTGGGAAAGAGCAGCGGCGTGAAGCGAGAATGGAACAACGCAATGTTGCCGACGCTTACTGCGCCGATCGTATCTCCATGATAGGCCAGTTTCAGGTGGAGAAACGTGTTCTTAGGGCCTGCCTTCGGGTGCCGCTGCTGCCAATATTGGACGGCCATCTTCAGCGCGATTTCAACCGCCGTTGAGCCGTTGTCGGAATAGAAGACACGGGTGAGGCCATTCGGAGCAATTCGAATCAGCTCGCGCGCAAGCTCAATGGCCGGTGGATTGGAAAGGCCCAGAAAGGTCGAGTGGGCAATCTTGTCGAGTTGCTTTTTGATGGCACGGTTAAGGATGGGATGTCGATGTCCGTGGAGATTGACCCAGATCGATGAGGTGCCGTCGAGATATTTCTTCCCCTCCGTATCGATGAGATAGGAGCCCTTCCCCCGTTCGATGATCAGCGGGTCTTCCTGCCCCCACTCCTGCATTTGGGTAAACGGATGCCACAGATAGCGACGGTCCCAATCGATCAGTTGTCGGGTTGAGGGTTGTCGTGCCATGGCTTTCAATCACGGACCATCTATCACTGGTCGCTCGTCTTCTCGTCTTACCGTGAAGAAGGACAGCGGTCATAACCGATTAGGGAGGGAATGACGCGTGACGACGAGACGATCAGTCGGATGCGGGGTGTGATTATAAGGGCAGGTGATCTCTTTGACAACCTCTGAGGCAGTTACTATAATGAACCGATTTTTTACGAATGAGCTAGGATTTGCAAAGCCTTATACGCAATTTTTCAATCATTGCTCATATCGATCACGGCAAATCAACCCTCGCTGACCGGTTCCTAGAAGCTACTGGTGCAGTCACTGCTCGAGAGGCCAAAGAACAGATCCTCGATGCCATGGATCTCGAGCGGGAACGTGGCATTACGATCAAAGCCCACGCAGTGGCCATCAGGTACCGAGCACAGGATGGGAAGACGTATGCCTTGCATTTGATCGATACGCCCGGGCATGTCGATTTTACCTATGAAGTCTCACGGAGCCTCGCGGCCTGTGAGGGGGCGCTGTTGCTCGTCGACGCGACGCAAGGGGTGCAGGCACAGACCATTGCCAATGTGAATTTGGCGATGGCCAATAACCTCACGATTATCCCGGTCATCAATAAGATCGATCTGGCGAGTTCAGATATCGAAGGCACGAAGCACTCGATCTCGGAGGTGCTCCAGCTCGACGCCGACGATGCGCTGCCCATCAGCGCGAAGGAAGGCAAAGGCGTACCGGAGGTGTTGGAAGCGATCATTGCCAGAGTTCCTTCTCCCTCCGGTGATCCACAGGCCCCGCTGAAGGCGCTTATTTTTGACTCCTGGTTCGATAATTATCAGGGGGTGATCGTGCTTGCGCGGCTGGTGGACGGATCCATTCGACCCGGCATGAAGATCAAAGTGATGTCGAATAATCGGACGTTTGAGGTGATGGAAGTCGGCCAGTTCACTCCAAAACGAACCAAGAAATCTGAACTGCTGACCGGCGAGGTGGGATACCTCTGTGCCAACATGCGAGAAGTCGCCGATGTCAAAATCGGTGATACGCTGACGGACGCCGTGGCGCCGACCGCTGTGCCGTTTCCCGGATACAAGGAGGTCAAGCCGCTGGTATTCTGCGGGCTTTATCCCACCGACACGAGCCGCTATGAAGATTTACGCGATGCGTTGGTGAAACTGCGACTGAACGATTCCTCGTTCGCCTACGAGCCTGAGACATCGCTCGCATTGGGGTTCGGTTTTCGCTGCGGCTTTTTGGGCCTGCTCCACATGGAGATCATTCAGGAGCGGCTCGAGCGTGAATATAATCTCACGCTCCTCACGACCGCCCCAACGGTCGTCTATCGCGTCCTGACGACAAAGGGCGACGTGTTGGAGGTTAATAACCCGACGCAGCTCCCGCCCCCCAGTAGTATCGCGTCATTCGAAGAGCCGTTTATTTTGGCCTCGATCATTACGCCCGAGCGGTACATGGGGGCGATTCTCCAGCTGTGTCAGGAGCGTCGAGGCATCCAGAAGGGCATGCATTTTCTCGATCCGACCAGGGTCGTGATCAGTTATGAACTGCCGCTCAACGAGGTCATTCTCGATTTTTACGATAAGCTCAAGTCGCGCACACAGGGCTATGCGTCGCTCGACTACGAGGTGCTCGGCTACCGTGAGTCCGATCTTGTCAGGCTCGATATTCTCTTGAACGGCGAAGCGGTCGATGCCTTGTCGTTTATCACGCACAAGGACCGTTCCGTCCAGCGTGGGCGTCAGCTCGCGGAGAAAATGAAGGAGCTGATTCCCCGGCAGATGTACGAGATTGCGATTCAGGCCGCGATCGGCAGCAAGATCGTGGCGCGTGAGACCATCGGGGCGATGAAGAAGAACGTGCTGGCGAAATGCTATGGCGGCGATATTACGAGAAAACGGAAGTTGCTGGAGAAACAGAAGGAAGGAAAGAAACGCATGAAAGCAGTCGGGAGTGTTGAAGTCCCGCAGGAAGCCTTCTTGGCGATCTTGAAAGTCGGAGACGAATGAGCCTCGATCAAAATCCGAGAAATGTTGAGAAGCTGTCCGGTTCCCCACGGGCCGGAGAGCCGTCCCTGTCCGGAGCCAAGCCGACGGAGAACGCGGATCAACCGGGACGGAAGTCCCTCGTCCGAGAGTATGCGGAAGCGATCATCGTGGCCATGCTGTTGGCTTTCGCGATTCGTGTGTTCGTCGTGCAGGCCTTCAAGATTCCCTCGGGATCGATGATTCCCACCTTGCAGATCGGCGATCACATCTTGGTCAGCAAGTTGTCCTATGGCCTGCAGTGGCCGACGGACTGCAAAATGATCTGGAGTTTTCCGCCGGTGAATTGTTACACCTCCGCCACCGTCATCACATTCGGCAAGCCGGAACGTGGGGACATTGTCGTGTTTCGCTTCCCTGAAGATGAAGAAAAAGACTTCATTAAGCGAATCGTGGGATTACCCGGAGATACCATCCAGCTTCGGAACAAAGTCGTCCTAGTGAACGGACAACCGCTCGAGGATAAAGCCTTTACCCAACGAATCGACCCCGGGATTATCGATAGTAGCGTCAATCCCCGCGATAACTTCGGACCGGTGACGGTCCCTGACGGATCCTATTTTGTCATGGGCGACAATCGCGACCAGAGTCTGGACAGCCGGTTCTGGGGGTATGTGCGAGAAGAGAAGATCCGCGGCAAGGCGTTTCGGATCTATTGGTCCTGGAATGGGCAGGGAAATTGGACGGAGTGGGTGCGATGGGAACGATTCGGCAAGGCCATTCAGTAAAGAAAAGCGGCGCCCCGCGTCAGAATGAAAGCTCGAAAGGGGACGGTGAGACTCCATCCCCTAGAGAGCTGCGACAGTATCTTCAACGGTTCCCGCAGGCATCCGTCCTGGTCATCGGGGACCTGATCCTTGATCAGTATGTGATGGGACGAGTGAGCCGGATCTCTCCGGAAGCGCCGGTCCCAGTCGTTCATGTCGAATCCGAGTCGATTCGGCTGGGTGGAGCCGCCAATGTCTACAGTAATATCGTGGCATTGGGAGGGAAGGCCCATCTTTGTGGCGTGATCGGGGCTGACCAAAGTGGGAAACAGTTGGTCAAAGCATTGGGGCACATGCGAGGCGCGCTGGGAGGGATTGTCGTCGATCGTGAACGTCCCACCACCAAAAAGAGTCGCGTGATCGCCCATAACCAACAAATCGTTCGGTATGACATCGAAGGCCGTAGCGAATTGAAAGCCGTCCTCAGACAAAAGATGCTTCGGTATATCGAATCAAAACTGCGCGAGTTATCCTGTATCGTGGTATCGGACTATGCCAAGGGAGTTGTGTCTTCCGCATTGATGTCTGAGATTATCCGGCTTGCTGCCTTGCGTAGGGTTCCGGTGATTGTCGATCCAAAAGTCGAGCATTTCAATTTCTATAAAGGGGTCACCGTCATCACTCCAAACCACCTCGAAGCGACGCAGGCATCGGGCATGCACGGGGATGACAATCAAACGATCAACGAAGCGGGAGCCATGATCCGTCAGCGACTCGGATGCCAGTCCGTTCTGATCACGCGTGGTGAAAAAGGCATGAGTCTGTACGAACGTGATGGAGTCTCATGGCATTTGCCCACCAAGGCTCGACAGGTCTACGACGTCACCGGCGCCGGCGATACGGTCATCGGGACCCTCGCATTGGCGTTGGGAGCCGGCGCGGACATCAAGATGGGCGCGATGATGGCCAATTATGCAGCCGGGATCGTCGTGGGAATGGTCGGCACGGCTACGGTGTCGCCCAAACAGCTCTCCGAGGCGTTTGGAGATGAATAAGAGTTCACGATCGGTCACGGTTGTGATTCCTGCCAGATATGGGTCCTCCCGTTTTCCAGGGAAGCCGCTGGTCGAGCTGAACGGCAAGCCGATGATTCAGCATGTGTACGAGCGTGCGGTGGCGTGCCGAACGGTTTCGAGTGTGTTGGTCGCAACCGATGATGAGCGGATCAAGCAGGCGGTCGATCGGTTTGGTGGTCGTGCCGTGCTCGTCGCAGGTGAGTATCGAACCGGCACGGACCGTGTGGCTGCCGTCGCGCGTATGTTTACAGGAGAGTATTTCGTGGATTTGCAGGGCGACGAAATCCCCTTAAATCCTGACCTATTGACTGATCTGATCGATCCATTTCTCGAAAGCGGTGCGAGCATGGGCACGCTCAAGCGGGTGATGGACCCGACGGAGGACCTGCTCAATTCTGCCGTGGTCAAAGTGGTGACGGATGCCCGAGGGGAGGCGCTGTATTTTTCGCGCGCTCCGATCCCGTTCGTGCGTGACGATTCCGAACGGCGAGTGGTCGGAGGACTCCACTATATCCATCTGGGGTTGTACATCTATACCAAGGAGACCTTGCTTCGATTGGCGGCCCTGCCGACAAGTCGATTGGAAGACGCTGAAAAGCTGGAACAGCTCCGTGCGTTGGACCACGGGATTCGCATCCGTGTATGGGAAACCAAGCATGCATCGCTGCGGGTTGATCGACCGGAAGACGTCCCGGATGTGGCCGAGCGACTGCAGCAGTATGACGCAATCAGGCTCGAGTTGAAGTCGAGTGGAGTGTTTTTCAAGTCATGAGCGCCATGTTCGGAACGGTCTGATCTCCATGAAAGAGGGCAGCCATGAATAAATTCATTTTTGTGACGGGAGGAGTGGTCTCATCGCTGGGCAAAGGACTCGCGTCCGCCTCCATCGGAAACCTGCTGGAGAGCCGGGGGTTGAAGATCACCTTCCTGAAACTGGATCCGTACATTAACGTCGATCCCGGCACGATGAATCCCTATCAACATGGCGAGGTCTATGTCACGGACGATGGAGCCGAGACGGATCTCGATCTCGGCCATTATGAGCGGTTTACCACCCTCTCATTGACCAAAGAGAGCAATTACACGACCGGTCGGATTTATCACTCCGTCATCACGAAAGAGCGGCGAGGAGATTATCTCGGAGGAACGGTTCAGGTCGTGCCCCATGTGACGGATGAGATCAAACAGGCGATCATGCGTATCTCGAAAGGGATCGATGTCACGATCGTTGAGATCGGCGGCACGGTCGGCGACATTGAAAGCTTGCCGTTTCTTGAAGCCATTCGGCAGATGCCGTACGACGTCGGGCGCGATAACGTCTTATACGTTCACCTGACCTTAGTGCCCTACATCGGCACGGCCGGCGAGCTCAAGACCAAGCCGACACAACATTCGGTCAACAAGCTTCGTGAGATCGGTATCCAGCCGAACATTCTGCTGTGCCGAACCGACCGCTACATTCCGCCGGAACTCAAAGGCAAAATTGCCATGTTCTGTAACGTGGACAAGGACGCCGTCATCACCGCGAAAGACGTCGAGACGATCTATGAAGTCCCGATCGTGTTTCGGAAGGAAGGGTTGGATGAATTGATCGTACGGCAGCTCCATTTGGAGACCGGCCAGCCCAATCTTCGAGAATGGGATGCGATGGTGCAGAAGATCAAGCGGCCGAAGCACGAAATTTCTGTCGCGCTGGTGGGGAAGTACGTGGGCCTGAAGGAATGTTACAAGAGCTTGGGCGAGGCGCTGGTCCACGGCGGGATCGATCATGAAACCAAGGTCCATATCAGTTGGATCGAGTCTGAAGACATCGAACGGCAAGGGACCGAGCGCATCTTGCGAGAGGCTGACGGCATCTTGATTCCCGGTGGGTTCGGGACCAGAGGGATCGAGGGCAAAGTCGCCACCATCAAGTATGCGCGTGAACGCCAGGTGCCGTTTCTTGGTCTGTGCTTGGGGATGCAATGCGCCGCAATCGAGTTTGCGCGGAATGTGGCCGGGCTTACCGATGCCAATAGTGCTGAGTTCGACGAGCGGTCGCCTCATCCCGTCATTCATCTTATGCCCGATCAGCATGCGGTGAGTAATAAAGGTGGCACGATGCGTCTTGGTTCGTATCTCTGCAAGCTGGGGGAGGGGACCCTTGCGCAGAAGATGTACGGAGTGAGCGAGGTCCGCGAGCGCCATCGGCATCGCTATGAATTCAACAACGCCTATCGTGAGCAGTTGACCGCGAAAGGGTTAGTCCTGAGTGGAGTGTCTCCGGATGGCCGCCTCGTCGAGATCATCGAGTTGAAGGGGCATCCCTGGTTTTTAGGCACCCAGTTCCATCCTGAGTATAGTTCTCGTCCGCATCGTCCACATCCGTTATTCAGCGGATTTGTCGGGGCGGCGTTGCGCAAAAAACTAGGGCATTAGTTGTAGACTATGGCACAACTCGTCGAAATCGGTTCGTTCAAGGTCGGGCAAGGGCAGCCTCCGTTTCTCATT
>CABVRS010000104.1:0-3131 GCA_902500745.1 uncultured Nitrospira sp.
GCGCGGCTCTTGGCCGGAAAGGATAGGATGAGGATGATGAAGAACTACTCTTCGAGGACAATGACATCAGGGCTGACCATGATGCTCCTGTTGTTGACGCTTTGCGTCCTGCCAGGACAGTCGGAGGCAGCGACCGTCACAGAACTGGACTTCACGAACGGGTCGGTGGCGCTGAAGAACAGCAGCGGCGGCACCGTCTTGTCCGGCAATTTCACACGAACCGGCGAAATCGTCATGGGGCAATATCAACCCCTGCCGAATATTATCGCCCCCGTTCCGCTGGGACCCTACACCTTCTCCCTGTTCACAAGTGGACCAAACCCGGCTCCCACCAGCAGTACGAGCGGATCGACCATCACCGCCGACCTAACGGCGCTGGGGGCAAAATTGACAGGACCGCTCCTGCCTTCTGCCGGCCTCTCGTTGAACATCGGCGGTAACGCGACCGGGACCTTCAACGACACGACGGACACCTTCACCGGCTTGAGCTGGACGCGCAGCTTGAGTGGGCTTGCGGGCTTGCCGACGGGATGGAATCGGTTCTCATTACAGTTCACGCTGAACGGCACGGCCCAACTCGCTGCCGTACCATTGCCGGCAGCCGCGCTATTGTTCGGGTCCGGATTGGCAGGGCTTTTGGCGGCACGGACCAGGAAGTCGGCCGCGTGAGGGTCTCAACGAAGCATTCAGCGTTCATGCCATTCGAGGGCTGACTATCGAGAGCGCTTCGACGAAGGAAGAATGCCTGATGCGCCTTCTAGCAGTGAGGTGAAGGACACAGGCGATTCGCGAAACCCACTGGGACTCCGACCGGTTCCAGTGGGTTTCGTGCATTGAGAATTGAGAATAGGGTTGTGCGTCCTACCAATCGTCGAGCAGTTCGTCGTAACGACTGTCATGGAGATACGCCGCCACGAGGCCAAGGATCGGCGCGATGACCAGAAAAAGCAGGGCCAGTGTGATGGAACGAATCGTTTCTGTAATCTGCATGTCTGTCCGAATCGCGTGCCTTCTGAACATCTCACCATGAACCAGGGACTTCGTCTGATGCTGTCGCAGTAGCATACGCCTCTCCCGCCCCGACTCTCCAGTGCAGACCGCTCCAGATGCTACATATGTGACGGAACTCGGACTGGAGGCGCTTGCTCTCTGAGTGATTCGACCGGAGATACGTATATGTGCCCAGATTCTATACTTCAACTGTGGGCTCGACTACCAATCAATCGAGCCCATGTCCGTCCATGCCCAAGCAATTAACCAGTTCCTGCACATCACCCGCGAATCTTTTTCACCATATCTGGTGCAATGAGTAGCGCCTCTCAGTAGCCTGTCTTTCACAACATATGGTTTGATACATCGTACGAACTAGGATCCTCACTCTTTGAGACCTACAAGGAGATCAGTCGATGACGAACCAGAGAAACAGAAAGAGGGCCTGTGTGATGATTGTGGAGCACGATCTTGAGTTTGGAATCACGCTCGCGGAGTGGCTTGCGGCTCACGGCTACCAGGCGGTGATTGTCCGTTCGGTCGAGAGCGCGATCAACGAATGCGACGGCCTCAACCCTCAGGCAGTGTTCATCGGGCTCAGCCCCGTCGAGCCGGTTTCCCCACCCCTCCTGCGCCGATTGCTCCATACGATCGAAGCCACATGTCCCGGCATCTCGGTGGTCACCATGGGATACCGGGCGAGCGGAAACCTGATTCAGATTGCGACCAGTGGAGGCGTTCGCCATATCTTGGTTAAACCCATCGACACCGCGCACATTGAGCGATTGCTGCACGCTGAACTCAACAGAGCATCGGTCTCGCGTACGTCGTCCGGGACAGGGTCTGACGATGCTGATGAATGGCCGATTGAACGCCTCACACAGGGGCGGACTGTTCATGAGGAGGCAACAACATGGATCGGGTAACCTGTCGGCGCTGCGAAGGGCTCATGCATCCGGTCGATCCACTCGATCCCCTCGATGTATTGCGCGGCGGTGAGCATGACCATATTCGTGCCTGGCGATGTCTCACCTGCGGCGATCTTATCGATCAGGTGATCATGCAGAACCGTCGCCGTCCAAGGAGCCAACGGGGCCTGAGGCAAAAGTCGACCCCCCGCCAACCGGTGTTCAAGGACCCAGATGTGGAATGGCCGACGTGGAGATAGATGCGTCGCTCGTCATTCGTGAGGCGTGAAGCGTCCGAATCCGGAACGAAATGCGCTTCACACGCAATATTCAATGGCAGTTTCAGGTTTCAAGTTTAAGGTTTCACGTGTTCGGATAATCTGAAACTCGAAACCTAAAACGTGAAATTTGAAACTGTTCGCCGATTTGCTTCACGAACGACGCTTCACGCTATACGCTGTCCGGTAGGTTTCGTCACACACCAGCGCGGGCTAATCACCGATGATTTCTCTTAGTCCCTCGATAACCTGGTTCAGTTCTTCTGGCCCAGCTGTACCCAAACGGCCACCGATTCGTTCCACCGCGAGTGTTCGTATCTGGCTGACCTTCACCCAGGATTTCTTCGGCAACCCCTTGGATTGAAGCTCGAACGTGAGGGGAAAGCCGGCCCGTTGAGGTACACTGGTGAGCGCCACGGCAATAACAGTCCCCGATCGCTCGTTAAAGACATCATGACTGAGAACCAGGACTGGACGCCGCCCGGCTTGTTCTCTGCCCTGGACCGGATTGAGATCCGCCCAACGAATCTCTCCTCTCAGTATGCGGGCCATTCCGTCACGTCCTCGGACAATCCCTCTTCGGCCATGGCCTTCTCGAACTCAGGATCGAGCTTGGCGCACTCTCGAGCTAACCGGCTTCGTTCCAGGCGAGAGAGCTTTTCCTCTACCGCTTCCTGTATCGCTTGACTCCGGCTAGGGAAAGCCGCTTTCTTGACCAACCGGTCCAAGCGTTCGACCGTGGACTCGTCGAGAGAGACCGCAACTTTTGCTCGTGGCATAGACCACCTCCAGGTATGACCATACGTCATACCGTGCATATCGTCAAGAACCCGCAACAACGCCGTTTCGCCCTCGCCCATATGATTCACGACCGCTTCTCCTGCAACCGCCGATACGCCGCTGGACACCTCTCGTCATTCGTGAAGCGTGAAGCGTCCGAACCCGGAACGAAATG
>CABVRS010000104.1:3231-6368 GCA_902500745.1 uncultured Nitrospira sp.
CTGGACACCTCTCGTCATTCGTGAAGCGTGAAGCGTCCGAACCCGGAACGAAATGTGATTCACACGCAATATTCAATGGCAGTTTCAGGTTTCAAGTTTAAGGTTTCACGTGTTCGGATAACCTGAAACTCGAAACATGAAATGTGAAACTCAGGATCGATACCGAGCGGCCAGAGTTATTTTCCATCACATGTGTTGCATCGGAAAGCACCGTTGCTGGCGGCGCGTTCCCGACTCCTGCTACCTCTCCCTCCGTCAAGACATACTCATCAAGACTTCACCACCAAAGGAGCATCGTCATGAAGCGCATGTTGTGGTCGACCGCCGTTGTATCACTCATCCTCTGCAGCCAGGCTCACGCGTTTTTCGAAGAGGAAGGCCGTTGTCAGAAGCGAGATCTCAGAGGTCACTGGGTCTCCTATCAAGCAGAAGTGAGAGCGAATCCTCATACCGGTGTCTGTAGGTTTTCAATTGAGAACGGAAAAGCGGAAGGCAGCTGTGACTTTTCCTTGACCGATGATCAGGGCAATCCCTTGACCGGCCTGAAATTTACCGGCGAGGCGACCGTGAAGGAAGACTGCTCCGCTGAACTGACGATGGATTTCACGCCGTTCGGCCGTCCGTTCGTCTCCAGCTTCGATCTGCAATTGCACCGCAACAAGAAGTCGTTTATCGGCCGCTGGGAGAACACGTTCGGCGCGCTCGGCACGGCCAACGGGGTGAAACAGTAGCTCGCGGTACCGTCACAGAGACTCAAGACAGCGAGCACGGGAAAACGGGCTGGATGGGGGATCTCCACCGATCCTTTCGTTCAGCTCGCTTTTGCTTGGACAACGAAACCTGAGAAGACCGCACGACTGATTGACCATACGGTTTCTGTCGATTACCTACTGTTGTTGTCGAGATTTTGAGCACTTGCCCATCACGTCGACAATTACTTTCACATCTGGTGCATACGTAAGCACGGGCTCTGGCGAATGCCCGAATCTCCATGATAGCCATGGGCCAGTGAATCAACGGGCCATCAGAACCCATCGGTAGCAACCATTGGCAGCGCCGGCCGGAGCGCAGATACATGAATGCAGGAGGCTGTATGAAAACCGCGCATGTCTCACTCGGTCTGGTCACGCTGTTCGTCCTGTCCACATCCACACTACAAGCCCTCACCGGAGATGGCACGATTCCTCGTGTGTTGAATCCGCCCGCAACTAGTGACCTCACGAATCTCCCCGGCGACCTGCGCGGCGTACCGGTGCCAGGCCCGAGCGATCAGGATCTCATGGAGTATGTCAAGGATAAGCAAGCGGCCATCGCCTTGGGCAAGGCCCTGTTCTGGGACATGCAGATCGGCAGTGACGGGGTGCAGGCCTGCGCGAGCTGCCATTTTCGCGCGGGTGCCGACCCACGCTCGAAGAATCAGCTGTCGCCGGGACTCAAGCATGTGCCGCAACAGGACCTGACTTTCAAAACCGGCGGTTCGAACTACCAACTGACTGGCTCCGAGTTTCCCCTCACCCGCCTTGCGATTGCCGGGCAACGCGGCGCACTCGACTCAGCAACCGACAGCAACGACGTCGTCAGTTCGCAGGGCGTACCATATCTCGACCGAGGTCCTGATCCACTAGGCTACCAGGTGGGCCGACTCAAGACCCGTCGAGTGGAACCGCGCAACACGCCGTCGATGATCAACGCAGTGTTCTATCATCGCCAGTTCTGGGACGGTCGCGCCGAGAATATCTTCAACGGCGTCAATCCACTGGGCGCTCGGGACCCCGAGGCCCGCGTGATGGCGTCGATAGGTGGAAGTCTGGCCGAGGTTCAAGTCGCGCTGGTGAACTCCAGCCTGGCTTCACAGGCCGTCGGCCCGATCGTCAGCGAGATCGAGATGGCCGTCCCAGGTCGCACCACGCAAGCGATCGCACGTGATCTCCGAAGAGGCAAGCACAGCCGCCGCCTCGGCAAGCGCGTCCACGGCGTACGCCCTCTCCAGCAACAACTGGTCGACCCATCCGACAGTGTATTGGGTCCGCTCAGCCGCTACCCGGAACGCGGCCTCCGAGTGAAGTCCTACAATGCCATGATCCGGTCGGCCTTCCAGGAGAAGTATTGGCAGAGCGAACAATTCGTTCAGGTGGCAGAGGACGGCACGGTGTCGATCGTCGATCAACGAGACAGAAACCCGAACACCGACGAATACACGTTGCTGGAGTACAACTTTGCGCTGTTCTTCGGTCTGGCTGTTCAACTGTATGAAACGACCTTGGTCTCCGACGACACCCCATGGGACCGATTCCGACGAGACCACCCAAATGCCACCGATCCCGCGCTCAATCCCTGGACCAACCAGAATCCCAACCACATCACCCGCTTTGCGCTCTTCGGTGCGCACCTGTTCAACGATCGGACCCGTGGCCCGAACAATCTGCGCTGCAGCAACTGCCACGAGAGCGCCGAACTCACCGACGCCTCAGTCCGGCGAATTGGGTTGGCCGCCAATGGCCCTGTGCGCAACCGCGACGGCAATGTTATCGATAAAGGCTTCAACAATATCGGCGTACGGCCGACGGACGACGACTTAGGTGTGGGCGCGAGCGATGCGTTCGGGCCCCTCTCGCACAGTAAACGCCGCTTCCCCGACTCGCCGCCTTCGAGCTTCGACGGTGCGGCGGTCATCAAAGGCTTCGGCATCGAGGGTGCGTTTAAGATTCCATCACTACGCAATGTTGCCTTGACGGCTCCCTATTTTCATAACGGCGACACCCATTCGCTCCGCGAGGCAGTCCTGTTCTACAGCCGTGGAGGAAACGTCGCGCCGATCACGCAACGGGATGGCACGCCGATCGAGCCGCTTGGGATCGCCAACATGACGTCAGATGAAGTCGATGCCGTGGTGGCCTGGTTGGAAGCCCTCACAGACGAGCGGGTACGGATCGCCGCCGCGCCGTTCGACCACCCGCAACTGTTCGTCCCCAACGGCCATGTCGGCAACCAGAATCGGGTTCAACCAAGCGGTCCGGGCTTCGCGAAGGATGAGATGGTAGAAATCCCGATGACCGGTGCCGCCGGCGGCCCGCCATTGCCGGGATTTCTTGAGGGCGTGTTCGGGCCTCACTGACTGGGAATCAAAATCGAGGCGG
>CABVRS010000104.1:6468-7694 GCA_902500745.1 uncultured Nitrospira sp.
GGATTTCTTGAGGGCGTGTTCGGGCCTCACTGACTGGGAATCAAAATCGAGGCGGTCTGAATACCACGACAATACGATCAGACGTGAGGCGTTCCGCCGCTGCGACAAGATTCGTCGTTCGCTCCTTTGATTCTGAGTTCCAGATTTCATGTTCAACGTTTCACGTTGTGCAGGAACCAAACACCTCAAACTTGAAACATGAAACTTGAAACCGTTGGCCGAGACACTTCACGAGATAGGCTACCTGGTGGGCTTCGCCACGAACCAATGCAGGCTATTCCACCCAGATGACAGTGAAACCCAACAGATGAGCGGCATCACGCTGCTTCGTATCGCCGGTAATAAAGGGAATCGTCAGCCTCGACTCAGACTTGAATATCATCGCCGATGCCAGATGTATCGCATCGAGCGTACGCACATTTGCTTGCTGAACCAATTCTTCAGCTTGCAAGAGGACCGATTCGCCTGCCTCCACAAGTTCCCAATAATCTCGATCTTTCCGCAGCCTTGATCGGATGGCGAGAAAATCTCTCGGCGTGAGGTCGCCGGACACCCGTCGCCGACTGATCGCCGACATGGCCTCGACCGGCATAATTGAGGACGCTAGAAACCGAAATTGCTGCAAGAGGCGACGCACGGCGCTTGAACCTGCCTCCTGGACATACCGTTTCATCAACACGCTGGTATTGAAGTAGGCCCACTGACGGGGAGTCACCGTTCTTCTCTATCCTTCATGACGGTGTGGGATACCGGCACACCACGGATGAGGCGGGCACTCCACGCGGGGAGTGCCCGTCGTTTCGATGCCGCGCGTAACAGCCCGACGGTTTCTAACCTTCGCACGGCCGCATGCGCATCGCCGTATTCCTCAATCAACTTCACAACGGCCAGTGGTTTCCCACGTTCAGTCAAGAGCACTTCCTTGCCTTGTTTGACGGCTTTCACCAACCGGGAAAACTGCTGGTTCGCTTCGCGCAACTCCATCCGCATAAGACCCCCTATTGTGTAGTGACGTGCCTACAATATGTAACCATAAGGCGTTTGTCCACCACCTCTCCTCTCCGATCACATTGATCGTACCTAATCCGTAACCCACCTGCCTGACCCCACCGGTTGCGTGTATCACATCCGTCCTCTGAATCTTTTTGTCATATCTGTAGCAACCATGAGGCTCGATCAGTAGATCAACCTGTGTTGTTTTGATACACACTCACAGTACGAGGGCC
>CABVRS010000105.1 GCA_902500745.1 uncultured Nitrospira sp.
TCTCTTCCCACGCTGGCTTGGAAAAACTTGGAAATGCCTCGAAGCGAGCGAGCAGCTTCTGCAGCAACGGAGCGCTGGCCGGCGTCAAAAATTTCTTGGCTGCTTCCACCTCGAACGAGACCTCGTGCCCGAAATAGGGTTTGACCCAGTCCACCATCTCGACCAGCGTCTTCGCCCGCTCTTTCACCAATACGACCAGCTGTGCGAGCCATTCGTCCGAGACAAGCTCAACTTCCTTCTGCAACCCTGCTTGCTCCAACAACGGCACCAGCGCTCGGGCCACCTGGTGCGGAGGGCTGGTTTTAATATATTCGGCGTTCAACCATACGAGTTTGTCGGGATTGAAGACGGCCGCCGACTTTTGCACATGATCCCATGAAAACTTTTCAATCAGCTCCTGCCGGGTAAAGAGTTCTTGATCCCCGTGCGACCAGCCCAGTCGGACCAAATAATTGACCATCGCATCGGGAAGATACCCCATGTCTTTGTAGGCCAAGATTGAGGTGGCCCCGTGGCGTTTGGATAGCCGTGTTTTGTCCGATCCCAAAATCATCGGTAAATGGCCGAAGCGTGGAACGGCAAAGCCCAGCGCCTCGAAGATCGGAATCTGCCGTGGCGTGTTCGTCAGATGATCATCTCCCCGCACGACGTGCGTAATGTGCATCAAGGCGTCATCGACCACGACCGAAAAATTGTACGTCGGATAGCCGTTTGATCGAAGAATAATCACGTCATCCAAGATGGCATTGTCGAACTCGATCTTCCCTTTAATCAAGTCATCGACAACCGTCTGCCCCTCTTGCGGGGCTTTGAACCGAAGCGCGGCATCTCCAGGCGGAGTGGTTATTCTCAAATTGCGACAGCGACCGTCATACCGAGGTGATCCCCCTTTGGCTTCCGCTTCTTTTCGCCGAGCCTCCAGTTCCTCAGCTTTGCATACACACCAGTACGCACGCCCAGTCTCAAACAACTGCATGGCATGTTGGCGATACAGATCCATCCGTTCGGTCTGGCGAAACGGACCTTCATCCCAATCGAGACCGACCCATTTCATCCCATCGAGGATGGCTTGAATCGATTCATCCGTTGAGCGACTCTGGTCGGTATCCTCAATGCGAAGGATGAAGACACCCTGTTGCTGACGCGCAAAAAGCCAGTTAAAGAGTGCTGTACGCACTCCTCCGATGTGAAGGAATCCTGTCGGGCTGGGAGCGAATCGGACACGGACCTGGTTCATAACGGCGTTGTCCCCTTGCAAGATGTACTCGACAACGACATCTATACCACGCTGTGAAAATCCTTGTACATCGCGCCGGTCCTTCCATCTCCAGACAGCTTCTGCTATGACGATAATCAGAGATCTTTATGGCGGAACTGACGCAACCTGCCACAGTGCTTTCGGTGACTGATCTCACGCCCCATGTCCGCCAACTGGTGGTCAAACCCAAGACGACAAGAATTTCCTTTCAGCCCGGACAGTGGGTCTCCCTCAAACTGCCGGTGGGACCAAAGCCGCCGCTCAATCGTGCATACTCCATGGCCGACCCCTCATCGCCCTATGGTGAGTTGACCCTGGTCTTCGATTGTGTTCCCGGCGGGCTTGGCTCCAATTATCTCTACCAATTGAAGTCGGGAGATGAGATCTCCCTCTCGGGCCCGTATGGAAACTTCATTCTCCCTCAAACCCTCGACCGGGAACTCTTGCTGATTGGGCGGTATACAGGCCTTGTGCCGATACGATGCCTTCTCAAGCAGATATTTGCGTCAAAAATTCAGACTCCGGTCCTTTTGATGGCGGTAGCCCCGAGCGATGAAGAGAGCGTATTTCATCAGGAATGGCTCACTCTAGCCATGCAGCAGCCCTCGTTCCGCTACCTTCCCCTGGTCGCTCAGAACGGCGAGGCGGACGCGGTGGAGAAAACGTTGATGATGCTTACACCGATGGTCACAGGACAACCCAAAGTCGTGCCCTTTCTGTGCGGAACCAAAGCGTTTGCCCGTCCGCTCCGTGCCTACTTTATGGAACAGGGTTACGACCGGAAGGAAGTGAAGATGGAGACGTACGACTGAATGGCCATTCAGGAACCCTTCATCATCAGATTCGTCTCGCCTGGAGGTTTAAGGAATGACACGGCGACAAATGTTGATGGCCTAGTGCGCCTCTCGAACAAGATTCTTGTTGACGGCGGGGATCTCAACGACAATGTTCTTCGTTCCGTTGGGCACACATTGACACCCTAGCCGAGACTGTAGCGTCGTCATGGGCGCCTCATCCAACTGATCATACTCATCATCCGTGCCTTCGTTGCACGTTTCCAGCCCCTGCTTCACGATCACGTGGCAGGTCGAACAGGCGCAGACCCCGCCACACACATGCTCCAGATCCACTCCGTGACCCATTGCAATATCCAGAATGCTACCGGGGAGGCCAGTCTCTCCATGGGGAAGCTTTTCAGGATCGACGGTAACGGTCGTTGAGTCTCCGTTCGGCTGTATAAAAGTGAGGGTATACGAAACTTTTGGAAGCTCGTAGTCCGTCTTCTCAATATAAGGGTTAGTCCCGCCCATGTACCGATTCCTTTCTATGCCATCGTCTAACGCCGTCCTGCCTTGACATCAACGAAATCTGCATGCTAGTCTTTATCCGACCATATAGATCGGAGATCATTATAGTCTCCGATCATAACGATCGGCAATAGCAATGTTGAAGATCTCTAAAAAAGCCGACTATGCCCTCATGGCCTTACAGCATATCGCGTCGGTCCAGTTCGGCGATATCACTCCTGGTCGTGTGGTGAATACAAAAGAGATCGCTGAGGAATACAACATTCCCCTGGAGTTGTTGGCCAAGGTCCTCCAGGTACTCTCAAAAAATGGCTTGATCGAAAGCCACAACGGCCCCAAAGGGGGCTATCTCCTGGCTCGAAGCGCCAGACAGATTACCATCGCGCAGATCCTGGAGAGCATTGAAGGGCCGCTCGCCATCACGGACTGTTCGCATGAAAAAGAGGGCGAATTCTGTATGCAGCGCGAACACTGCAACATCCGCACGCCGCTCCTGAAAATTCAAGATAGCATCTATCAGTTACTGAACAACATGACGTTGGGAGACATGCTGGGTGGCACACCCCTGATTACGATTCAATCTCCCTCGACACAAGGAGTCGAATGATGAAGCTTCCCATTTTCCTCGACAACCATTCCACCACTCCCATGGATCCGAGAGTTCTGGAGGCCATGCTGCCGTATTTCGTAGAGAAATTCGGCAACGCCGCCAGCCGCAACCACGCCTTCGGGTGGGCCGCGGAAGAAGCCGTGGAGCATGCCCGAAAGCAGATTGCGAAGCTGATCAACGCCGACGGCAAAGAAATCGTCTTCACCAGCGGCGCCACTGAGTCAGACAACCTGGCGCTGAAGGGTGCCTTGGAGATGTACAAGGAAAAAGGGACCCATATCATCACCTCGTCTACGGAGCATCGGGCCGTGCTCGATACTGCCAAGTCCCTTGAAGCCAAAGGGCTGGCGACTGTGACCTATCTGCCGGTCGATAAGTACGGCATGGTGAATCCTCAAGATGTGCAGAATGCGATCACCGATAAGACGATCCTGATCTCGGTCATGCTGGCCAACAACGAAATCGGCACGATCAATCCCATCCAGGAGATCGGCAAGATTGCGAAAGCGAAAGGTGTCCTCTTTCATTGCGATGCGACGCAGGGCGTCGGGAAAATTCCCGTCGATGTCCAAGCCATGGGTATTGATCTCATGTCTTTTACATCCCATAAAATCTACGGTCCCAAGGGAGTCGGTGCGCTTTACGTCAGAAAACGAAACCCTCGTGTTCGGATCGCTTCCCAGATGGACGGAGGCGGACATGAACGCGGCATGCGCTCCGGCACCTTACCGGTTCCATTGATCGTTGGATTTGGAAAGGCCTGTGAACTCTGCGAGCAGGAGATGACCGCAGAAGCGGCACGGCTGAGCAAGATGCGGGATCACCTTCAGACCGACATTATGGCCGCTCTGGAAGAAAGCTATCTCAATGGGCATCCGACAAATCGGTTACCGGGGAACCTCAACATTTCGTTCGCCTATGTCGAAGGCGAGTCGTTGCTCATGGGGATGAAAGATATCGCGCTGTCATCCGGTTCAGCCTGCACGTCGGCCACACTGGAACCCTCGTATGTATTGCGGGCACTCGGCGTCGGAACAGAGCTTGCCCACTCGTCGATTCGCTTCGGTTTGGGCCGCTTCAACACCGACGACGAGATTGACTACACGATTAAGAAGGTTATTGAGATCGTCACCAAGTTGCGGGAAATGTCCCCGCTCTATGAAATGGCGAAAGAAGGCGTGGACTTAAAATCCGTTCAATGGGCAGCACACTAACGACATCAGACGTGAAACGTACCTCGTGAAGCGTATCGCACAATCAACGAACAGCGCTTCACGAACAACGAGATACGAGGGAGGTTTCTATGGCATATAGCGATAAAGTCGTCGATCATTTCAACAACCCCCGCAACATGGGGAGCTTTAAGAAAGACGAGGAAGGCGTGGGCACCGGGATGGTGGGAGCCCCGGAGTGCGGCGACGTCATGAAGCTACAGATCAAGGTGCAGAACGATACGATCGTTGATGCCAAATTCAAGACCTTCGGCTGCGGTTCAGCCATCGCCAGCTCCAGTTTAGCCACCGAATGGCTGAAGGGAAAGACGATCGAGGAAGCCCAGAAGATCAAGAATACGGACATCGTTCAAGAATTGAATCTTCCGCCGGTGAAAATTCACTGCTCCGTCCTCGCGGAAGATGCCATTAAAGCGGCCTTGACCGACTATCAGAAGAAGACCGACGCGCAGTCGACCGAGACCAAGTAACGTGTACGAAGGGAGTTTCCCATGGACACAACCAACGTAGAGACTCAGACTCCGATCATCTCGCTGACCGACTCGGCGTTGAAGGAGGTCAAGCGGTTGATCAATGTACAAGGGATCGAAGAAGGCGGGCTCCGTCTCGGAGTAAAGGGAGGAGGCTGTTCAGGCCTCAGCTATACAATTAACTTCGATGACAAGATCGGACAGTATGATCAAGTCCATGAGATTGACGGTGTGAAAGTGATCATCGACGCCAAGAGCGCGATCTATCTCCAAGGCACGCAATTGGATTATCAAAAAGACTTGATGGGCGGAAACTTCAAGTTCATCAACCCAAACGCCAACAAGACTTGCGGCTGCGGAGAATCGTTCTCCGCCTGATTCACACACAGGAGATCGCACCCGGGCATGGCATACGTCATGCCCGTTCGTTTCTATATGGCTACCGATCAACCATCGACCCATTCCGAGACCCGCCGTCAGCTGCAGATGGCCCGAAGTATGTGCTGGCATTGTCAATCCGAGATGTCGGGAGAATACTTCTGCGAGCGATGCGTGAAAGTCCAGCCGGTTTCGAATGACACCGACTACTTCACCTGCCTCGGATTCCCGCGTCGGCTCACGTTAGACCTCAAAAAGCTGGAAGCCAAATTCTATGAATTGAGTCGTGCCTTTCATCCGGACTTCTATCAAACCAAGAGTCCGACGGAACAAACGATCAGCCTCAGCAACGCCGCCGTGCTCAATACAGCGTACCGGACGCTTCGTGATCCCATACAACGAGCGGAATATCTCCTGGCCCTTGAAGCCGGCTCAGTCAAAGATATCCGAACGTCTCCTCCGGCTGACCTCTTCGAGGAAATCCTGGAACTACAAGATACCTTGGATGAGTACAGAGCCTCGGATCGCGATTCGGATCAAGGTCATCGACTTCGCGCCACGCTCCAGACAGAGCAACAGACGCTGGAACGTCGCCGTGAAGAAATGGAGTCACAACTTCGGCAGCTTTTTACGGACTGGGATCAACTACAGGACAGAGGAGAAGCCACAAGCCAGGCAAGAGCAGAGCGGGATCGAGTTTTAAAACACATGCGCGATTTACTGTCGAACCGAACCTACGTCAACAATATCGTCAGCGATCTGGCAGCAACGATCGCCTGATGACACACGTTTCAACATCTTTGATATGGCACGCATAGTCGGCATCGACCTCGGCACGACCAATTCACTGATTGCCTACATGAAGGACGGCCACCCCTGCGTTGTTCCGGACCACCACGGTCGGACGATGGTGCCGTCGGTCATCGCCTTGACGGACAATGGATTGATCGTCGGAAATTCAGCCAAGGAACATTTGACGCGAAGTCCGGAACGGACCGTCTATTCTGTCAAACGGTTCATGGGCAAGGGGCTGGCGGACGTCCAAAGCGAATTGGCCTATTTCCCCTACCGTCTGAGTGAAACCGGAGGGGTGATACGAATCCAGCTGGGACCAAAGAGTTATTCGCCGCCGCAGATTTCCGCCATGATCCTCAAAGAGTTGAAGCGGCGCGCGGAGGATCACCTCGGCGAAAGCATTACGAAAGCCGTCATCACTGTTCCGGCCTATTTCAATGACAGCCAACGACAGGCGACAAAAGATGCTGGTCTGATCGCAGGGTTGGAAGTCCTCCGGATTATCAATGAACCGACCGCCGCCTCACTCGCGTATGGGCTTCAGGAAAAGACCCAGGGTACGATCGCCGTCTATGACTTCGGTGGCGGGACATTCGATATCTCCATCCTAAAGTTAAAAGACGGCATCTTTGAAGTGCTGGCGACAAACGGCGACACCCACCTGGGCGGTGACGATCTCGATCGGGTGCTGGTCGATCATTTTCTAGCAGACATTCAAGACCAGCATGGGATTGCTATCGGCAGTTACCCCGATCATATGCAGGCTGTCAGGTTAGAAGCCGAGCGGGCCAAGATACGCCTTTCTGATGAGCTCAAAACCGAGATCACCATCGAGCTCCCGGAGGACAAAGGACGCTTTACCAGAGAACTGACACGTGACCAGCTCGAGTCTCTCGTGGTGAAAACCATTGAGCGTACCTTAGCGCCCTGTCGCATCGCGTTGAAAGACGCCGGGCTCACCCCGAATGATATCGACGAGGTCGTGTTAGTGGGTGGTTCCACGCGCATGCCATTGGTTCGGCAACGTGTCGAAGCGCTGTTCGGGAAGGTTCCGCATTGCCATTTGAATCCGGATGAAGTCGTCGCGCTCGGGGCGGCTGTGCAAGCCGATATCCTGGGCGGCGGGACGACGGACATGTTGCTGCTGGACGTGACACCCCTGTCTCTCGGCATTGAAACGATGGGTGGAGTCATGAGTAGCCTGATTCGCCGGAACACGACCATTCCAGCGAGCGCGAAGGAAATGTTCACCACCTATGTCGACGGCCAGACCGGAGTCGACATCCACATCCTGCAGGGCGAGCGTGAACTTGTGAAAGACAACCGGAGCCTGGCGCAGTTCCGCCTCAAAGTGCCGCCGCTTCCGGCAGGGGTACCCCGCATCGAGGTGACCTTTTTGATCGACGCGAACGGCATCTTGAACGTGACCGCAAAGGATATGCGGACCGGGCAAAGTCAGTCGATCGAGG
>CABVRS010000106.1:0-1772 GCA_902500745.1 uncultured Nitrospira sp.
GCTCGGACCAAGCGCGGGGCGAAGGTTGCCTGCCTCCTCCTTCGCTCCGCACTTTCATTGCATAGGCCGATGAGTATTGCATGAGGGAGTCCTATCTGCCGAAGCGAGATAGGGAGCCAAAGGGGCCGACCGTCGATGGGTAGAGTACGGAACGGCCCTGATCGGTGGGATGTCTAAAGTGTTGCATCTGTGAGCAAGCGTAAGTAGACAACAGTAGAGAGTCCCTGTATATAGGCAAGGCGTATAGAAGTGGTAGGGGAGAAGAGACTGCTGAATAGGGACGGACGGCACGTGAAACGCTTCAACCAAACATTCCGTCATATGTCGATCGTCTGGTTCGCAGCGCTTCTGTATGCTGGGCTTGCAGCGATGAGTGTCGGATGCGCGTTTGCCCATGCCGACCGAGCTCAGAATCATCATCACCATACTCAAGACACGTCATCCCCGCAGCATGTGTTGTGTGTGTGGGCTTGCCAGGCCACGTCCGATGCCGTCATGGCGACGGAGTCGCCAAAAGCGACGGTCCAGATTGTTGTTGCGTCAACGTTCGTTGTTCCCAATCCGCTCTTTTCCTTCTCTCGTGTCACGATATCGGATCCCCGCGCACCTCCAGGGCTCTCACTTCCTGCGTGATGGGCGAGGTGTAGGGAAGCCGTTCCTGCTTTCCGGCGCCTGGTCCACTGACGCACATTCCAGTCAAGCATATTTCAAGTAACGAATAGTCCGAGTCGCGCAGCCGGTGGCTCGGATGAGCGCGGGGCGCGGGTGGCCCTTCCTTGGCCTCCGCCCCGCCATTACCCGTGACGAAAAGGATATGACGATACGCGTTCCTCGACAGGTGGTTGTGGTAGCCATGGCAGCGTGCCTGCTGCTGGTGTCTGTGTTGGCAGCACCAGCAACTGTTGCGCATGAGCTTCAGCACGCACACCACAAAGCCCCCACCCACTCCTCACCCCTCTGTTCGTGGTTGTGCGGAGTCGGACAGGGGCTTGGCCTGGACGGCTCTCTCTACATTCCCATCCTTTCACTGCTCGCCTTGCTTATGCTCAGTTCTCTGTCGAGGAACGAACATACGGCTCTTCTCTCCTCTCATCCCCGCGGCCCGCCGGCAGCCTATCAGAATTAAATCGATCATCTGCTTTCTGACCAGAGCAGAGGCGTGGGTATTACACTGGGCATCATCGTGCTATTTCCCGATGGTGGTCGACCACTCTCATCCCACTGCGTAGATCTGTCGGAAGGGCCGATACACGGATTCACATCGCTGGCGTTGACGACTCAGCGACTCATCATATTGGAGGAATTGATCATGGATGCGATTCATACGTTACAGCACAAACAACTGCTTCGCGTGGACGAGGCCGCTCAAATTTTGAACGTGAGCCGCTGGACGGTCTATCGCTGGGTGGAGGCAGGACGGCTCGGTGGCACGCGCCTGGGTGTCGGAAGCTTGAGGATCTTCAGCCATACGGTGGCCGCCTTGATCGATCATCATTGCGTGGGCAATGCCCCTGTGCCGGTCGGCGCGGGAGCCACGGATTCAGCTCAAGTCGGTCTCAGACTGATTCGACGGCAAGACACCGGTCACGGCAGAGTTCGGTCGAGACAGCAGGCAGCGGTATGACCGAAAGGCTTGGCACACGTGCTCATGTGAGGACATGTCTGCTGCTTGCCCTCCTGAGCTGGTGCGCCATACCGTCATCCGGCGAGGCGTCTTGTGGATCGGTGAGCTGCTTCGTGGTGATCGGCTCGCAACAGGCGGTCTCACCGGC
>CABVRS010000106.1:1872-7440 GCA_902500745.1 uncultured Nitrospira sp.
AATCTGTTGCCGAGCCTGCGCAGCATGGTCGTCTTGGAAATGGGGGTCTGGTTCCCCGTCGGCGACTACGGCTACCAACCTATTGGTGGGCAGCTCGCTGAATCGACGCTGCAAGTCGGACGAGGGACCTTTGGGGTTCAACCGGGATTCTATCAAACCTACGAGCTCATTCCCCATCGATTGAATCAATTTCTATCCGGAAACATTCGATACACGTTCCGAAACTCGGATGGGTATCGGTTTGGTGAAGAGTTTTCCGTGAATGCAGGGCTCAATCTCGTGACGTTCCCTTGGTTGACGCTCACCAACCAAATCAATTTTCGTTACAAGGGGAGAGACAACATCGAGGCAGCACTGCTCGAGTTTCGACCGGCCCCATTGAACCGGGCCGTCTTGCTCGATGGAAACATTATCGGCCGATCCGTGCCGACTACCGACCATACCTATGTCGCATTTTCCACTGGAGCAGTGGTCAATGTCTTCGACTTTGCCCAGGTCTATTTCATCGCTCAGGTGCCGATCTATCGAGACTTCAATGGGAATCTGCAGCAAGAGGTCAGCTTTGTGGGCGGCGTCACGAAATACTTCACAACGCCGACCCTGTTCAAACAGTGAGTCGAACGAGTGAAGACCTAAAGTTGTTGGGAGCTTGGCATCATGTCACAGACGACGCAGATCACCAGATGGCTTGATAGGCTCGGGTGTTGGGGGAGGTACGCGATACTTCCGACCGTTCTCTTGCTCAGTGCGTGTAGCGGTGGTGAAGACGGTGATCCGCCGCCGAACACGCCCCTCTCGATCCCCATGGCGTTGGTGGTCAATCAGGGCGAGACGACCATGACGACTGTTCGACTAGACGGTCAGACCTCTCCCGTCATCAGTACCTTGTCGCTCGGTCCGGTGCAGGCGGACGCCATCGGCGGTGTGGCGTTCTCGCTCGGTGAATGGATCTTTGTCACCAATACGGCGACGAACCAAGTCGCCACCATTGACCCGATCGGAGCCACAGTGCCGATTTTGGAAGATTTCTTAACGGCGAACCCTTTGGACCCCAGAGTCAAGATCGGGCAACGACCGACACGCATTTACAGGGATCCGGTCGATAAGGAAGTACTGTGGACGATGAACGATGGAGATCCGGCCACCGGTCTCGACACGGTCGCTAACTGTTCTCAGGGTGGTTCCGTCTCCGTCCTTCACAATTCACACCTCGGCGTAGGGGGAGAAGTTCCACGTGTCACGTCGATCGTGTGTCTGTCAGGAAAGGGCGCGCACTTCATCGCGTTCTCTCGGCCGCCGGTCACGGCGCAGGAACTTGCGTTTGTCTCCAGCCAAACGACAGGGCTGATCAGTATCCTGCTTCCCGTGGCAACGGCAGGAGGAGATGTCGCGTGGAGTGAGTTTTTTCAGAAGATCGACCTGTGCGACAGCGCTAAGGAGGCGTCATTGGGACAACCAGCCTGTGACGGCAGCGTGACGACAGCAAATCGTTCACTGCCCGCCGGGATGTTTTGGTCCAAGGCCACGGGGAAGATCTATAGTTACCTCGCGGGGTATCGCTCGGTGGTGGAGATTGATCCGACATCCTTCACCATTGTCAGGCGCATCGATGTGCCGCAATTCCAGCAAGCGGCGCTCACACCGGACGGCCGATTGCTCTTCTTGGTCGGCGAGGACAGCACCTCGGATCCGGCTAAAGTGAGCGGGCGAATTGGTTTCGTCGATCTGACTCAACCGACGCTCACGCTTGTGGGCCCTCACGCCTTAGACCATGTTCGGCCCGCGCAGTTCCGTTTCACCGCTGATGGTAAACGACTCTACATGACCCAGACGAATGCCACGATAGGACTCACACCGCAGCAATCCGGTGTAATGGTGAGGGACAAGCTGCTCGTCTTCGATGCGACGACGTGGCCGACGTCGTTTCCGTTGCTCACCACGGTCGATCTGCCCTCCGTCGGCCCGCTTGGAGCCCACGCCCTTGATCTGTGGGTGACGGGTCCCAAAGGGGCGGGATCGGCCAAGGGCATCGTGGTGACGAATGCCCCGCACACCGGCAACGGATCAGTCTCTCTCATCGACGCCGCGAACCATGCGATCACTGCGACGATTCCGGTTGGAAGGAACCCCAAACAGGTCACGGTTTACTATGTGGGACTTGCCGCAAACGACAATCAGGCGACACCGACCCAATGACCGACTGTGAGATCGACGCAGCAGTGACGCGTCCCTTTCCGGACTCTAAACCATCAGGTGAGGTCCATTACATGCTAAGACAATCGCGGGTTGGTTGTCATCGGACGTGCCTTGCGCTTCTTGTGGCGATACTGCTTGCGTGCCTCTCCCCATCGACTCCGGTTGTCGCCGGTACGATGGATCGTTGGCAGGCGTTGACGGACGAAGGAACCGTGGCTCGCGAGCAGGCCAAATACCAGGAAGCAGAACAACTATTCCTACTGGCGAATCAGCAGGCTCAAGGTTTTGGTCTTCTCGACGTGCGTCGTGCAACCTCACTGAACAATTTGGGGTTGGTATTTCATGATCAGGGGCAGCCTGAGATCGCGCAGTCCTACTACGAACAGGCATTGGTTCTCTGGGAGCAGGCGCTCGGTCCAGCGCATGAACATGCCGCGGTTGCCCTGCATAATCTAGCTGAAATCTATCTGGAAAAAGGTGAGTTTGACCAGGCGGAGACCCATTATCTCCGTTCGCTGATGATTGGAGAACACGTATTAGGTCTCGGTCATCCGAGGTTGGCGGTCGGATACAATGGGCTCGGCATGCTGCATAGAAAGCAGGGGCGTCAGGTTCAAGCGGAAGCGAGCTTTCACTTGGCACTGGGCATGATGGCGAACTCGGATGGTGCCGAATCCGTGGAAGAGGCCACGATCGTGAACAATCTGGCGGCGCTCTATAAGGAGAAAGGGTTATATACGTTTGCGGAGCCGCTGTACCAACGAGCCCTGAACCTTCGCCGGGCATTCTTGGGTGAGTGCCACCCGAGCGTCGCCATGAGTCTGAATAATTTAGCGAATCTGTATCATGCCCAAGGACTATCCGAACTTGCGGATCAGCGGTATCGTGAGGCGGTCGCCGTCCTTGAGGCGGTGCCGGATTCACCTGAGAGGCTGATGGGGAGCATCCTTGGAAATTGGGCGTTGCTTGCGCATGAGCGTGGTCTCTATATCGAGGCAAAGTTTCGGTACGAACGCGCACTGGTCATTCAGCATCAGACATTGGGAGGTCATCATCCGATGGTCGAGGTCTTGCGTGATCGTTATGCCGGTCTACTTCGGGAACTCGCGAGTGAGTACAGGCGGGGTTCACTACCACGAGGGCCTCAGCCATCGGCACCCCTAGGGTCAAATGGATTTGTTCAAGCGGTGGTTGTCGGGAATCTCGAGTGAAAAGAGAGCTGACATGAAGAGATTGGGAAAAACGTGGGCAGAATTAATTCGCCAAACCCGACTGTGCGCCTACGCTCTAGGTGTCACGGCCTGGCTGTCGATCGGAGGATGCAGCGGAGTGTTTACGGGAATTCCTGAACTGGATACGTCCGATGGACAAGTCTTCGCACAACGTTGCAGCGCCTGTCACGGGAAGCCGTTCGGAAGCCATGGAGTGACCCACGGAGTCCCTGATCCCCGGTTCAGAACCCTGGCGGAGTGGCAGGATCTTCTGCCGAGAATGGAACAGTTGATGCGCGAAAAAGGGCTAGCCCCCCTGACTGACTCTGAACGTGAGGCGATCAACCGCTATGTGAGTCGGCATGCGAAATCCTAGTGCGGTGCGTTATCGTTGAACGCTAGGCATCGCGTAGCTGCTCCGTTGCTGGGCCAAAGGCCACAGTGAGGTGAGAAAAACCAGGATCTTCTGGTGTTCTTAGTGTGAAGGGAGGGCGGTGCTCTGCTCAGCTCGTCGCAGCAGGGTAATCAATTGATTCTGTCGATCACGCGCAAGGTCAAGGGCTCGCATCAACCGAGCGCCAGGGGCGCTCAATCGCCGATCAGAAGGGGACACCAGTGCAGGAACTGATAAGGAGACGGGGGGACGTCCCTTCATCGGGTTGTAGAGGGGATCGCCGAAGAGCACCATGCGCCAGCTGACATAGCGACTGGTCAAGTAATAGACTTCGACGAGGGAGTATTTTCCCGTCAGCAACAGAGTCGTAAAACGAGCCGGCTCAGGAAACGCATCCAGGTAGGGTTCGCCCACAGAGCCAAGTGTCGCCGTAATCCCGCGTTCCAAGGCATTCTTACACCAGCCACGCTCAGTGGGATCATGCACACTCACCGCTTCCGCTGAGGCCATGTGATAGCCGATGGCGCCGGGGTTGAATGAAAAGACGTCGTCGTACGCCCGCAGCTTGTACCACCCGATGTAGAGCGCAACGCCGGGGATGGTGGTCATGGTCGGTTGCGCATCATCCAGGACCACGCGGTAGGAGGAGTGCTCGTTCATCAGCAACGCAGCCTCCCGCAAGCTGCGATCGTAGAGGCCGTAGGCATCGGTCGTACCTTTGGGCTGGAGCCCGCGCGCATCGAAGTAGACGGTACCATCCAATCCCATGTGTTCGGCTTGTAGCGCCTTGTCGACAAGGCCTTTCGCCGATTCGGCGGTCGGGGCGTCCAGCCGGCTGACCATGAGGATAGGCAGTTCATCCTGGTTTACCGCTGCGTCCTGAAAGAGCGGATTGTCCCAGCGCCACGCCACAGAGTAGAGATCTCGATCCCACCAGAGCAGGCTCAGCTCGCTGTCCACACTGGCATCGGCATAGGTATAGGTGAGGAGATCGACTTCCGCGCTTGCCAGTTCAAGCACTCCTCGCATACCGAACAGCCGTTCGGCCCAGCGGTAGATCAAGGACCGCTCAGAGGAGATTGGTCGACGAGCAAGCCCGGTCCACAAAGGGCTCGATCGTTCGAGTAGTCTGCGCCAGGCAGCCGCCTGAGGCGTATCCGGAGCGGCAGGTGGTTGTTCTGATCCGGTATGCTTCTGAAGCAAGATGCCCCATCCGCCGTATTGTTGGGTAAGACGGAGTAATTCCTGTGACGATCGCTCGGACTCCGATCCCTGCGCTTGCCGGATTTGCGCAAGCGCACCCCGCCAGGTGCGATCGACCCGTGACAACAGAGCCGCCGTCCTGGCCGTTTCGAGGAGATCCTGTGCTGGGAACAGCGTGGTATCCGGTTGGTTGAGAGACGCAGGCGCCAGCCTGCCGAACTCAGCGTTCAACTGTTCCAATTGCGCCCGGCTCTTCTTCACCACATTCTGCGCGTCCATGAGCACCCGGCGCTCTTCAGCTGAAAGTTGAGGAGCCTCCACACGCAGCGGCACGCCGTACGTGGTCACGATGACGCGGATGGATGACGACAACGCCCGGTCTTCCAGTATCCGCCGCGTGGGAATCACGACGAGATCTTCGTACTCCCGGCGGGTGAGTTTGTCGCGAAGTGGGAGGTCGAGCCGAATGACATGCGTGGCAGGTACCCCACGCCGTGCGGCGTAATGCGCGGCGACCTCCAGACTTTCCGGGCTCTTGGCATTGGCCAGAATCACCACATGGTG
>CABVRS010000107.1 GCA_902500745.1 uncultured Nitrospira sp.
GATTGTGGCGGAGCAATGGTCGGCACGCGCCACTGTTCAGATTGCTGTGTCGCTTCCAAGGCAATGCGACGCCAACGGGCGAGTTGGTGCTCCACACGGTCAGCCTTGAGGTGCACGACACTGTGCCGGCTTTCAATCGGCACGAACGTATCAACACCCAACTCGGTCGTTTTCTGAATCACCCAGTCCATCTTTTCGCCCTTGAGAAGCGACTGACCAAGAATGAGTCGAGGCGTGTTGCGGGGTGATTCCTGGATCGTTTCCAGAATGTGACCAGTAACGGCTCGCGTGGATACGTCAGAGATCTCAATGTGGTATCTGGTGCCCTGTCCATTACTCAACCACAGAGTTTCACCCATGGTGACTCGCAAGCTGTCTCGCAGATGATTCAGGGGATCACCAGTAATGGAAATTGTCGGAGGTGCAATACACTCAGGTGAAACGAAGAATATGGGCATGCGGACTCTGGAGGTCGGGGAGAGGTATCTACTCGAAAAACGTCTTCATCTTATCGAAAAAGCCGTCGCCATTAGCTTCCATGGACATGCCGCTCTCTTTGGCGTATTCAATCAGAAGTTCTTTCTGCCTGGCGGTCAATTTTGTGGGAATTTGGACCTTGATCGTATAGATCTGGTCGCCGGTTCCGCCTCCCTTCAGGCTGGGAATCCCCAGTCCTTTGATGCGGAGGACCTTGTCATGTTGCGTACCAGCCGGGACTTTGATGACGGTATCCCCTTTGAGAGTCGGGACTTCAACTTTTCCTCCGAGCACGGCCGTGACGAGATTGACCGGCACATCACAAGAGATATCGAGACCTTTTCGCTGAAAGATCTGATGAGGCTTGACGGTGATGGCTACATAGAGATCGCCGGGAGGTCCATTATTCGGACCATGCTCGCCTTCATTGGAGAGACGAAGTCGCATGCCGGTTTCAATGCCGGCTGGAATATGCACGGCGATCGTGCGTTCTTTATAGACCCGTTGGCGGCCCTGACATGTCGTGCAGGGTTCTGTGATGATTCGGCCGGTCCCTTCGCATTGTCCGCATGGCCGGCTGACACTAAAGAATCCCTGCTGAAACCGAATTTGCCCGGCGCCTTTGCAGCCAGCGCAGGCTTTAATCGCCGCCGATGACTTCGCCCCGGTCCCCTTACACTCGACACACACTTCCCAACGCGGGATCTTGAGCTTGGCCTCTTTCCCATAGACGGCTTCTTCAAACGTGATTTCTAGGTTGTATTGGAGGTCATTCCCACGTTCGGTCCGACTGCCGTTTCCGCCGCGAGTTTGGCTGAAAAAGTCTTCAAAGATGTCGTTGAAGACGTCTCCGAAGCCTCCACGACCGAAGTCGAACCCGTCAAAACCTCCCGCTCCCTGCTGCGCACCAGCGTGACCGAACATATCATAGCGTTTCCGCTTGTCCTGATCACTCAACGTTTCGTAGGCTTCGTTGATTTCTTTAAATTTTTCTTCGGCAACTTTCTTTTGGCTGTCGCCGGTCTGGAGATCAGGATGGTGTTGACGTGCCTGTTTGCGGTAGGCCTTCTTTAGATCGTCATCGGACGCGTTCCGATCGACACCGAGAATGTCATAATAATCGCGTTTTGACACAGAGGCCATTGAGCTTTAGAAGAATAAAAGGACCGGGCTCTATCGTGAAGTCGAGAGCCCGGTCTGTCTGAGTCGTTATTCTAGGCTATTTTTTATCTTTGTCTACTTCTTCAAATTCTGCATCCACAACTTTTTCGTCGGTCTTCGCCCCATCGGCGCTGGCGTCGGCCGTTGCACCAGGCTGCGGCCCCGGAGAGGAGGCGGCCTTCTTATACATCTCTTCGGCCAATTTGTGCGAGGCAGTCATGAGCGTCTGGGTTGCAGATTCGATCGCTTCAGCATCGGTCCCCTCCAACGCCTTTTTGACAGTGGCCACGGCGTCCTGAATTTTGGTCTTTTCATCCTCGGACACTTTATCGCCGTATTCCGTGAGGTTTTTCTCTGTTTGATAGACCAGATTATCAGCTTGGTTTTTCGCTTCCGCGAGCTTGCGGCGTTTCTTATCGTCATCCGTGTGCGACTGTGCATCTCGAACAAGTTTTTCGACTTCATCCTTACTCAAACCGCTCGAAGCCGTAATTTTGATGGATTGTTCTTTCTGAGTGGCCAGATCCTTGGCCGACACATGCACGATCCCGTTGGCATCGATATCGAACGTCACTTCGATCTGCGGCATCCCTCGTGGTGCCGGTGGAATACCCACCAAATCGAACTGTCCGAGTAGTTTGTTGTCATTGGCCATTTCCCGTTCGCCTTGGAAGACTCGGATGGTGACGGCCGTTTGATTATCCGCAGCCGTGGAAAATACTTGGCTCTTCTTGGTCGGAACCGTCGTGTTTCGCTCAATGAGCTTGGTGAACACACCACCCAGTGTCTCGATCCCCAACGACAATGGCGTGACATCGAGGAGGAGGACATCCTTGACCTCTCCTTTGAGGACTCCACCTTGAATGCCGGCCCCAATGGCGACGACTTCGTCGGGGTTGACTCCACGATGCGGTTCTTTCCCATAGAATTCTTTTACGACTTGAATGACTTTTGGCATGCGCGTCATGCCGCCGACCAACACAATTTCTTGGATATCCTTTGCCGTCGCATCTGCATCGGACAAGGCCTTACGGCATGGTTCGATCGTACGCTGGATTAAGTCGTCTACCAGCTGTTCGAGCTTGGCTCGAGTCAGCTTGATGACCATATGCTTGGGCCCGCTGGCATCGGCCGTGATGAACGGGAGGTTAATCTCGGTTTCTTGAGACGAAGAGAGTTCGATCTTGGCCCGCTCGGCCGACTCTTTGAGACGTTGGAGCGCCATTCGATCTTTCCGCAAATCGATGCCCTGGTCCTTCTTGAATTCATCGACCAACCAATCCATCACGCGCAGGTCAAAGTCGTCTCCGCCGAGGTAGGTGTCTCCGTTGGTCGACTTGACTTCAAAGACACCTTCACCGATTTCCAGGACAGAGACGTCGAAGGTCCCACCGCCCAAATCGTACACAGCGATTCGTTCATCTTTTTTCTTGTCCAGACCATATGCGAGAGACGCCGCCGTTGGCTCATTGATGATACGAAGGACGTTCAAGCCGGCGATCTGCCCGGCATCTTTTGTGGCTTGCCGCTGGCTGTCGTCGAAATAGGCGGGAACCGTTACAACAGCTTCGGTGACTTTTTCACCGAGGTAGTCCTCTGCCGTCTGCCGCATTTTCTGGAGAATCATGGCCGAAATTTCAGGCGGACTATAGCGCTTGCCTCGTAATTCGACGTGCGCATCACCGTTGTCGGCCTCAACCACTTTGTAGGGCAGCCGCTTCATGGCTTCTTGCACTTCACGGCTCTTGAATTTGCGCCCCATTAGGCGCTTGACCGAGAAGATCGTATTTTCTGGATTGGTGATCGCTTGACGTTTTGCGATTTGGCCGACCAAACGTTCGTTCTTATCCGTGATCGCCACGACGGAAGGGGTGGTCCGACTCCCTTCGGCGTTGGCAATCACGACGGGGTCTCCGCCGCTCATGATTGCCACACAGGAATTGGTGGTTCCAAGATCAATACCGATCACTTTACCCATTAGTGCACTCCTTCCTTGCTCGAGAACGACGACTGTATGCGCTCAGTTCGTCGTGGTATCACGTTCGTTTCCTTGGGTCGGGCCTGACGAGACACTGACCATGGCAGCCCGTAGGATTCTGTCATGGAGGCGGTAGCCTTTTTGAAACTCGTCTAATACCTTATTGGCCGGCACGTTATCAGAAGGCCCGTACGAGACGGCCTGATGGGCGCTTGGGTCAAACTCCTGGCCGGCGGTTTCAATCGCCTGTACGCCGAACTTTGCAAGGGCTCCTGATAGTTGCTTGAGCGTCAGCTCTACACCCTGGATGAGTGCCGCATCGCCTCCGTTAGTTCGAGCCGCGTTGATCGCACGTTCCATATTATCGACAACCGGCAGCAGTTCTTTGAGAAGCTGCTCATTCCCAAATCGAATTTGGTCTCGTTGATCGCGTTGACTTAACCGCTTGTAATTATCAAATTCCGCAGCCAGACGGATGTACTTATCGTTGAGCGCTTTACATTCCTCTGACTTGACGGCAAGTTCGTCTTGAACAGAAGAGCCTCCCGCCTCGATTTCAGGAGAACATTCGTCTAAGCCATCGATTGTATTACTGTTTTTATTTTCTTCGTTTTGAGCGTCATTCATCGGAACACCTGTACAAACCGCAGATATCCATAGGAGGGGAGAAGTCAACGGGTCAGGGGAAAATAAAATGCTCCGTGTAAGGAAACATTACGCGCATGGATTTGTGGTCGAGCCGCGGGCGCGGCGATAGAGAAGTTCGAGGCCTTCCAAGGTCAAGAATGGTTCGATATGTTGGATAGATTTCGCTTCCGGTGCGATCACTGAAGCCAGTCCCCCCGTGGCGATCACATAGGAACGATACCCCATTTCCAATTCCATTCGCTGAATGAGGGTATCCACGAGACCTGCATATCCAAAAACGAGTCCTGCCTGAATACTACTGGCCGTATCAATCCCAATGACGGTCTTGGGGCGGATCAGTTCGACCTTGCTGATCTTTGCGGCGCGAGCAAATAGGGCATCGGCCGAAATAGCTAACCCTGGTGCGATGACCCCTCCCAGATAGTCGCCGGCATCGGTGACGCCACAAAACGTTGTAGCTGTACCAAAATCAACGATAATGAGATTGCGACGAAATTTATGATAGGCCGCAGCGGCGTTCACGATCCGGTCGCTCCCGATTTCCTTAGGATTCAAGTATTTCAGTGTCAGCCCCGTGTCCGTCTCAGATGAGACAATCATCGGGGTACGACGAAAGGACGTTTCGATCATCGACTCGAAGGTTTCTGTGAGAGCCGGAACGACGCTCGAAATAATCGCGCCGGTGATACGTTCGGGGACATGGCCGTCTCTGGCCATGAGACTGTGGCAGAGCACTCCATACTCATCGGCTGTGGTCTTGGGGTCGCTGGCCAATCTCCAATGAGCGAGAAGATGAGTGCCGTCGAAAATGCCCGCGACGACGTTGGTGTTCCCGATATCGATTGCCAACAGCATGTGTGTCATTGTACTCGGCACGGTGCCGTTTCGCTACTCATCGAAGATGCGTCACATCAGCGGCACGCACATCGAGTACGGCGATCCGTTGTGAGCGAGGATGGGGTGCAAGGGGTTGTATCTGTAGCGCGCCATCAGCGGAGATCCCTTCCGCGAGACCGGTGACCTGGTCATGATCCGCAAACTGAACTTGGACTCGTCGGCCTAGAGTGGCACAACGCGCGATGTAGGCCTGCCGCAATCGGGACGATCCATGAGATCGAAGCTCGTCCAGACACTGCTCAAGCTCCAACAAGAATTGCGCGACCAGTCGATTGCGATCGATCGCCTGCTGCGATGTTTCGGACAATGATGCGGCGATAGATCGCAGGTCCTCCGGAAAAGCATCCAGCGCAACATTCACGTTGAGCCCAATCCCAATGACAACCACTGTGTCGTCGGGGCCCTGGAACAGGCTTTCGCAGAGTATCCCGCCGACTTTTCGTTGTGATAAGAGCAAATCATTGGGCCATTTTAGAGCCAGTGAAACAGCCGCGACCTGTTGAGCGGCTTCCACTGCGGCAAGAGCACTGATCAGGGGTATCCACGATAGCCACTGTTCAAGAGGGGATGTGAACTGTATTCCGCGGATAATGGTCGAGCAATAGAGATTCAGTCCTGGTGGCGAAAACCAAGGACGTCCATGTCGACCGTACCCAGCAGATTGGCTTTCGGCAAGCACGACGGTTCCATGGGTGGCACCGTTCTGTGCCAGCGTGTGCGCTTCCCTATTCGTCGAGGGAAGATCTTGGTAAAGATAAAGAGGATGGCCGAGTGCGGTGGTTGCCAGAGTGCTACGAATAGTGTCGACGCTGAGCGGGATCGAAGAAGACATGGGCTTAGGTGTTTCGACTGCGTGATCGCGGAGGCAGCGTCAAGACCAGGCTCATGGCGGCAGCTGGAACAGAATGGGTGAGTGCTCCGACTGAGATACGATCGGCGCCGGCTGCAGCCATATCTCTGACATTTTTGAGTGTAATGCCGCCGGACACTTCGACGAGCGCCTTTTTCTTGATGAGATCCACGGCACGTCTGACCATGCGAGGGGACATATTGTCCAATAAAATGATATCCGGCTTTCCTGCCAAGGCCTGACGAACTTCCGCGAGGGACTCCACCTCAACAATGATCGGAAGGGTGGGCGACCGATGTGTACGTGCTGATCGACAGGCCTTCTCCACCGGCCTCCGCTCCTTCCGGAGAAGAGCCAGATGATTATCTTTAATGAGAATACCATCGCTCAACGACTGACGATGATTCATCCCTCCTCCCAGCGATACGGCCCACTTTTGAAGTGCGCGCCAACCTGGAAGAGTTTTCCTGGTATCGAGAATAGTGACCGAGTAGCCCCGTACGGCCCGACAGAATCGCCCTGTCAGTGTGGCAATACCGGACAAGTGCTGAAGAAAATTCAAGGCCACCCGCTCGGCTTGCAAAATCGATCTGCCATCTCCCTCGAGAGCGATGAGCGATTCTCCGTTCTTGGCGCGGTCTCCATCGTGTTTGAAAATCGACATTCTGAGGGAAGGATCAACGAGCAGAAAGGTCTGAATCGCCGCCGCCATTCCGGCTACGATCAATGGTTGTTGTGCGATGATTCTGGCCTGAGCCGGTACTGGAGACGAAAAGAGCGCTGATGTCGTCGCATCCCCTTGTGCGAGATCTTCCTCCAGTCCCTGACGCACCGTACGACGAATATCTGCAGCAGGAAGTTGCACCGGCGGTCATTGCCCCAGCATGGATTGCAATTGCTGTTCGCTACTGATCAACATGCTGTGGTCTTGTGCGAGTCCGCGTAGACGGTCTTTATGATCGGCGATCACCTCAGGCGGCGCCTTCGAGACAAAGTCGGGATTGTTCAGTTTTCCATTCAGGCGCTGGGTTTCCTTCTCTACCTCAGAGAGTTGCTTGTCCAATCGATCGACAGCTTTCTGCAGATCCACATCACCGGACACGATGATTCCAACTGAGAGACCCTCTGTGACCAATCTCAGCAGTTGCTGTGCCGGCCAGGCAGAGCTCACGAGGTTCTCCACCGCGCCACGACCGAGATGGGCCACGTGCGGGATAACTTGGCGGAGAAGATTCTGTTTCGTACCGTCCTCATGCGCCACGTGGAACGTGATCTGCTGCGCCGGTGGATAATTGAGGAGTACGCGACCAGTCCGGACCAGGTTGACCGTTTGTTCAATCAGAGCAAACTGCTGCTCGGCTTCGC
>CABVRS010000108.1 GCA_902500745.1 uncultured Nitrospira sp.
TCGGAACTCGAGTCTCGCAAGGTGGCGTTTATGCAGTTGGTGACCGAATTCCAGCTCGGTCGAGGATAGGAGTACAGGTATGGATCCGGAAACTTTTATTGCCGTGTCATCGTGGGTCAATACGACGTTGCTGGCCGGTGTTCCGCTCCGCATACTGGCCTCTGCCACTCTGGCGGCGACGTTCTGGTTCGGGGCCTACAAACAGCGCATTGCACTGGGATTCTTGTTTTTCATGCTGACGATTCTGCTGTCGTATTTTCGGCCGCTGATCAACCTGATCGGTTCGGGGAGCATGTAACAATGGAACAATCAGCTTCGCGGCGAGGACCGATCTTTGCGGAGGGAGCTTCAGGCCGAAGCCGTCCCCGAAGTCTGATTGCAGCGATCAGCGAGATTCAGGAGTTGGCGGTGGTGGAGAAGCTTGGTACGCCGCTCCCAGAACATCTCATTCTGCTCGATCGCAGCTTTGCCTATACTGAGGTGGGGGTGCATAGCGTCGTGGTTGATGGGCTGATCAATATGCTGGGAGTGCCGATGGGACTCGGTGTCATGGGGAGCTTGATGCCGATCTTCGGGGATCCAGATCCGAGCCTCTTCGATCAGGTGTTCGCCCAGCTGATCGGGATTACCTACGGCGTGGGGTATGCGGTGATGATTGGGCATAATCTCGGGTCATGTTACATCGGAAAAGTTTGTAAACGGGCGATACAGGACATCTATCAATCGATGATCGTGGCCAACATCATTAAGGTGATCCTCCTGTCGGTCTTTTTTAATTTCATGTATCAGCTCTTGACCCCGGAACATGTACAGGAAGGCTTTAAGGTTCTCTGGCCGCTACTACGGGGGGTGATGTCCGATCAGATGGCGGTCGGGGTGCAAGACTGGGTGATTAGCATGCGCGAGGTCATGATTCCATCGGCCACGGTAGTCATTCTGGTGACTATCGCCACGCTCTGTGTTCCCTATGTCTATTTTGTGATTGGTGGACGGGAGGCGGCAGAAGAAAAGCGCCGGAATCGCCTTTATGACGTCTGCTGAGTTAAAAGGTAAGATTAAATAATGAGTGAGGGCTGAAGCGCGTTACGATATTATCTTGAGACCCTATCGGAACAGGCAGTCGAAGCCGCCTAGCTCCAGTCTTTTGGCACATCCCGAAAATGGTTCTTCCGCAGTCTCACAGAAGAGTGCGTATTGCAGCACATGTTTTAGTAATTCAATGAGGATCGCCGACGTATTCGAGACTCGGAGGAGTGGTCTAATCAGGCGCGCCCCCGCCATACTTGAGCTGGCGCAGCCGGGTTCAATAGTGGGATCGACAATCAACCTAGCCGGCTTGATTTCAGGGGAGCACAAGAGCGCACCCGCCACCGCTTCATCGATGGATTCCTTTCGTCGAGGACAGGCTAAGCTGCCATGTTATTCTCGTTTTTCGTTGCTGTCGTATGAAGAAGATGTCGCTACTCTTTTCCTGATCGTTTCCAAGATCTCAACATCTCATATACGTTAAGTGACTGGAGGATCTGAAAATCGAAACGGCATACCTGCGGTGCTACGGAACGCGCAGGGCTCACGTAGAGATAGTCGCCTAGTCTTTAAGGTGTGGAGATCTCGTAAGTCCTGTTGAGATCTCCTGTTACGTGGGATATTATACGGCTCAGATGGCCTACGGACTAGTGATCTCGGTCGACCGGTTACGCTGGGAGCTCTCTTATTAACTTCCCCAACAATGCAATTCCTCCATGTATTGCATCTTCGCCTGCCGAGGAAAAATTCAGCCGAAAGGTGTTGTCACCTCCTCCGTTAACGTAAAATGGATGTCCAGGAACAAATGCAATATTTTTCTCTATAGCCTTTTCAAGCAAAGCCATTGATGACTGCTTCTTCAGAAGCGTGACCCAAAGGAACATTCCCCCTTCCGGGTTCGTGTAGGAAATCTCTTTAGGAAAATATTCTCCAATAGCGGCCAACATGGTCTTGCATTGGCGATCATAGAATTCAACTATGGTCTTCACGTGTGTGTCCAGGTCATTATCATAAAGATATTGACAGAGCACGCGTTGCACAAATGTGCTCGTGTGAAGGTCAGAAACCTGTTTTGCAATCACCAATTTTCCCATGAGGGGGCGAGGCGGCACAATCCACCCTAGCCGGAAAGCTGGAACGACCGTCTTGGAAAACGAACCGAGCAGTATGGTTTTGTCTGGCAAGAAGTGCCTAAAAGAAGGCTGTCGCGAGCCGACGAAACGAAGCTCGCCATAAGGATCATCTTCAACGAGAAAGGTTGGCGAATCTCGCAAGGCGGTGGCGACTGCCTCACGGTTGTCTTTGGTATATGTGATTCCCGAAGGGTTTTGGAAATTCGGTACCACATACATTAACTTTGGTTTGCACCGTCCGAGAACATCAACAAGCTTCGAAATGACCATCCCTTCAGTTGAGATGGGCACTGTGTTAAGCCGTGCGCGGTATAACGAAAGAGCTTGAATGGCCCCTAAATAGGCAGGTTCTTCGATGATCACCTCAGTTCCGTCATTAATAAGAACTTTGCCGAGTAGGTCCAGGCCTTGCTGAGCACCGCTCGTGATGAGAATGTCCTCCATCGAAATAGGCAAGCCTTGCTTCTCCCAATAGCGTCGAGCGATATACTCACGAAGTGGTTCAAAGCCCTCAGTGTTACTGTATTGCAGTGCGTCGGCACCTTGATCTTCGTAAACCTTGTTCGTGGCTTCTCGGAGAGCGGCGATGGGGAACAGCTCGCGGTGGGGTAGGCCACCGGCGAAGGAGGTCATAGATGAATTTGAGGCCACCTTGAGTATTTCCCTAATAAAGGAAGGGGCCACATTGTTAATGCGATCGGAGAACAGCTCATTCATTTTCAGGCCCAGGTAGTGAATACTGAAACGTGAGGTAGTTTCCACTCAACTATCTTAATTGCGCTAAGCTGATAGCAGTCTACGCCTCCTTAGTGGGAGGTCGGAGTTAATCGAAGCGTGTTGGTGTATTGTGGTTCGATGTTGTGAGAGCGGAACGGCATCGACCTATTCTCCGACGAAAGCCAGGGTTGGATGCCATCGGCATAATGTGAACTTGCCGGATTCCCACTTTGCCCCCCGCTGTTCATAATCCACATTGGTTCATCTCTAGTAAAATCAACCACCATCCTAGATGCTGGCACGATCCAGACTTTGAAATCTTCGCCAATGGCATAGGAAGCTTGGTTGAGGGTGTTGTGGTTTCCTCCAGCTGGGTAAGGGCCGCGATCCAAGAAACCGGACAATATGCCGATGGCGAACTGTTGCAGATTGCCAAGGTACGGTTTTAACTGCGTTGCCTGGCTCTCCCACCGATACGTATGTAACTTGCCCCATCGCCACTGACTTGAATCCGAGCCAAGTCGTTGTGTCCCAAACTGCCAAGATCGACTCAGGGCACGGGCGAATATGTCCCATTTGGTTTCAGTTGTTGTAGGTGTCGTAATGTCATCCCAAAACGGGCTATCCTCTCGTTGAAGCATGTGATCCTGTTGGGCGGAGTAGCTAAGAACACTCATTTTCACCAGACCCAAATACGCGGGGGCATTGACAGGACCAAGTTCGTCGAGAAACGTCTCTTGAGTAATGAAATGTTGGAACATTCCGTAGATCGTGCTTTCACAGGAGTCAGGTGACATAGTTCCATCAAAGGCAATTAGCATTGCCAGCGCTCGTTGCGCATCTGCGCTATCGCTGGAAGGTAATCTGTCAATTGAGTAAGACAACTTCTCGTGATTCTTCAGCAGTACGACTTTGAGCCTTTGAAAGAAGCGATCAAGTCGATCCCCCTGCATCGCAAAAGAGGTTTCAGCTGTATGTTTATCATTCTCCTGAATCAGTTCAGTAATACGTTCAACGCGTTCTGGGTAAAACCATGAGTTGGTTAGCTCTAACGGATACGTTTCTGAGACGGTGCGGTTATTCGCAGTGGCGATGAATCCTTCCACTGGGTTGAGTTTTTTCGGGTTGAGACTGAGTGGCGAAAATCCTTCCCAATCGTAATCGTTGGTCCAGCCGGGCGAAGGAAACAGCCCCTTACCTGCCCTGCGTTTCGGATAGCGCCCGGTCACTTGCCATCCAATATTGTCTTTATCAGCAAAAACTAGGTTTAAATGGATGAAGTGGATGTCCTGCGCGTGCACTGAAGCCTCCTGAAATGTTGCCGATTTTCCCATTTCAAAAATTACATCCAAGCTGCCATCTTGTTCTGTTGCGCCCCAACGAAGAGATAGCCCGTACTTAACATCTGCCACGCTGTCGAGGCTAGGCGACATAATAGGATTCATCTGTGGAGCTACGATCGCTTCGGTGATTAGTGGCCCATGACGGGTAGCGCGAATGGTGCGTTTTATTGGTCTCTCTCCTCTCACGTTAAATGTCTCCGTACGCTCATCAACGGAAAGCCAGTTGTCCTGGTAGCGATAATGCATTTTACCGTCAATCTGCTTGAGCTCCTCTAGATATACGTCTTGAGTATCTGCCATCACCATGGACGCACCCCAAGCGATATGGCCATTAAATCCAAAAAGAATAGCTGGTAGGCCTGCCAAAGCAATACCAGCCACGTCGTAACCCGGGGATTTCACATGCATCAGCATCCACATCGGAGGTTGGCTAAGCATCAAGTGAATGTCATTGGCAAGAATAGATGCGCCGGCCTGGGTCCGCTCCTTCGCAATTGCCCAGTTATTACTGGCAGCTATCCCAAGAGATAGCACTGCCTGGTCAACCTTCCTTGACACTCGGGTCAGTTCATCAAGATCCAAGTCAATCGATGCGAGATGGACACTTTTCAGCTTCGCTGCTTCGTCGAATGGCAATGGTGTGTCTGGGTAAACTGGAACCAGCCAAGCTGCCCTCTCCCATCCGATTTTCTTCACGATGTTAAGGATACTTATTTCCTCGTGAAGATTGAGACTCAAGGAAAGATTCACTAATGTGAGGAGATCGACAGAATTAAGCGGCGTCCATGGTTCAGGATCATATCTAGCCATTCGTAAACCAGCCGGCAAGCGATCGCGGTGCGTATCGAGATAGGAATTGACGCCATTGGAGAATTGCTCCAAATAGTGTTTTGTTTCCTTACTTAGTTGCGCATACTGTTGTTCGGATACTCTACGTAAGCCCAGCGTTCTTAGATAGACATCGATGTCTAAAGCGACAGGCCCTGCCATCTCCGCCAATCGTCCTTGGGCGGTCAGTGTGAAGCCCACCATTTGCTCCAAGCGATCATGTGCCATCACAAACCCTATGGCGAAGGCCAAATCTTCTCGATTTTGGGCTTCAATCACTGGAATGCCGAGTGCATCTCGACGAATAATAACTTCATCACGTATCCCGCGAAGGGTGACTTCGCCATGTTCTGAGTCCACCGTGTATTGAAACCACCACGCCAATAAGCTGTCTCCGCTGGGGAATTGGGTCATGGCGTTTAATAGTATGCCTATCAGGACTAGGCTGATACTTGGAAGGATGATTTGTTTAACAATTGAACTGAATAGACCCATATGACCGGGATGACTCATCAATACTTAGAATCTGCTATGCGCTTTTCTGACACCGGCTGTTCGGATGGTTTCGGCCACTCATCATAATTGTGTTAAGCTTCGAGCGGAATAATGATTTTCTATGTCAGGCGGTGGTCCTGCATTCGGTATGATGCGGGAGCATGCCGCTCTACCTAGCCGCGATATTTGTCATGCTTACATGGTAAATAGCCCAATTGCATCTCAGCCGAGTTAAAGAGTCCTGGACCCATTTAGCCAAGAGATGCCGTTCGATTTTTGCATGATGCCGTTTGTCTACAGGGAATTGTCTGGCATGGAAGGCAATGACTCTTAGCGGGATACGATAGCGCCTAGCCACTTGCACGATGTCTGTGACAATTGTACGTCTAGCTGTCGGGCTCATAAATCTCTGAGTGGGCTCAATACACAGGGCAAGAACTTTCTGCCCATTGAGGGAGATATTTACTAATGCTACGCGATTGATGCCTGCAAGACCGCTAAAGCAATACTCAACCTTAACCGAATAGTAGGTTTCGTCTCCAGAATTGCACATATGTGCTTTGCGTCCGCAAAACCAAATACGTCCTTGGTCGTCAAAGTATCCGACATCTCCTGTCCTGTGCCACACCTCACCATTTGATTCGTAAATCTTGGCTTTCCTAGTTGCGAACTTGTTCTCATAGTAAAGCTTTGTTACAACCGGTCCCTTCACTATGATCTCTCCGATGTCTCCCTCGCTTAGAACCTTTGCTTCAGAAATCATCGGCACATCGTCATCCGTGATGCCGATCATCCTAATTGTATGATTCCGTGTTGGTCTCCCAACACAGAACCCGCCTCCGGATTCCTGACGGCTCAAAATTGCTTCGTCCAATTCATCTGAGCTTATTGTAGTGATAGGAGTACATTCGGTCGCCCCGAGAGGAGTATGGAACCGACCATTGGGTACGATTTTTCGAAAGAGGCGTAGTGTAGTCGCACTCGACGGTGCCCCTGCGACGAGCAAGTGCTTCATCTTTGGGAAATTAATCGCATGGTCAACGGAAAAGCGAGCGATCTTGCCCCAAACTGCAGGTGAACCGAAACTGAATGTCACCCCACAATCGTTCACCACTTTCGCGATGACCTTTGGATCCATTGATGTAGGTTTGAGCGGATTGATGGGGGGAATTACGACCTTCATCCCCAAGCATAAGGTACCTATGACGAGAGATGGGATAATAGGCATGTCAACATCGTCAGGTGTCAACGAAAAGGTGGATCTAAGCGTTGCCAATTGTCCTTGAAAAATACTCGGAGTATAAACAACGCCTTTTGGTGCACCGGTGCTGCCTGACGTAAAAAGCAGGAATGTTAGATCTTCGGCGTCTCTGGGATGGGTATATCCTTCTGAGTCGTCACCGTCCTTAATTTTCTGTAGCGAAATGTAGCTTGGGAAGATGCAATGCCCAGCATCAATAAAGTTAAACTTCACTGAATCAAAAACCTGGTGATTGCAAATTTTGAGGACGAATGCCCTAGGTATTCCTATAAAAATATCAGGCTTTGCTTGCCTGACACAGTCGAGTACGTTCCGCATACCGATGCCTGCGTCAATCAGAACCGGGACTATGCCTATTTTGGCTAGAGCGAATGCTATAGAGATGAGCTCGAGACCCGGCTTAATGAAGACTAGCGCCTTCATGTCCGGTTTCAAGCCTGCTGAGAGAAACCCGTTGGCGTATTTGCGTATTGATAAAAGCAAATCGTCAAAGGAGTAGTATTGATAGGACAGCACTTCTCTCTGGTGGTGAATTATAGGAATCACGACAGCAGTCTTAGATGGCTGTTT
>CABVRS010000109.1 GCA_902500745.1 uncultured Nitrospira sp.
CCAACAATGCCTCGCCCTCATCATGGAGGATGTAGCCCTGCACGCCATACCCATTAATAGAGCCCTGAACCATGTCCACCCAGGGTGGTGTCCGTTGCGCAACCGGCTCCCACTTGTCCACGGCAATCTGTTCAAGCGGCTCACCGCGCAGGCCCAAAGCCTTGGCCAATGCTCGCACTTCCGCACGGTCTCTCGGCTGATCGCCCCGTTCCAACGCGCTGATATCGCCACCCGGCAAACCCGTGATCTTGGCTACCTCACCGACCGACAGACCTTGGCCGGTGCGCGCTTTCTTCAGAATATCGCAAAAGTCGTCTTCTAACGGCATGAATTAACCCTCAGCGGCGAGTTCCTGTTCCCGTAACCTATGCGTGACGGACGAAGCGCGGGTTGAGACACCCTCATCGCGCGATTCGCCCGCCACGCTAGCCCCTCATCATCCTTCCGGGCTGAGTTTGATTTCCTTCACGTCTCCAAACGCCGACAACGCTTTCGTCAACGCATCTCCTGACCCGACCGCAATAATCTTCAAGCGATCCGGATGCAAATGTTTCGTGGCCGCCGCGAGGACATCCTCCTTGGTCAGCTGGATCACCTGCGCGCGAAGCTGTTGCAGAAAGTCCTTCGGTAACCCATCGTACTCCAGTTCGATTAAGCGACTCACGATGGCTGACGGGCTGGCAAAGGAAAAGACGAATGAATTCACATACGCTTCTTTAGCCTCCGCCAGTTCCCCATCGGTCACCGGCTCTTTGCGCATGCGTTCCATATTTGCCACAAACCGCTCGATCACTTCCTGCGTGGAGGTCATCTTCGTTTCGGCCCGCATCAGCCAGATGCCCTGATCGTGCATGCCCGTATTGAGTCGGCTTCCGACGGAATAGGCCAGCCCTCGCTTCGTCCGCACGTCGTTAAAAAGGCGGCTGCGGAACGAACTACCGCCCAAGATGTCGTTCACAATAGCTAATGCGACATAATCGGGATCATTCTCTTTGATCGACAGATGGCCCACTCGGAGATGGGTCTGCGAGGTATCTTTATTGATGAACCTCACCACAGCTTGGGACAGGTCCCCTTCCGACACATCGGGAATCTTCAGCTCGGGTACAGTGCCCTTTTGCCAATCTCCAAACATCTTCCGAAGCAAGGTCAACATCTCGTCTCTCGTAAAGTCGCCGGTCACACCGAGCAACATCCCGTTCGGATGAATCGTGCTGCGATGAAACGCGACGAGATCTTGTCTGGTGAGACGTTTGATCGACTCAACCGAACTTTCACGAGCCGTCGGATGATCAGCGCCGTACAGCGCCTTGGTAAATTCCCGGCTGACGATGGACCCCGGATTATCTTGTCGGCGGCGGATCGCCTCAATGGCCTGTAGCTTGGCCAGCTCCAGACGAGCCGGCTCAAACGCCGGCGATCGAATGAGACCGGCAAAGATCTCCATTCCCCGATTCAGATCCTTGCTCAACACATCCAGGGAGGCTGAGCCTGATTGCCTGCCAATCCCGATGTAGACATCGCCCGCAAACTGCTCCAACTCCACATCGACTTGCTCTGCGGACAAACCACCTCCACCACCGGTGCGCATCACCGCACCGGTCATCGCTGCCAATCCGACCTTGTCGGCCGGATCGAGCCAGCTTCCTGTCCGCATGGTGGCAGTGATCGTGATCAAGGGTAATTCATGGTCCTCCAGCAGGTAGACCACCAGGCCATTGTCCAAGACCACTCGCTCCGGTTCTGGCGGTGAGAACTCAACCGGCTCAAACGTCATGGTTCTGGGATCAGCGAGTGCTGGTTCCCCGGCACAAGCCGCAATGACTGAAACCAGCAACATCGCGGTGCCCAACAAGCCGGCTATTCCACACCCCTTCACCCCTAACCTCTTACCCATCACCCGCTTCATGGTCGCACCCCGCTGACAGACGTTGCCACAGCCGCTTTTGCATTCCCTTTCTTCACCAAGACGGCAACGGTCCGATTCGACTTGGTGAAATACTGTGTCGCGACGCGCTGCACATCGGCTGCCGTCACCTTGGCGATCTTATCCCGCGATGTCAGGATGTATTGCCAATCGCCCGCCAACGCCTGATACAGCGCCAGTTGGGACGCCAACCCGCTGTTCGAGCGTAACCCCCGGACCAAGTCCGCATCCAGATTGTTGAGCACCTTCTCCAGCTCCTTGGGCGACACCGGTTCCCGCTTCAGCCGTTCGATCTCTTCGTAGATCGCAGCTTCTACTTCCGCGGTCGTGTGCGGAGCCAACGGCGTGGCTGTGATGACGAACAGGTTCGGAGCCCGGACTCCTGGGTGACTCGCGTCCGATCCGACCGAAGCCGCTAACCGTTTGTCCCGGACCAACTTCTGATGGAGGCGAGACGTGAGCCCTTCGCTCAGCACGGCATCGATCACGTCGAAGACATCGTCATCCGGATGTCCCAATGTCGGCTTGTGATACCCGATGACAATCGCCGGTTCCGCGTCAAATTCGACTTCGACGCGCCGCTCACCGCGCTGCTCCGGCTCGACCGTCACCAACGAGGGAGACGGCGGCGCGGCCGGGATCTTCCCGAAAGTCCGTTCGATCAGCGCAATGACGTCCCTCGGATTGATATCACCGACCAAGGCGATGGTGGCACGATTCGGACCATAGTGTGTCTTGAAGAAGGCTTCCGTGTCGGCAGGTGTCAGTGACAGAATATCGGATCCCCATCCGATCGTCGGAATGCCGTAGCCATGGGCGCGGAATGCCGCCGACGTGAAGGTCTCAAACAACAGACCGTTCGGACTGTCGTCGTTACGCAAGCGTCGTTCTTCCATCACGACACCCCGTTCCCTATAGAATTCACGCAACACCGGATGCGCCATCCGATCCGCTTCGATCTCAGCCCACAATGGCAAGCGATTAGCGGGGAAGCTGATCATGTAGCGGGTCAGATCTTTCCCGGTCGAGGCATTGAGTCCGACGCCGCCATGGCGCTGGTACAACAGCGCCATCTCGTTGCCGACGACATACTCGGACGCCTGGGCTTGAAGGTCTGTCACGCGCTTTTGAAGTGACTCGATCGCGGCGCGCGCTTCGTCCGTTGCGCGTGCAGTGTTGGCCTCGAATTCGCGCTGGCGTTGATCGAGCTCGGTTCCAACGAGTGCCAATTCGTCTAAGATCGGCTTCTCTTCCTCGTAGTTCGTCGTGCCGATCATGCGGGTGCCTTTAAACGCCATGTGCTCATAGAGATGCGCGATGCCGGTTTGACCGACCTGCTCATTGAGCCCACCTACCGCAAAGGTGATATTGACCGATACAATAGGTGTCTGATGTCGTTCGACCATGAGCACCGTCAGCCCATTCCCAAGTCGATGTTCGATGACTCGCTCAGCGAGGCCCGGCGACGCCGCAAACGACAGATCGACGTTGAGACTCAGGCTCAGCGCCAGCAGAAGCAGGGTGACGCATAATGCACGGAGCTTCGGGCGTGGCTCACCCGGAAGTTTCGAGTTCCATGTTTCTCGTTTCATGGTTGAGGTTCCTCCGGCAACTTGAAATCTGAAACTTGCAACATGAAACTCTTGAGCGGGAGACGATTCACGAAATACGATCCACGGTCGAGTGGTCATATGAAAAGCTCCATAAGTTGTTGTGGGTGTTCGATGAACCAATCAGGCTGACAGGCGGCCATCTTCTCTCGGTTACCCATCCCATACCCCACGGCACACACACGGATACCGGCGTTATGGCCTCCATTGATATCATTCGTGCTGTCCCCGATGAGCACCGTCCGCTCTTTCGGCACACCCAATGTCTCTATGATGTGCAACAACATGCCGGGTTCCGGCTTGAGTCCAAAGCCATTGTCTCCACCCACCATGTACCCAAAATGCTTCGGGCCTAACCCGTTCAAAATGACACGAGTGTATTCAATCGACTTGTTGGTCGCAATCGCCTTGGTCTTGTGACCAAAATGCTGCAGCATCGGCTCGATGCCCGGGTAGAACGTCGTCCGGTCCAAGCAATGTTCGAGATAGTGGGCCCGAAATACCCTTAACGCTTCTTCAAATCTGACCTGATTACCCTCTCCGACCGCCAGACGCAGCAGTCGTTTCACACCGTCACCGACAAACCCGAAAATCTCCTCAATGGGGCGCTCGGGCAACCCCAGTTCGACCAAGGTAAAGTTTACAGAATGGGCAATATCCCACTTGGACTCGATCAAGGTGCCGTCCAGGTCGAAGATCAGCAAGTCTACCGGAGTCTGAGCCATGATTATTTGGCCTTTCGCAAAGAGTCGATGAGGGATGCCAGTTCGGTGCGATGGGTGGTATTTTGTTCGTTCGCTTCGGCTTCTCGCACGAAACTCACCAGTCGTTTTAACCCCACGTGAGGCGGAATGACCGGAGAGATGATGCGCCAGTAGTTCCCCACAACTTTTACATGGAACCGGACTTCCTCTGTGGTGTCTTCAGGAATGAAGGTGGCATTCTCCAGATACACGGCGCCCCGCACATGAAACGTCACGGGAATGACCACTTCCAGATTATTGAGAATGTCCCACTTGCGATAATCATCCGGCACGCTGATTTCCTCGACCACCACCACACGGCGCCATGCCGGCTCTTCCTTCCAATTGATATAGGGAGTCAGGGCGTCAAACGATGGAGCGTCCAGGCGAGCACCTTTCTGATCAAGAAGCACGTAGCGTTTGACGACTTCCGCCGGAGAGCGCTTGAGCGAGCCGCTCGGACTTACCTGTGCATGTGACGTGACAGCCAGGCTGAGGACCGCCAAGGCGAGCAGGGAGACGACAAGGCAATTGCGCAACCTATTCACGGCTCTGACTGAACCACTCTCCCACACAGCACGTAGATTCCCCAGGATGTTCCACACAGGTCGGACAAGATCTCGCTTCTTCTCTGTGGCACCACACACATGAACCGCCTCATTCTAGCAAACAGACGTGGAGACATCCAGGTAACAACGTGATGGTCCCGCACATTGTTTGACCTTCTTGAAAAGAGAATGCTACGGTCTCCGTATCGTCTGCGTGCCGAATTCTGGGAACCAGAACCGATGTTCACTGATCCTCGGCGATGGACGCCACTCGCCGTCCTTCTTATCACACTGCTGTGTGCGAGCAGCATCACCTCACTCATCTCAGCAGCCGATGCTGAGAGGGGCATCGCTCCCCTCCCTGGCAACTCCATCCTTACCCCATTGGATCCAACCAACACTCGCCCTTCGTTCAGAACCGCTCCACAGAAAGCCTATGATCTCCTTCAGCGGCTGGAAGAGCGAGACGGCTCACCGCTTCCTGGCTATGTCGGCGGGCGTGAGTTCCAGAATCGAGAACGGCGCCTTCCACGAGGTCGCTATCGGGAGTATGATGTCAATCCAAAGATACGAGGCCGCAGCCGTGATGCCGAACGGATCGTCATCGAGCAGCGAACCGGAAAAGCGTACTATACCGGAGATCACTACCGAACATTCGTTCCTCTTAACTGACACGAGAGAAGATCAACGAGTGCGCTATGCCCCATAAACCAACATTCGACATACATCTGAGTACTGCGACGCCGCCGTGGTCGACGTTGCTCGTCATACCCGATGGGGCCTCCGCCACAGCCTTGGTGAACACTCCGCCGGGATTTGCGTTGCGTGTTATCCAGGGGAAGAAATGCCGTCAGTCATCGGACCTCTTCACTGAGTTCGCACGAGCACTCGACTTTCCGGATTACTTCGGACACAACTGGGACGCTGTAGAAGAATGTCTCGCCGACTTCGAATGGCTCTCGGCTCAAGGGTACATCCTGCTCATCACAGACGCGCACGCTGTGCTTCCCGATGATGAAGACGAGTATGAAACACTGCTGGAAGTCCTCAGCGACGCCGGCGAAGCATGGAGTAAGGGACAAACGGCTGACGGTCGGCGGGCCCCATTTCATGGAGTGTTCGCCGTGGCCGAACAGGACAAATCGAAGCGGAAACGCTGGGAGCTCGATGAATTCTTCCTCGAAGCGCGAAAGACACCGAAGGCGAAACCAGCCCGCAACCGTTCCGTCAAGGCTTCGAAGAAATAGAGACCCGTGGGGGCTGTTGAGATTCTGAATAAATCGGACGAGTGTTGAGGCGTTAGAGGCCGCCCTTTGAAACCAAATCTTTGAGGCCGACACCAAGTTGCATGGCGGAAAGCACAACTCGGCGACTACGCCATGCACGGCTCCTATCAGTACCGGTAAGAGCCGTATAGAAACCTATTCTCGGCCCACGAGCATCCCATCTGGCCCGCACCGCTGTCTCATGCTCGAGACAGATACTATGCGTCTCCCTCAAATCATCCAGCGGCGCTTTTTCGCCCACGAACCCGCCCCGACCTTCTCCGCGGCACCATGCACAGACAACCTTCATAGCCAGCTCGCTTTCTTTATCGATATACACAGCAAGAATTGCGCCGCAGGTCTTCCGGATAGATAAATGAGATAACAAAGGGGATTTCGTTCCACAGGCAAGGAGCCCGACCCCGCACTGTATCTAATTTGATAGAAGCGTCGCGCTTCCGACAATTTTTGCCAGCCGCGAGAGGCTTCCGCAGTGACCCCTCTTCAGCCTGTTTCTTGACCATCTCTCGTCCTGCATGATAGGGTGCGCCCCCGTTATGAAGACATCTCGCTCTGCAAAGCTTTTCACCGAGGCTCAACAGCTCATACCTGGAGGCGTAAATAGTCCCGTCCGAGCCTTCCGCTCGGTCGGCGGGCAACCACGCTTTATTGCCAGGGCCAAAGGGTCACGGCTCTATGACGTGGATCGGAACGCTTACATCGATTACGTATTGTCTTGGGGGCCGATGATCTTAGGACATGCGCATTCCGCGGTGATCACGTCGATTAAGAAAGCGGCGGGACAAGGCACGAGTTACGGCGCGCCCACGGAACTGGAAGTGTCCCTGGCCAGAGAAATCCGCAACGCCTTTCCCTCAATGGAAAAGATTCGACTGGTCAGCTCCGGGACCGAAGCGGCCATGAGTGCGATCCGTGTCGCCCGAGGCTTCACGAAACGCAACGGCGTCATGAAATTCGAGGGGTGCTATCACGGACACAGTGATTACCTGTTGGCGAAAGCCGGATCAGGCTTGGCCACGTTGGGAATTCCCGATTCGCCAGGCGTACCAGAAGACTTTGTCAAACATACCCTGACCGCTCCCTATAATGATATTCGCACTGTTCAACAACTGATTAAAACCCATCGGGACAAGCTTGCTTGCGTGGTACTTGAACCGATCGCGGGCAATATGGGCGTCGTGCCTCCTGCACCTGAATTTTTATCAGCGCTTCGGCAGCTGACAGCACAGCACGACATCCTCTTGATCTTTGATGA
>CABVRS010000110.1 GCA_902500745.1 uncultured Nitrospira sp.
GTATGGCGCTCAATAACCCTCGAAACTTGGCAGCCAGTATCGTGGCGGCAGCGTTATATTGCATGGCGTTTTCCGAGAGCTTGGCCATCTCCAGTTCAAGATTGACGGAGTTGGCGTCGAGAGGAAGATCCCCTGCCGGCACCTCATTGAGTTTCCCCGTCACGGCTTGAATCCCCTGAGGCCCACGCACTCCAAAATGCCGAGATTGAGTCGCCGCCAATACAATCGGCAGGCGGCCTTTGTGCGCAGACTGCATTTGATCCATGAACGTCAATTCTGAGGCGCGATAGCCCGGCGTCTCTTCATTTGCCAAGTTTGAGGCAATGACCCGTTGTCGCGCACTACGGAGATCAAGCGTACGTTGCAACAGCCCCATGGTTCGATCAAAGATCGTCATCCGCCAATATCCTTTCTCCCGCACAGTAACGGGGTAACTCTCACATCTTGCAACCCTAATGCCCGACTCACCACTTCAACTCAGGCTAGGGTCCGCTTCTGATACCAACCATCGGCCTTTTTCGATACTCTTCATTGAGGTCCTATCCGAACAGAACAATTGCCCAGCACAAGTTTGCCGATCGGCAATTCTTGCCTCACTCATGACATCGGAATGGACAACGGCCTCTCGCTCTCGCGATACTCCCTGAGCTTGTTTCGCAACGTGCGGATACTGATTCCAAGCTCTTTCGCGGCATGTGTGCGATTGTCTTTCACGCGAGCCAGTGTTTTAAAAATCAACTCGCGCTCCATCTCCCACAGTGAACCGTTCACCGGTTGTGGAGGGCGGACTGGCTGCCCCCCCGACTCGTCGCACGTCACTACGGGGCAGTGCTCAGGAAGGATCGGACTGTCTCCGGCCAAGAGGACCGCTCGCTCCATCACATTCTCCAATTCACGTACATTCCCCTTCCACGCCAATCGTTGCAGATGGACCAGAGCCTCTTCCGAGAGAGTCGGCGGGGTGAGTCCGTTTCTCAGGGCCGATTGAGTCGCAAAGTGTCGTGCGAGCACGGGAATATCGGTCACACGTTCGCGAAGCGGGGGAACAGTAATGGGGAATACATTCAGCCGATAATAGAGATCTTCCCGAAAGCGACCTCCCTCGACTTCACGAAAGAGCGACCGATTCGTCGTGGCGATTACACGAATATTGACCGGAACCGGCTCGCGCCCACCAATCCGATCCACCTCGCGTTCTTGGAGCACGCGCAGGAGCTTCGCTTGAAGCGCGAGATTCATCTCGCTGATTTCATCTAGAAGCAAGGTGCCTGTATGAGCCATCTCAAACTTGCCGATTTTTCTGATCAAGGCACCGGTGAATGCTCCGCGTTCATGCCCGAACAGTTCACTTTCAAGCAACCCCTCCGGCAGCGCCGCACAATTGACCGCGATAAACGGCCGATGGGCCCGTGGACTTCTGGCATGGATAAACCGAGCCAGAAGCTCTTTCCCTGTCCCGCTTTCTCCATGAATCAATACCGTGGCCTGGCTCGCGGCCACACCTTCGATCGTACTCAAGAGCCTGACCATGCCGGGGTCTTGGGTTAAGATGGCTCGACTTTCTGTCGATTGAGCCGGTGGACCGGCGGGAAGCCCTTCTTCTCGTCCCGCTTTGAGGCTCACGATCATGCGCTCCAGGATATCCATCGAAAATGGTTTGAGGAGGTACTCACTCGCACCAAGTTTCATGGCTTCAACGGCCGTTTCGATCGTTCCATACGCCGTCATCAGCACGATCGTCACCTGTGGCGCGCGTGACCTGATCTCCTTGATCAGATCGAGACCGCTCAACCGCGGCATTCGGAGGTCGGTCAGCACCAGCCATGGGCGAAACCGGACGATGCGTTCCATTGCATCGTTCCCATCAACGGCTCCTTGGACTGCATACCCGAGTCGCTTGACCGTCTCCATCAGCGCCGTTCGCATCGAGGGGTCATCATCGACGATCAGAATGCGCTCGCTTTCATCATTCGTGTCTACCAGAGGGCCGGTCTTCTCATGTTCATTCATGCAGCCACTCCTCCGCTAACGCCAGCTCGCTGTTGATATACGCATCTTCGTGTGATGCACGTTGCTTCCCTTCTGAGATCTGCCTGTCGCCTGAGGTTGGCGCCATCGACGGATGCGGCAGGATAATGACGAATGTCGCACCCTGCCCGATCGTACTGTGAACATCGATCCGTCCCTGGTGTGCGTCGACGATCGAATACACGATGGCGAGACCAAGGCCTGTACCCTCATCCTTCGTCGTAAAAAATGGGTCGAACACGCGCGAACGCTGATCCGGATCAATCCCCACGCCGGAATCTCGCACACTCAATCGAACGGATGGCATTCCAAGCGTCTGTGCCGATTCTTGTTGTAGACTAATCGTCAACAGACCACCGTGGGGCATGGCCTGAACGGCATTGACGACGAGGTTCAAGACCACTTGCTTCAATTGGCCATCGTGACACCAGAGCGATGGTATGTCGTGGCTGATATCCACCTGAATCTCTATTGGCACTTTCGTCATCGCATGAGCCGCCAATTTAATGGAATCGCGGATCAACGGTTCTGCCAAGTGCCAGCCACGAGCCATACGCGTCGGCCTCGTATACTGCAGGAGATTCGCGAGTAATCGATCCATCAATTGAACGGCTTGGGATATCTGCTCGGCATAACGCTTCGCAGGAGAATCCTTGGCAAGATCTCGTTGAAGCATGGACGCGAAGAGCTCGACGCTACCCAATGGGTTCCTGACTTCGTGAGCGATCCGACCGATAAGCTCTCCCATTGCGACGAGTCGATCCTTACGCTGTAACTGCTCTTCGAGCTGATAGCTCCGCGTGACATCTTGAATTAAGATCAGATGACCAGAATCGATTCCTGAATCTTTGCGCAGGGGCACCTGGCTGATGGAGACAACGGTCTGACCAAGATGTTGAGGCCGATCACACACGCTTAAGCCGAGACTTGTGAGGACCTCCGAGGCCTCACGGTTACGCAGATCCGCCTCCACGGTACCGAGCATTGTCTCAGCGGCGTGATTACTCCGTGTAATCATCTCGCGCTCATCCACGACCAACACTCCGGTGGATAAGGATTCAAGAATGCCATTGAGATGCACGCGCATCGCTTCGTTCTCGTGAAGCTGATGGCGAAGCGCCTCGTTGCTGTGCGCCAGCTCAACATCCATTTGCTCGACACGTGTGGTCAGTGCCGTATAGGACTGTTGCAGTGTCTGAGCAGCCTCATCAAAACTTCTGAACGCGGCGTGAAGCAGTTCTCGCTCCTCCGGTTGCCGGGTCGTCGCATTCGTCATAGCCCCTCCCCATGACGAGCATGCCGTGCCGTTTGCATGCTGTGCTTTAGAGACGCAGCGATGCGATTGACCATCTGGTCCTCGGCGACATCGAGTTCTGCGAGTGCGACGGTCGCTCGATCGTATTGCTTCAATGCCGCCCAATGCTTAGCCATTTGCAGATGCGCCCATTCGGCCTGGCGGGCGTTGGGTCGCTTTTCTAAGACCGATTGATAGGCCGTGATCGCCGGCTCATGCCGATTCAACCGGGACAAGGTATCCGCGTAGGGCAGCAGCAGCTCAGCGGACTGTGTCGCCCCAGCTTTGAAGGCTTCTTGATAGGCCAGCGCAGACTCATTGAGCTTGTCCAGTTCACCTAACGTCTTAGCCAGTTGCAGATACATGGCCGGGCGTTCGGGATGCGCCGGATGGCGCAGGAGCCATGTTCGGCAGAGGTGCAACAGCCCTTGTAGATCTCGCTGTTGCCGCATGGCGCCGATCAGAAGGTGGAGAACTTCCCCTTCGTATTTTCCAATCGGAAACTGGAAGCGATATCGTTCAAATACTTTCCTGGCCGCTTCAGAATCCCGTTGATCCAGATACGTCTTGCCCAAGCTGATCAATGCCGGTTCAAGCAATGCCGAATCCTTATGGGCTTTGCCGACCTGTTGTAGCAGCCGCACCGCTTCGGTACTGAAGCCCAGACGCCGGTGGGATTCGGCAATTTCCAGCAGCAGCGGGGAACGAGCGTACTGCTGCTCGGCCATCGCTCCATGTCGGTGAAACAAACTGACGACCGTCCAATCATCATGCGACGCGATCGCCGCCTCGATCCAGGGCATCAGGAGCGCTGTCAGATGGTCCGAGGCTTTCATGACCCATGATTCGCCTCCACTCGCGATGCGAAAGGTGATGTCCTTGTATGTGCGGATGGCACGGTCCAGATCGCCTGCCTTTTCGTACTCTTGTGCAAGGTAAAACAGCGCCTCGCTCCCGGTCGGATTATCAGCCTCTCGAAGCGCGATTTCCTCCAGCAGCGATCGATGCGACGCATCGGTCTGAATCGGAGACCTCACGTTGTGCATCATAGCGCCCACGGTTGGGTTCAGAATGTTACCTTCGGCGGATGCATTATTTTCGGTGAGGAGCGTCGCGAGTCGTAACTTGACGGTAGAGTCGAGCTCGCTTTGTGGATAGAGCACCGGAATAAGGGCATACATGAACTCGGCAAGAGGTCGCTGACCACCGCCTCGCAAATTCTCGGCCACATAGAGCAGCGCGCTAGGCGCATATTCATGGCGCGGGTACAAATTGTAGAAGAGCAGCATGAGATCTCGTGCAGAAGCGTCGTGACGCAGTTTGATCTCTGTCATCCCGTACTGGTGAAGCGCGATGGGATCTCCCCTAAAGAGCTCTGGCCATCGTCGATAGCTTAAGTCGTACAGAGGTTGCGCATCGGCAAATCGGTTCTGCCTGAACAGCGCATGAGCCAACCCCAACGTAGCATCCTGAAGCAATCGCTCGTTCTCACTTTGCTTTCGCACGTTCGTAAAGGCATGCTCGGCATCTCTCCACTTTCCCGTCGCCATGAACGTATGGCCTAACCCCAGCAAGGCTCGATTCCCATCGAACGGAAGATGGAGGGAATGAGCCATGGCCTGTTCGTAGAATGCCTGTGCCTCTTGATACCACCCTTGTTCAAAATACAAATCCGCGATCCGCCATTCTGCCCTTCTCGCGTTTAGGGACTGAGGATGGTCCCGCAGGAGTTTCTTGTATTCCTGAATCGCCTCAGATCGGTTTGCCCCTGAAGAGTCACCCCGTATCGATAACTCCACCAAGAACGATTTTGCCGATGGAACAAGCGCGCTTTCGGGATGATCCCGCACAATCTTCTCAAAAAATCGTTGCGCCTCCCCCCACACATTCTTCTTGTAGGCAGATTGGCCTTCCTGCCAAGCCAGTCCATCAATCCCTGAGGACTGCCCTTCCGGTCTCGGCCCATCATCAGGAAGGGGCTGGACAAGTCTCTCAACCGAGGCGGGATCTTGTATCGTCGCCTTACGTTCAGACAATGGTGCACTGGTACGGTTTAACGAAGACGCAGGCGCAGACTCGCCGATCGCTGACGGAAGGCACGCCAACCAGACGGCAAGCGATAGCATCAACCGGCGATATCGTAAGTGGTGTCGATACACGGCGATAGGGCAACAGCAAGGCTCATGCCCTAGACATGAATAAAAAACTCCAATGAAATCAGGCGATTTATCTGAAGGAGTCGCGGCTCTGGCAGGAATGCGTCAGGATTAGCCTCGACTACGTCGTGAGGTCGTCAATCTTTTGACTGGAAACTCGTGGCCATAAGGGAAGGGTTTCCACCTGGGACCGAGGATCAACGCCTTTGCGCTTCAGCTTTTCAACCAAGGTGGTTCGATTGAGATGGAGTAGCTGAGCGGCTCGAGAGGTGACACCATTGGCCTTCTTCAAGGCCTCCATGATGAGATGTTTTTCGTACTGCTCGACTTCTCTGGACAGATGAATGCCGTCCTCACTCAGCCGTATGAACTGTTCTTTCAGCTCAGGAATGATGGATCTCCGGCCAATCTTCTGTGGAAGGTCTTCGAACGACAAGATCCCGTGCTTTTTGAGCACGACCAGCCGTTCCATCATATTTTCCAACTCACGAATATTTCCGGGCCAATCGTATTCCGTCAGCAGCCGAAGCGCCTCGTCATCCAAACCGACCACTTCGGTATGCTTGTTCTGATTAAACCGGGCGAGAAAGTGGTCGATCAGGAGCGGAATATCGGTGCGGCGTTCTCGGAGCGGCGGAATGACAATAGGAATCACATTAAGCCGATAGAACAGGTCCTGTCGAAATCGTTTCTCTTCGACCATTGCTTCGAGATCTTGATTGGTCGCCGCGATGATGCGCACATCAACATGGATCGTCCGGTTTCCCCCTACCCGTTCGAATTCTCGCTCTTGCAGTACTCGAAGAAGCTTCACTTGTAACGGAAGACTCAGTTCGCCGATTTCATCCAGGAAAATCGTGCCCCCATGCGCCAATTCAAATCGTCCCATGCGTGCATGCGTGGCACCGGTAAAAGCCCCTTTCTCGTGCCCAAAGAGTTCCGATTCAAGCAGATTTTCCGGGATTGCGCCGCAGTTCACGGGAACCAACGGGCGATCTCTTCTCAGACTGTTGAAGTGGAGCATTCGCGCCACCAACTCTTTGCCCGTTCCACTTTCGCCTTGTATCATCACCGTACTGTCGCTGTCGGCCACCTTTTGCACAAATTCCATTACCTGCTGCATGGGTTCGCTGACACCGACCAATTGTTCCAATCGATATTGGTCCCGCACCGCCCGTCGCAGCAAATGGTTTTCCTGCCGCAGTCGATGAAATTCTGCAGCCTTTCGTACGACCGCTGCGACTGTTTCCAGATCAAACGGCTTAGTAATAAAATCAAACGCCCCGGACTTCATCGCACGCACGGCCGTTTCGATCGTACCGAATCCGGTCATGACGATGGGAATGATCTTCGCGTCAAGCTTGGAAAGGCGGTCGATGACCTCGAGCCCATCAATATCGGGCAATTGGTAATCCGTGATGACAATGTGAACCACAGTTTCTTTGACTGCCTGAATCGCCTGTGCTCCATCCTCCGCAGTGGACACGTGGTAATTCTCCCGCGTGAGCGATTCCTGTAGAATCTCGCGCAGAGCGGGGTCGTCATCGACTACCAGCACATGAACTTGGCTCATATTCAATCCGTCTCGATCCATTTGGAACACGAAATTGTTAGCGGGCTTAGAATAATAATCTGTGGAAAGCAAAGCAAGTCATATCAACTATTGGGCACGGCCCTCACACGAGGGAGTTTTCTTGACAGGCTCTTGAGCCTATTGATACTGTGCGACACGATGTGGCGATATCCTGTCACCACCGGGCTGGCGTAGCTCAATCGGCAGAGCAGCGGTTTTGTAA
>CABVRS010000111.1 GCA_902500745.1 uncultured Nitrospira sp.
TTTGGAGGTCATCGGCATTATGGTTACTGGGGTTATCGCTGGTGACCCTCGGGCGCAATCGGCTCAGCTCACGGCAATTTCTTCCTTGCCTTCCCACCTGTGGCGGTTGGTATCCGGCTTTTCGTTGACAAGATGAGTTCGGACCAATAGTCTGCTCAGTAGAATGCTCTATAAAGACAACTTCGATTCACGCGGACTGAATTCCCCTATGTTCGCGAGCCGACGAACGGCCAGCGACAAAAGATGAGGATATAGGCATGGTTGTTCGGAAATTCCCCCGCTATCCGGTTACCATCTCCAGCACGTTGGTTCAACGCGACAAGCTTCGATACAACGCCTCCGTGAAAGATCTGTCGCTGAAGGGCTGTCGATTGGAGAGTGTCATCAAACCATTCACGGGCATGCAGCTGGAACTTCTGGTTGACCTGCCCGGCGAAGCGACACCGATTCATATCAACAAGGCGACCGTCCGATGGACGGGATCTCACGGCATCGGTGTTGAGTTTTCATCGATGGCGCCGGCCGAACAAGAACGCCTGAAACGAGCGGTCGAACAGCTCTCCGTAACGGCAGGCCAGGCCGTCATACTTCCGAAAGAAGAGCTTCCCAAGATCTAGTCCGCTTCCCTAGGTGCGGTGCTTGCGCTGACTTGCTTCAGTTTTTGGCAACAGATTTCGGCTTCAATTTGGCTTCAATATTGTATTTCTTGTAGGGAGGGGCCGGTGCAGTGGTGGAAGTCGCCAGCGAAGGCCAAGCAGGAAGCAACGAATCCCGGTGCTGATCGACGACGAGAGCCCCGTATCGGGGGAAAGTTCAAAGTCCGGTACTCCGGGTCCGACGGTGATACCATCATCATCGGCAATGGGACGATCACCGATCTCAGTCGGTATGGATTCGGTATTCAGGGGAACAAACGTGTCAAGACTGGGATGGAGTTGGGCCTGTTTCTCGAACTGCCGGACTTGGAGTCTCCTCTCTGTATCCCCCAAGCCATCGTCTCCTGGGTCGATGGACGACGGTTCGGCGTGGAGTTGCAGGCTGATCGAACAAAGGACCCGGAATGGTTGGAGTATCTTTCGGAATAACAATCTAGTGTCAAGATAATCGACCTATACCGCTGTACACCACAGAGATAGCGCATTAGAATGCAGGCCTGCCTGCAGACTGGCTCGATAGAGTCAATACCGGTCATCATATCGACTACGTTCGACTATCCAACCCGTTGCATTCCGTCCATCCCGACCCGTATTCTCATCCCATGGACCTTTCGTCGTTGTCGATGGAACAATTGAAGGAACTGGTACAGGGGCTCGTGGATGATCGGATTCGTGAGCTGATCGGCGATCCTGATCTTGGCCTCCAGCTCGGCGATTCGCTCAGAGCTCGTCTCAAGCAGTCACTCGTGAGCGGTGAGCGTCTCTCCGGCGAAGACCTGGCTGAGCGGCTCGGCCTTCGGTGGTAGAGCCCCATGCCCTGGTACCGCCTCGCTTTTCAACCCGACACCGCGCAAGACCTCGCCTCGATCGACCAGCCCATGGCCCAACGGCTCCTCGACAAGTGCAAGTGGCTGGCCTCCAATTTCGACAACCTGCGCCATGAACCGATTGCGGACGACCTGCCGGGACTCAGCAAGTACGCCGTGGGAGACTGGCGGATCTTCTATGCCATCGACCGCACAGAACAGCTCGTCGACATCCATGCGATCATTCCACGTTCAGGATTGAAATAGCCGCGAAATAACGACTACAGCGTTAGCTGGGATACCGTTCGAGCACCGCACCTAACTGAAGTGGGAACTGGCCGGTCTCGGCATCGCGCACGTAGCAGCGGAGCGCCTCGGCCACGACCGGGAAGGCCATCTCCTCCCAGGGAATGTCTTCCCGTTTGAAGAGATCCACCTCCAAGCTTTCAGCTCCTGTACCAAACGTCGGAGCGAGCATCCGGCCACGAAATACCAGGTACACCTGGCCAATGTTCGGCATGCTCAACACGGCGTAGAGCGAGAGAATCGCCACCTCGGCCAACGCCTCTTCCTTCGTCTCTCGGACCGCGGCTTCTTCCGTTGTTTCACCGATTTCCATGAATCCGGCGGGAAAAGTCCAGAGCCCTAGCCGCGGATCAATCGCGCGCCGGCAGAGGAGAATCCGATCCTCCCATTCGGCAATACAACCTGCGACGATCTTGGGATTATGGTAATGAATAGCCTGACAGTGCTCACAGACGTAGCGCAGCACATTGTCGCCAGGCGGGATCTTCTGACTGACCGAGGCTCCACAGGCACTACAGAATTTCACGGTGGGGTCTCACAAAGAAATGAATAAGGATGGATAGCACAAATCATCGCTTCTTTGCACCTTGTCCACGTGGGCTTGAAGGCGTGCTTGAGGCAGAGCTTCATCGGCTTGGTGTGCCGGCAACGACCAAGACAGAGGGGGGTGTCGGCTTCCATGCATCCTGGTCGACCATGTACCGGGTCAACCTTCAATCGCACATCGCCAGCCGCGTTCTCTGGGAAGTCGGCCAAGGTGCCTACAAAACGGAACGTGATGTCTACAACGCCGCTTCCGCGCTTGCTTGGCCCCATTGGTTCACCCACGCGCAGACGATCAAGGTGAAGGTGAGCGCCCATCGCTGTCCCCTCCCCAGCCTAGACTTCCTGACCCTCCGCATTAAAGACGCAATCTGCGATAAGTTCGTCGCCGCACGGCACAAGCGACCCAGCGTCGATACGGCACGCCCGAACATCAAGGTTGATGCCTTTCTCGATCAAAGCACCCTCACGTTCTACCTGGATACATCCGGCGAACCCCTGTTCAAGCGAGGCCATCGGATGGGTCACGTCGAAGCGCCGCTCAGAGAAAATCTGGCGGCGGGCATCCTCCGTCTTGCCGGCTGGATGCCGAACGAGGGCCTGCTCGATCCCATGTGCGGTGGCGGAACGATTCCTCTCGAAGCCGCCTTGATGGCGCGTCGGATCGCGCCAGGTATGTCACGGAACTTTGCCTTCGAACGGCTGCTCGTCCATGATGCAGCAGAATGGGAACAACAACGCAAAGCAGCCGGGGCCGAACAAGTGGCCGCCGTCCCAGCCGCCATCCATGCCTCTGACCGTGACCCCGCGATGGTGAAGATCGCGCAGCGCACGTTTCAAGGCGCAGGCGTGGCCAACGACATTCACTTGAAGCAGAGCAACATCCTGGATCTTGACGCGCCCTCCGCACAGGGTGTGATGGTCATCAATCCGCCCTATGGAGTCCGGTTGAGCAAGCCACAGGAATTGGAATCGTTCTACCCCAAGCTAGGCGATTGGCTGAAGCAGCGATTCGCCGGCTGGCGCGCCTATGTGCTGACCGGCGATGCCCGCGTGCCGAAGCTGATTGGATTGACGCCGTCAAAACGTATTCCACTGTTCAACGGGGCGCTGGAGTGCCGGTTGTATGAGTTCATGATTGTGCAGGGCGGCGCAAGACGACGTCTCGTTCCGCCGACACGAACCTAGCCTCTCCGTTGAGCACGTATAGCGCAGTCTCACTACGATTCCCGGCCCATTCGTGTTTCACTCAATATTTCCCGCTTCAACACCCCCACCCCTTCCCCTTGACTTCCGTGCAGGGGAACCTATCAGGTTGGTATAATGCTGTGAACTCTCAGCAAGGCAAGGAGATAGGGCTCAATGGAAACCAATAACGTCTTGTCGATATTGCCGATACTTCCCGTCAAACGGACGGTCCTGTTCCCCGGAGTCATGATGCCGTTGACGATCGGGCGTGAACGGTCCATTGCAGCCGTCAACGCGGCCATGAAGACCGAAGAAAAGATGATCGTGGTCGTGGCTCAACGAGATCCTCAAACTGAAGAACCAGGATTAACCGATCTCTATCCGATCGGCACGAAGGCAACCGTGAAACAATTGGGCCAATCGTCAGAAGGAACGATTCACGCCCTCGTCCAAGGATTGGACCGCGTCGTGCTCCTGAAAGAAGAACAGTCCGCTCCTTATTCCACGGTTCGAGTTCGTACGTTAGAGCGTCCTTCGGACAGTGGCCCTGAAGTCCAGGCACTGCATCGGGCCATCCAGGAACTCCTGTCCGACCTTCCCCGACTCATTGAAGCACCGGGTATCCAAGAAGTCAGCGCGGTGCTGAGCAATGAGGACGACTCGCTCTCGCTGGCCTATCGCATTGCCTCCTTGGTCAACTTCAACGTCACGGAGGAACAGCGCCTGCTTGAATGCACCTCAACCCTCGAGCTGTTGCGTAGTCTCTACGCCGCGCTTTCGAAAGAACTCCAAATACTACAGCTGCGGGAGAAGATCGCGAAAGACGCGCAAACAAAGATCGGCAAGAGCCAACGAGAATACATCTTGCGCGAACAGCTGAAAGCCATCCAGCAGGAGTTGGGCGAAGGTGAAGACGACGAGAACGAGATCGTTCGTCTCAAGAAGCAGATCGTCGAAGCCGACCTTCCTGATCATATTCGCAAGGAAGTGGAGCGCGAAGTGACCAGGTTGGGCAAGGTGCCGCCGACATCGCCGGACCATCAGGTACTTCGGACCTACCTGGAGCTGGTCCTCGAACTTCCTTGGAAGAAAGCGTCTGAAGAACATCTCGATCTCTCCATCGTACGGCAGGTACTTGAGGAGGATCATTACGGCATCAAAGAGGTGAAAGAGCGGATCGTCGAACACTTGGCAGTCTTGAAGCTGAACCCGAAAGCCAAGGCCCCAATTCTTTGTCTCGTGGGCCCTCCTGGCGTCGGCAAGACGAGCTTGGGGCAGTCGATCGCCAGGGCGATGGGCCGAACCTTTGAGCGATTCAGCCTCGGCGGGGTTCATGATGAAGCCGAGCTGCGCGGTCATCGCCGCACCTATGTCGGCTCGTTACCAGGCCGCATCATTCAGGCAGTCCGCCGTGCCGGGGTCAATAATCCGGTCTTGATGCTCGACGAAGTCGACAAGATGGGCCGCGATTTCCGAGGAGATCCGGCCGCAGCACTGCTGGAGATTCTTGATCCGGCGCAGAATCACACGTTCCGTGACCATTACCTGGATCTCCCGTTCGATCTGTCGAAGGTCTTCTTCATCACCACAGCCAATACCCTCGACACCATCAGCCAGCCGTTGTTGGATCGGATGGAGGTCATCCGTCTTCAAGGGTACAGCGAGCGAGAGAAGGCCGAAATAGCCCGTCGCTACTTATGGCCGAGGCGGCTCAAAGAAGCCGGCATCCTGGATAGTGAAGTGGCGCTCACAGACGAGGTCTTGAACCTCGTCATCTCACGCTATACCCGAGAAGCCGGCGTGCGCCAACTCGAGCAGATGCTGGGGCGCCTGACCAGAAAAGTAGCCTTGACGTTCGCCGACCTCCCGGAAGACCAGACGCGACAACCCGTTACCATTCAAGCCGACCTACTCGGGGAATGGTTAGGCTCCGAACGGTTTATGCCGGAAGAGGCCCGAAAAAACCTTCCGCCCGGCGTGGCCACCGGCCTCGCTTGGACGTCGACTGGCGGGGATGTACTCTATATTGAAACCACCTTGCTCCCCGGCGGCCATGATCTGACGCTGACGGGACAGCTGGGCGATGTCATGCAGGAGTCCGCGCGCGCCGCCAGAAGCTATCTCTGGTCACATGCCGAAAGCATGGGGCTGGACATTTCGCGCTTTAAACGAAATGGAGTCCACATTCACGTACCCTCCGGAGCCATTCCCAAGGATGGTCCATCGGCTGGGATCACGATGGCCACCGCCTTGGCCTCCGCCTATGAGGGAAAAGCCGTACGAAGCGATACAGCCATGACGGGGGAAATCAGTCTGAGCGGACTCGTGTTGCCGGTGGGCGGCATCAAAGAAAAAGTGCTGGCGGCCCATCGCGCGGGCATCAAGCGCATCATCCTGCCGAAGGCAAATGAGAAAGACCTCAAAGAAATTCCGCAAGAAGTGCGCGACGAACTAACCTTCATCCTGGCGGAACGGATTGAAGAGGTGCTACCGGCCGCCTTTAATCCGGACCCGCACGACATCTCTGCCGGTAACGGCAGCGAGCCTGTGGTGGCTTCCAGCCCCGCGGGGGACGCCTAGCCTTCGCAGAAGGCACGAACGATCTGTGCCGTATTGAACAACAAAACATGCCGTCGGGTGTAGACGGCGTGACCATAGTAATGATCACGCGGATTCGTCGAGCCGATACTGTCCTTATAATCGACGAGAAGACAGTGCCCTTCACCGGGAAATCGCACGGCTCGCCTGGCACATTCCAGCCAACGTTCAAATCCATCGTAGGGCTCAACCATCTCCCAGACACTTTTGTTCGCCGCCTTGGCTGACTCCGTCGCTGGTACGGCATCGGTGCCGGCCACTGCCAGTTCTTGAACATAGTCTCCACCCCACGCAATCGGCATCTCCATGGTAATCTGCGGCAATTCCATCTTGGCCAGCCAGCTCTTGCCATCCGTCCGTAAGTTTCGGTGATTCACAACGTGCAGGAGCTTCCCAATACCGGAAGGATCCCATCCATAGCGAACCGGTGTGCCATATGTCACGATATCGAGTGCGACTCCGTTCAGGAGTGAGGCCGTCGCAAGCAGAGACTCGATGCGTCTCACAGTCGCGGTGACCTCCGTCCGGTTGGTCTGTTCTGCATAACCACTGAGCATACTGAGTAGCTTAGGTCGCCCGGTGATTGGGCTCGGGCAAAGAAGATTTGAGACGAGTGCCAAAACCAGCCCCGCTTGCCCATGTCCCTGCAGGAGAATCCGATGTCCCTTCTGCAGATTCTGCCTCTCACATAATCCATGCAGTTTGGCAAGTAACATGACCGCGGCAAGCGCTCGCCCAAGATGATGATGTTCCGATGACCAGAGTAGTCTGACACAGGAGATTGGCTGAGCCAGATTTGCATTGATGGCCTTCTTGAACGATTGAACGTTGGCGTCCGTAAAGTTCCCCGCATCCCCGATTTGGTCATCCAGCAGGGCTTTCGTCTCATCATCGTCTTTGAGCGGCGGTTTGCGGCCACCCGGCAGTATGGGGATACCGTTGCTTTCTTCACGCATGGCCGCGAGCAAGGCATCGACCCCCGACACACCTCGCGAGTACCCCCGTTTAAGCCCGCCCACCTCATCCAACCGCTGCATGCCGAACACATCGGTGCCGTGGATAGAGCCGTGAAGAAAGACGACACTGGCAACACCGGCCTGAGCTAGACGTTCCCCACACCGAGCCATTGTCTCACCCCATT
>CABVRS010000112.1 GCA_902500745.1 uncultured Nitrospira sp.
TGTGATTCCACCAATAGAACAACGGCTGGGCTTCGGTTTGGTAGATGGGATTGCCGTAGCTGCTGCGCGAGTAGTCCTGAACCAGTCGGGCCGTCACATAGTCGATGTGGCCGTTTCCATGAAGGGAATAGAGCATGATGAAGAGACGGGCCTCATGGTCGTACAATTCATCGACTCGTGTATTAAGATCAGGCTCTGCGGGAAGGGGCTCTGCACTCCACCCGGTCAACGGATTGAGGCATAGCAAACAGGCGAGCGCGAACCTGAGACCCTGCAGCCGGAAAATCTTCACACTCACCCTGACGACATGAATCGGTCGTGTTCACACACAGTTCCGGCAATGAACGACCGACGGAGGCAGCATCGGCATCAATAGGCGACCTTGCCGGACCAGGCATGCACTCCCTATAATGCGACCCTTATGGTTACGACCCGTGCATCTCTACATACGCTTGGCTGCCGACTGAATCAAGCCGAAACCTCGATCCTCGGAGAGGGACTCAGACGGAAGGGGTTCGAGTTGGTCGAGTTCGGTCAACCGACCGACCTCCTTGTGCTCAACACCTGTGCCGTAACGGAAGATGCCGAGCGGACATCGCGATACCTCATTCGGAAGACCCTGAAACATTCTCCCCATGCCTTCATTGCCGTCACGGGCTGCTACGCTCAAATAGGAATGGAGGCCCTCCAGCGACAAGCCGGAATCGATCTCATCGTGGGCCACCAGTTCAAACTCGACCTACCGGCCTACATTCCTGCCGCCCACGAGCTACGGAAACGACCTGCCGTGGAGGTGCGCCATACCAAGACGATGGCGCGCGACGACTTCGATCTCCCGCACTTTGCCGAGCCTGATTCCACCCGCGCCCTGCTGAAGATACAGGACGGCTGTAGCGCGATGTGCAGTTTCTGCATTATTCCGTTCGCCAGAGGGCATGAGCGCAGCAGAACGCTCGAAGACCTTGTGCGCGAAGTTGAGAGCCTGACGGCTGGAGGCTACAGAGAGATTGTGCTTACCGGCGTGAATATCGGTCAGTATGCTCATCAAGGCCTGGACTTTTGCGCCCTGCTTCGGCGACTCGATCGAGTCACCGATCTCGACCGTATCCGCATTTCTTCCATCGAACCCACGACCATCAGTGATGAATTGCTTGACCTTCTCGCATCCTCGAAAAAATTCTGCCCCTATCTTCATATCCCGCTGCAAAGCGGAGACGACCAAGTTTTGCAGGCCATGAATCGACGCCATTCAATCAAGGCCTACATCACGCTGATCGAACAGGCGTATCACAAAATACCGGACCTGGGGCTTGGAACCGATCTTCTGGTGGGATTCCCAGGTGAGACCGATGCGGCGTTCCAAAATTCCTTGGCAGTCGCGACCGATCTCCCCTTTTCCTATCTGCATGTGTTTCCTTATTCTCCGAGACCGGGTACGGCCGCTGCGCGCCTAAAACAGCGGGTACCCTCCTCAACCATGAAGAAACGCACCGACATTCTTTTGACCCTTGATCGGGCCAAACGACTCGCCTTTCATCAGAAACAGATCGGGAAGACCGTCTCGGTCCTCTTTGAATCCGGTACGCGAGAGTCCCATCGCGTCGGCACCACCCCGAACTTTACAAGAGTGGCGGTGACGGGTTCCGGGGATCTTCAGAATCAGATCATGCCGGTAACGATCACCGCCGCAACCGACCGGTGCGTGTTCGGCCAAATCCCCTCCGCATACCCGATGAACTCGGCAATGGCGGTGCTATGAGCCTGAAAACCGTTCCGCATGTTCACATCGAAACCTTCGGCTGTCAGATGAACGAGTCCGACAGCGAGCTCGTTCGCTCCATGCTGAAACGGGAAGGGTTTGTCTTTACGGAAGACCGCGAATTGGCCGACGTGGTGTTGGTCAATACCTGTGCCATTAGAGAGAATGCTCACAACAAGATCTACGCTCATCTCTCCGAGTTAAAAACTCTGAAGAAACAACGCCCGCTCGTCGTCGGGGTACTCGGCTGCATGGCCCAAAATCTGAAAAGTGCGCTTGCGGATAAGGAACCGCTGGTCGATGTGTTAGCCGGCCCGGATGCGTATCGTCAACTTCCCTCGTTGTTGACGGCCGCGCTTGCAGCGCAAGAACAAGGGTTGCCTGAGAAGGGGTTTGCTCTCGATCTGTCGGAGTATGAAACCTATGAAGGGATCATGCCCGACCGTAACAGCGGGGTGAATGCCTGGATTACGGTGATGCGGGGTTGCGATAATTTCTGCTCGTTCTGTGTCGTGCCCTACACCAGAGGACGCGAACGATCGCGCGATCCTGAGTCCATTCTGCTCGAAGCTCGTGACGCGTCGGCTCGCGGCTTCAAGCAAGTGACGTTACTCGGCCAAAACGTCAACTCGTATCGCTACGGAGATTGGGATTTCGCCGGCCTCATCCATGCGGTCGCAGACATTCCAGGCATCGAACGAGTACGATTTACCTCTCCACACCCCAAGGACTTTCCCACCAGGTTGATCGAGGTCATCGCCACACACCCCAAAGTCTGTAAGCACGTGCATCTGCCGCTTCAGGCCGGTAGCGACCGGATTCTCGAACTGATGGGGCGAACTTATACCGGGGCCGAGTACCTGGCGTTAGTGGATCACATTCGAGACACCATCCCCGACGTCGTCCTGACGACGGATATCATCTGCGGTTTCTGCTCGGAATCACCTGAAGACTTCCAAACCACTCTGCGGATGGTGGAACAGGTGCGGTTCGACTCAGCCTATATCTTCAAATACTCTGAGCGAACTCATACGATTGCCGCCAGGAAATATGCCGATGATATTCCCGATCGAATCAAAGGAATGCGCGTTGCACAACTCATCGAGACTCAGCGCCGCATCACGTTGGAACGTAACCGCCGGTACATCGGCCAGGCACTTGAGGTTTTCGTCGAGGGAGATGCAACTCGCTCATCAAGTCAAGGCATGGGGAAAACAGATGGAAACATCACAGTAGTCTGGGACAAGAGCACCGGCGACCCTTGTCCGGGCACACTCTCGACGAAACGCATCGTCGATGCTTCAGCCGCAACTCTCTATGGTACGTGACAGTCCATCGGGCTTGTGCTGTTCTCCTTATGAGACACCTGTCTCACTTTCGAGAACAATTCTGTACGTCCGACCTTGGAATTGAACATTTTCTGACAACTCCACCGTCTACCTTCTGACGGTTCCTTAGCTCATCATCGCAATACCCTCTCCTCTTGGATCTCGGAGTTCACCGACTCACTGACCGATCATTCTCAATCTTGTTCAACGCCGACACAGGCATGACTCTCTTCTAACAGTCTGATCCTGCTGGAAATTTTTTCATTGCATCAGTCGAGATTGCTCCAACTCTTAACCGCTCATGACCTTGCACCCGTGATGGGAACCTTTTCATCATCTGACCACCGCTTAACGATTCCCTTCTAAGTATAAAGAGGCATGGACCTTGCTTTGCTTTGAACATCTATCGTTTTGACAACCATGGATTTTGCCTCTCGTGATGAAGCCCGCTGATTCTGATTCCAAGCCCAATCCTAGCCAGTCCGATTCCCGCATTACACTCGAAGCGATCATTTCCGTCGGGGTACTCGGATGGTTGACGATAGGTATGGTCCTCATGGGCCTTGGCATCTGGTAGCTCAGCGTCTTAGCCACGAGAAGATCGAGAGTGACCGTTGATTTCTACACCAACAAATTCTCGAGCTCACACCCACGACGAAGGATGAGGAGACCCCATATGCGTACACACATTGCTTTCCGCGGCGCTCAATATGTCGGTACGTTGATGGCACTCAGTCTGATCGTAAGCGGATGTTCGATGTTTTCCGGAGAGGCAAAAGTTCATAAAAATGCGAAGGGAACCGTCTATCTCAAGGAGATCGCTGATTGGTCATTTGAGGCCAGCCATCCTGCCACGATCGACCAATTGACGATGCTCAAGATCATCAAAGGCGTGGTGACCGACCACGCTTCAAACATGCCCGCCAGTGGCAGCAAGCCGATGAGAGTATTCAGCGATGAAGACGCCGAGTTTCTTGCTCCCCTGCTAGCCCAAGGCTTATCGCAAGCGAAACCGGAGCAGATTGTCGGTTTCAAGGTGTCTCCATCGGCAGGGTCAGGCGCTGAACCCACGGCGGGCACCCTCTACACCCACAAGGGCTCGATGTATTTGACCGTCGCGCCTTCCCCTAATCATACGGCCTCGGGGTTTGTTCCTGGTACGGCCGCTCGACTTGAAAAGGCGCCGTCCTTTGTTGCGATGGGGAATAATGCCATCACACTGGTGATCGATCAGCAGGCGCTTGCGAAGGCACCGAAGCCGATGCCTGCTTCCGAGTCACAATCCTCGCCCTTTATGCGGACAGCCCCGGCACAGGAAGCTATGGCAGCCACCCAAGACATTCAGGCGAATGGGGCTCTTGATTCTGAATACGCCCCACTGAACGGCGATGAACTGTTGAATAAGAAGCTGGACGAACTCCGTGAAGCACGAGAGGCTAATAAGAAGAAAGATTCTGAGATCGCGACCCTCAAGAAGGAATCGGCCTGGATGAAGAAAGAGCTCCGTCAGCGAGCAGAAGAAGTGAAAGCCTTGAAGGCCAGCAAGGCATCGGCCCGCCCAGCACCCAAGAAGAAATCAGCAGAAGCACACCGGGTCCGCTGATTATCGATCGATTCAGCCGACGTCGAGTAATTCAGGCTGTAACAGAACGACGTCGCTGGAGAGAGGCTGGCGAAAGTTCATGCGGCAGTAGCAGGCATACGTCACATAGGTATCTTGCAAGCAATATTGCGCCAGCTCATGGCCCTGACGTTTCTCCCACATCTCGGCAACTTGCTCCCCGCTCCCTGACTTCGTTTCGACCTGCAGCGCACGGGCTAAGACATCGAGCTTGACCCAACCCCGCATATCCCAGTTGCTCCAGATCGCCATGGTGTCGTAGACCGGTTCACTGCGAAATTTGGCCAAATTGATCTCAACGCTGGGTTTCACTTGATTGATGATGGACCGTTTCTTGATGAACGGCAGATCAAAACCAAGCCCGTTATGCGTGATGTACAACGTGGGGCGGTCCTGAGCCAGACGTGCCCAAAATTGGCGAAGGAGCTCACGTTCATTCGCTCCATACCAGGCGACAGCACTGCGCGCTTCCATCTGATCGGAAAATTCCAACAGGCCGATGCAAACAATGCGGCTGAAGGTTCCGTCGAACGCTGACTTCGCATACGACTCGTCTTCCACGCGACGCTGTTCTTCGGCAGCGCCTGCCGCAAAAAGATCGTAGACCCCTTCCTCCACAGATGATTTATCCCGGGAGGACGGCTTTCCTACCAGACGTGCCCATTCGTCCCGAGCTACTTGAACGGTCTCGATGTCGAGCACAACCTTCATCGGGAAGCTCCTAATGCGTCGCGCTGCAACGCCTGAATGATGGCGTGATCGGCCGGTGGAAATCTAAACTGCGTCAGCTCTTCAGGGAACACCCATCGGATTTCCTCACAGCCGAGAGGAACAGGCTCTCCGTGTTCGATGGCACAGCGAAAGAAATGCAACTCCACGATCTTGTCCGGATAGCCGTGCCTGACGATCTGATACGGAACGGGAAGATCGATGTGAATATTGAGCTCTTCGAGTAATTCGCGCTGCAGACACTCGGTGAGAGATTCACCGGCTTCTCGTTTCCCACCGGGGAACTCCCAGAACCCAGCCAAGTGGACGCCGGGTTTCCGGCGGGCGATCAAATAGCGTCCATGACCATGAATGAGCCCTGCGGCTACTTCAATAACCTGCATACATAACCTGTTACCGCTCAGTCGATGTCCGACAGAATGGGTATGTTTTACAGATGAACTTCATGGGACACAGAAGACAGTAGGGATCACGAGCTGTGCACACCATCGCCCCAAAGTCCATGATGGCCTGATTAAAGTCGTATCCTTTCCCTGGTGGAATCAAGACTTCCGACAACTCCCACAGCTTCGTCTTCTGGGCTTTAGGATCACCCTCGGCGACAAAGACCCGGTGTAAGACTCGGATCACGTTCGTGTCCAAGATCGGCGCATCTTCATTGAATGCAAACGAGCGAATCGCCCCGGCCGTATACCGCCCAATCCCTTTGAACGAGAGCAACTCATCGGCATCGTTGGGTAATTTCCCTCCATACCGTTTCACCGTTTCACAAGCGATCCCATGCAATCGTTCCGGACGAATGTTATAGCCTAGTGGATACCACGTCTTTTTCACATCCGCGACCGGAGCCTCCGCCAGATCTTCAAAACTTGGATAGCGTGCTAAAAATTCGTGGTACTTGGGGATGACTCGGTCGACTTGGGTCTGTTGAAGCATCACTTCCGAGACTAGGATATGATAGGGATCTGACGTTTTCCGCCAGGGCAGATCCCGACCATGCTCTCCATACCACTGCAAAAGTCGTCGCTGAAACCGACGTCTCGTCGAATGGTTCGGCAGAACAGCCTTGCGTGGATTTTTCTTGTTGGATGGAGGTCGCGCAGGCATGTCCCGATGCCTTCTCACCACCGTTATGGAATCGGAGGCATTGTAGGAGTCCCGTTCACCAAAAATCAAACGCCGCCTGACATTTTTCACCTTGATCAATGTGCATTCATACAAGCCCTAGACAATCTGTTCAAAGCTCCTCCCTCGTGGTAGGCTCTAGATACCTACGCGAGGAGGAGCCATGGACCAGAAAACGTTCCGATATCGCTCCATACAAGCCTCTATTTTGGTTGGAAGTATGGCCTTCATAGGCGTTCCGCCTCCATCTACGGCGGAAACCCTCCAAGTGCCGTGGGAGTGCTCTAATTACAAAGAGGATGCACAAACGCGCTGTGTCAACGCTTTGATAGAGGCTCAACAAAAGAAGATCGCCGAACTCGAAGGAAAGCTCCAAGCTCAAGAAGGAACCGTCAGTCAACTGAAAAGTCAGCTCGATCGCCAATCGACTACGACGGCGGAGTTACAACGACAACTGACGGAACGGCCGACCACCAGTGTGATCCCTGTCCCCTATTCTTATGGCTACCCGTTCGGCCTCGGACTCGGGTTCGGTCTCCACTTTGGGAGCTCCGGGCTTTATGCGTCACCGTACTACGGCCCGTACTACCGACCCTTTGGAGGTCATCGGCATTATGGTTACTGGGGTTATCGCTGGTGACCCTCGGGCG
>CABVRS010000113.1 GCA_902500745.1 uncultured Nitrospira sp.
CCCGTTGAAGTAGGTCTCCTGGCCAAAGACCACCCCAAGCGTCGCACCGAAGAGCACGGCGACAAGCACCCGCGCATACAATGGGAAGGGAGTCCGGCCTGACGAGTCGTCCATCGTGATCTCGGAGTTTCGGGAGCTTACCCGGTTTTAGGCCAAGAACGCACGCCTCCGCCGCTGAAAAAGGCTGTTGCTTCCTTCTGCATAGGATGCACTGCGCCTCTACCAGTTGAAGAGGGGAACCTATACGGCGTGGGAATGATCAGGTGGGAATATCTCTGGTCCCGTCGTACGACGTTCGAGACTGAAACGAGAACTTCACGATATCACCGTCGTTGACGAACGAATCCTCCGAGCCGATCTTCTTGTTGATCGTGATGAGTGCTTCGCGGCTCTTGATATACTGGAGTAAGCCCCCCAGCTGCGCCGGGTTCGCTTCGATCAGTTGCTTCACAGTGGCCTGACCTGTCACAGAGACTTCGAGCTCGCTCTCATCGACGGCAGCGCGTAACATTTGACCGAATATCTGCACCGATACCATGGCATCCTCGACACATCATTCACGGACGTCGTTTTCACGGTGAGAGCGGCATGCACTATACACCATCGGCGAGACAGACTCAGCTTTTCTCTTGTTCAGCTGATTGATAGGCGTCTTGAAGAAGTTGCGCGACATGTTCGACTTGGACGGAGCCACCCAACCCATTCTTGAGCTGGATCATACAGGCCGGACAACTGGTGGCGACGACATTCGCCCCGGTTTGTGCAATGGCACGAGCCTTTCGATCGAAAATCTTCTGCGATGTGTCATAGTCTTTGACGACATAGGTGCCTGCGCCGCCGGCGCAGCGGTCGGCATCCTGCATCTCGACGAAATTCACCCCCGGCATGGACGAGAGGACTTGTCGTGGCTCCTTCGTCACGCCTGCGGCCCTGAGATGGCAGGACGAATGGTAGGTGACGCGTTTGGTCGTCGCCTGGGCCTTCGCCATGGGAGGACGCACGGGTGATCGAGCGACGAATTCCGATAGATGGACCACTTTCTTCGCCAATGCTTCGGCTTGCTGCCGGTCCTCTCCATCCTGAAACAGCGTCGGATAGTCTTTCAGCATCAATGTGCACGAGGCACAACCGGTCACGATGGTTTCGTAAGGAGCCAACGATCGGAGATTAAATCGCGCTCCCTCGCGTGCCAGATCGACGTGGCCGTACGTTTGAATCGGGGTTCCCGAACAGCGTTGCGGAGGCAAGGCCGGATCCACCCCATGCTTTTTCAATACCTCGATGACGGCGTCGCCCACTCCGTCGTCGAAATAATTCGCGGCGCATCCATGGAAATAGGCCACAGCCTTGGAGGGTAATGCGTCTGTCCCATTTGGAATCAAATGCCCATGCCGTTCGCGCAGATGCCGTTGGGCTAGCTTCGGCAACACGAGATCATGAGGCAGGCGCGCTGTCGGAGCCAACATCTTCATGATCGGCGCGGTAATCCGTTCCAACAGTCTTCTGAAAACTGGACGATCCCAGAGTCTCTGAGTATCCGCCAGCACGTGCAGGAGGGCGTCAAAGGCGGTTCCCTGTGCCTGCCGCCTGAAGATCCAACCGGCGAATCGATTCGGATGCTCGGCCCGCTTTTGAAGAATCAGATCGGATACGTCCACACCAGCCGGGCAGATAGTGCGGCAGGATTTGCAGTTCAAGCAGGATTCAACCACTCGCTTGGAATTGAGATAGCTATAATCGTTGGCTGTGACGATCTCGAACCAGCCGCGTGCGCTCATGTCCTCTGATTGAAAAACATCATATACGGGGCACACCGAGTTGCACTTTGCGCAGGTCGCACAAGACTTGGAAAGTCGCGTGTAGTCGATATGGTCGGTAAAGGGGGCCTCGCTCAACTTGATGCCGGGATTGAGGATATTCCCCGGATCGAACGCCCTCTTAACCTGCACAAAGAGGTCGTACAGCTCCTCCCCGAACATGGTCTTGACGAACCCGGCCCGAACGCGACCATCGCCATGTTCTCCGCAAATCGATCCGCCGAACCGATTCAGCACGGTCGCATGGATCTCTTGGTAGGCGTCCACCATCTTCTGAAAATCACCGGTGTCGTTGACATCCAACAATGGCACAATATGCGCATTCCCATTGCCGATATGGCCGAAAATAGCCACCGGCACCTGTTGTCCTTGGAAATACTCCTCCAGATAGTGAATCAGCTCACTGATTCGTTCAGCCGGCACGACCACATCATCGACGAAATTGATCGGTTTCTTTTTGGCATCAAATCGATAGAGGGTCGGATAGAGCGCTTTCCGGGCTTTCCAGAGTTGCTCCCGCTGCGACGCATCGAAGGCAACGGTGAGGTCCGACGCCAGCTTGTACCGGCGACACATGTCCCTCATCGCGTCAGCTTTCTCACGGAGGTCAACCTCGAGCGAATCGGCATCCAACTCGACCAGCAATGTGGCCGCCGCATCATCCGGAATGCCATGATGTCCGCGACCGATCAAATTCAGCGTGTTGGCATCCATGACTTCCAGCGCGCTTGGCTGCAGGGTCAGGAGCTGAGGAACGGCTGCACCGACATCCTCGAGACTCCGGAAATGAATCAGCGCGGTCAGCGTCGCCGCAGGCTTCTCCACCAGCATGATCTTGGCTTCACTGAAAACACCCAGCGTTCCTTCACTGCCGACCAACAGCTTGGGAAGATCGAAATAGCCTCGTGTCAGCCCATCGGCCACTCCAAAGAGATTGTATCCACAGCTGTTCTTACTGACGGTCGGTTGCTTGGCGGCAATGAGATCGGCATGAGCCTGGGTCAATACCAGGACGTCACGCAAGGCAGGCACAGAAGTCAGTAACCGCTCCAGCGTCGGATCGTTCAGCCCATACGATCGAGCCTCGATCCAGGACGATGAAGTCAAGCACAGCCGAAGGCTGTGGGTATTGTCTTTCACAGAGCCATAGCGCAACGTATGCGGGCCTGAGGAATTATTGGCGATCATGCCACCCAGCTTGCACATGTCTCCGCTCGATGGGTCGGGGCCAAACAGGAGCCCTTGCGCGCTGAGCTGCTTGTTCAATTCCGCCAGAATGATACCCGGCTGAACACGAGCCCAGCGCTCCTCCCGATTGACTTCAAGGATTCGATTCATCCGTGACACATCGAGAATGATGCCGGCCCCGATGGCAGAACCGGTCAGATTCGTCCCCGCCGCTCGAGGCGTCAGTGGAAGACCTCGTGACACGGCATAGTTGATCGTCGCAGCAATGTCCTCTTCCGACTCAACCAGAACAATGGCTTGCGGAGGAACGCGGTAGATGCTGGCGTCTACGGCATAGGCGGTGAGTGCGGGGCCATCGTCCAAGACCTTCCCTGCTCCCAATAGAGTGCGAAGATCCTTCGCGACTACACGACTTTTTGTCGGTTGGATCAATGATGGAGAAGAAGATGTCATAGGCCGTGACCCGTTCCTACTCAAAACAGTCTGTGGGTTTCCACTGTCGTTGTTCCTGAGCTCCAATTCCTCTTACAATGCAGATCATCATGGATCGACCGATTGTATTCATCACGCGTCTGCTGCCTCAGCCGGTGATGGCTGCCATCCCTCGACACTACCAGATACTGGCTGAACCAGTCGATCGACCCGCGACTGCCGAGGAACTGCGGCGCGGCTTTGCTCAGGCCGATGCCGTGATCTGTACGCTGGCCGACCGCATCGACGCCTCTCTGCTGGCCCATGCGACCACGCTGAAAATCATCGCCAACTACGCCGTCGGATACAACAATATCGATTTGCCTGCCGCAGCTGAGCGCGGCATCATCGTGACCAATACACCAGACGTGTTGACCGATGCCACCGCAGACCTGACGTGGGCGCTGCTCTTGGCGGTCGCGCGGCGTGTCACCGAAGGAGATGCCTGGGTTCGAACCGGCACGTGGACGGGGTGGACTCCGACGCAAATGCTGGGTGCCGACATCACAGGAAAGACACTCGGCATTATCGGTATGGGCCGCATCGGCCAGGCGGTGGCGCAACGAGCAGCCGGTTTTCGGATGTCGGTGCACTATGCAAGCCGTCATCCCGTTGTACATCCTCCGGATCATTCTTGGACCTGGCAGCCGCTCGAGACCGTGCTCACACACTCCGATTTCCTTTCGCTTCATGTGCCACTCACCGACACCACTCATCACCTCATCGGTCAACGCGAACTCGCTCTGATGAAGCCGACGGCCTTTCTCATCAATACGTCACGAGGGCCGGTCATCGATGAGACGGCCTTGCTGTCGGCGCTCGAAGCACACACCATCGCCGGCGCCGGACTCGATGTCTATGAGCATGAACCGACGATTGCCCCTGCCCTGTCGTCACTGCCGAATGTCGTTCTGCTTCCTCACCTCGGGTCGGCCACGCTCGAGACACGTGTTCGGATGGGATTGATCTGTCTCGACAATATTGCAGCCGTGCTGGAAGGCCGGTCGGCTCCGACTCGGGTGAACTGAGGGAGGAGAGAGGAACGGCGTGGCACCCTACGCCGCAAACCGAAAACCAGCGTCCCCTCCTCCTTGCTTCCCCTTCAAGGCTGCCAGGCGCTGGGGGACGTCATGGAAGGAAGGAATCGACTGAAAGGCATGTGCGGCCTTCTCCCACTGTTCCTCGGCTTCGTACAGTAAGCCCAGCTCATAGCGTATGGCTTGACCCTTCGCCCCCTCACAGCGTGGGTCGGCCAAGACCGTCTCCAGCCCGCGGATGGCGAGGGCACCTTGACGCGCTTCCTTTAGGCAGACCGCCGTCATCAGTGCCGAATCGAGATAGAACGAATGGCTGTTCATCGAGATCTGGAATTCTTCCTTCGCCTCTTCATACAGTCCCATATTCTTATACGCCACCCCTAACGCATAGTGTGCCTCATAGTCTGGCGGTGACCCGGCCGCTTCCTTCGCCCGTGCCTGGGGATTCGCGGGTGATATTTCTGGAGTAACCGGGTGGCTTGAGGGTGGATCAACAGCGGGCGTTGTTGGATGCGGGGCCGGTGGTGACGGAGGCAATGCAGGTACCTCCAGCTCATGAGCCTCACGTATTTTTTGTGCCCCCTGATCCTTGACAAACGGATTCACGTCGTCCGGTTCTGCCCCGGCAAGTGAAAATCCTTGGATCTCTTGAATCTGTCCATGGAGACTGCTCGCCGAGTCTTCTCTACCATCAGAGCCTGCCGATTCACCGCCCTGGCCGATAGAAGAGACACCGATTTGCCCCACTTCTTGTTCAGACACAGTCTGTACGGACTCGCTCGGCTGCGCCGCGGCACCTCCCCGTATCCTCGCTGCCAATCGATTAATGAACGCCTCATCGGTAGATAGAGATCTCACCTTTTCAAAGAGCTCGTCATGGAGGCTTTCCATTCCCGGCTCAGGATGTTCCAAGAGGAGCTCAACCGCCTTGGCATATTGGAGCGCTGCGGCTGAATGATCTCCTTTTTCTTCATAGAGCTCACCGTTCAGCTCCAGTAAGGGAACCGAGTTCGGCTCAACGGATAGAAATTCCTGAATCAGTGATTCGGCTAGACCTAAATCATGGGCCCGTAACGCCGCTCCTGCCAAGAATCGATATTCGCCCAGTGCGACTTGTACATCCCCTCGTTGCAAATGTAACCGAGCGAGGAGCTGACAGACTTGCGGATTGCCTGGTTCCCGTGTGAGCATCTGATTCAAGATCGCTTCTGCTCCGGCATATTGTTTCTCGTCGATACGCCGGATCGCTTCGGTCAGCAGGTCGAGCGGTTCCGATGACTTCTGCGCCGGCGCAGAAGAACCTGGTTTCACGGCATTGACCGATCCCGTCCCACCTTTCTTGATACTTTCGACAAACTGAGCCGCTTCACTATTCGCCGAATCGATTCGCAGTACGGCAAGATACGCATCCTTCGCCTCGTCATATCGGCCTTGCGCTGATCGCTCGCGGCCCAGCTGCAGATAGACTTTGGTCGCTTCATCCTGCTGGTTTTCCTGGACGCAAAGTTCGGCGACACGCTGTTGTGCGTTGAGGTTCGATGGATCCTGAATGACGATCTTCTTGTAGATTTCGAGCGCGTCTTTCCCTCGACGCTCCTTCAAGTAGTACTTTCCAAGCGTGAGGTAGTCCTGGACTGCGCTGCTGATGAGTCCGCGTTCCACGTTCAGATCGCCGAGGTGGCGATAGACTTCATACCGGGTGGGATCACACTTGAGGACTTTCTTAAAGGCGGCGATCGCTTTGAGTGTGGCACCCTCAGCCCGAAATGCCGATGCGGCCTGGAGAAAGGCTGTGGCCGCTTCCCCTGGGACGTTCCGTTTTAGATGTAGATCGCCAATGGAATTATGAATACTCCCGTCGCCCGGCATTTCCGTAGCCAGTTTCTTCCATTCGGCAATCGCCGCTTCAAACTGTCCACGGGAAGCCAGGAGTTGAGCTTGTTGAAGAACGCGACTTCGATCCGGCGGCACAACCATTTCCTCCACAAACGGGACAGCCAAACGCTAACAGTCTCATTAGATTTTGTCTAGAAAATGGAAGAATCAGACGGGAGAATCGCTCGGTAGAAGAGACCGTCCCTCCTGTTCGGAGGACCGGCTCTCCTGCCGAGCATGATGCGACGAGTCTATGTTAAGAAGCAGCGATCGCTGCCTTGAGAACGTTGGCAGCTTGAGGTCCCTTGGCTCCTTGGACAATGTCAAACTCCACGTTTTCCCCTTCCTTCAGGGTCTTGAAGCCGTCCCCCTGCAGCGCCGAGTAATGGACAAAGACGTCTTCTCCGCTATCCAGCCGGATAAACCCAAATCCCTTCCGATCGTTGAACCACTTGACCGTTCCTTTTGTTTTCACTGAACCCCTCCTTTTGTCAACAACTCCGAGCAGTTACGTAACGCCATCGCGCACTTTTTATGGCTTGGCAATGTGAAAGATACAGCTAGACAGGGGAAAAATTCGGTTGGTCGAATGGACGGGCACCTAAAGGAGTGATACATCGCTCACGGAACCCATCATTACAAAGGAAAGTCGCGGAGCATGTAACATAGGGCTGATAGCCTGTCAAGCGAATCTTCA
>CABVRS010000114.1 GCA_902500745.1 uncultured Nitrospira sp.
TCATCGGTAGAACCGTCCTCCGGACACTTGGGAAATCAATTCTTCGACCCGTCGATTCACCGCACTGAATGGATCCATACAGAGAATCGTCTCTTCCCAATACCCATTCAGCTTCAGATACGTCCAGTCCACGGTATAGGACCGGTTCTTGGCTCGTGCAAACCGGATAAAGTCCCCACGGACCTTGGCCCTCGTCGTTTGTGGAGGCGTGGACATCGCTCGTTGGACGGCTTCTTCCTCCACGACCCGTTCGATCAGTCCACGAGACTCCATCAAGTAGTACAAACCGCGCGTTCGCTTCACATCATGGTACTGCAGATCCAACAAGAACACCCGCGGATCATCCCACCCGCACTGTTTCTTATCCACGTACGACTGGATCACATGTTTCTTGGTGACCCAATCGACCTGATGAGTCAGCTGCATGGGATCTTCTTCCAACTGCAGAAGGACGGCCTCCCATTTGTCACACACATCATCCATGGTCGGTTCATGATCTTCTTGGGCCAAATATTCTCTGGCTCTCTTCAGATACACGCGTTGAATTTCGATCGCCGTCAATTGCCGACCGTCATCGAGCTTGACCTTCTTTTTCAGGGTCGGATCGCGTGATACTTCCCTGATGGCTTTCACGGAGTCTTCAAGCTCCATCCCATGTACCGTGTACCCTTCTTCGATCATCGAGAGGACCAACGCCGCGGTCCCAACCTTGAGGTACGTCGCATACTCGGACATGTTGGAGTCGCCGACAATGATATGGAGCCGTCGATAGCGTTCAGCGTCGGAATGGGGTTCATCGCGGGTATTGATGATGCTTCTGGAGGATGTCGTGGAAGACGACGTTTTCTCATGAATATGCTGAGCCCGCTGGGAGATGAAGTACTGCGGCTTTCCGGACACTTTCAGGACTTTCCCCGCACCACTGAATACCTGCCGAGTCACAAAAAACGGGATCAGCTGTTCCGTGACTTTCCAAAAATCGACGTCGCGCCGCATGAGAAAGTTCTCGTGGCATCCATACGTATTGCCCAACGAATCCGTATTATTCTTAAAAATATAGATCTCCCCCGACAGCCCTTCCTCGCGGAGCCGTTCTTCCGCTGCCGGCAGACAGGCTTCCAGCAGCCGCTCACCGGCCTTGTCATGAACTACAAGATCAAGGATGTTGTCGCATTCGGGGGTCGAGTATTCGGGATGGCAGCCGGTATCTTGATAAAACCGCGCCCCGTTGACCAAGAAGGCGTTCGACGGCCAGCTGTTGGGAATCAATCCCTCGAAGATGTACCCAAGCACCTTTTCCATCGGAAGGTAAATCCGTCCATTGGGAGAGAAAATAAGGCCGTACTCATTCTCGAGGCCGAATATTCGTTGTTTCATGGGACCGGATGACATCATGAAAGACCTAGAAACAGGTTACACGCCCGTTCTCAGATCTGCAACAAAGGAAGCCTTCACGAAGATAAAGGCTAAGAAGAGAGGATTCGTTGGATATCACTCACCGAGACACGGCGGAACTTTCGGCCGGTGCGGGTTCGGTCCAAGACCGCCACTTCCAGGCCTTCGGGCTGCAATTTTTGATTCGCCGTCTGTTCCAGCGCCGTGACACAGAGTTTCAACGCAGCATCAAGCGGCGGGGCTTGGCCGGGGCTTTTGTCCTTCAAGATTGTCTGCACCGCGTCGGCTCTTCCCCCGATGACCGCAAAATTCTTCTCATCGATGATGCTGCCGTCGAACGAAATACGATAGATCTCGTTCGGGTGACTGTTGGTTCCGGCCTGGACGACCAGGATTTCCACCTCAAGCGGTTTCATCTCCTGGCTGAATACGGTCCCGAGGCTTTGCGAGTAGCCGTTCGCCAGCGACCGGCCTGTGACATCCTCACGGCTATACATAAACCCTTTGAGATCGGCGTGACGAATTCCCGCCTTTCGAAGATTCTCAAATTCGCTATATTTACCGGCCCCGGCAAACGCAATATTGTCGTAGATTTCCGAGACTTTGTGCAGAGAGGAGCTCGGATTATCCGCGGTCAACAGGATGCCGTCGACATACTCCATGGCAATGATCGAACGGCCTTTGGCAATCCCCTTCTTGGCATACTCAGCCTTATCCTGCATCATCTGCTCAGGGGACACGTAATAGGGCATGGCCATGATTACGTCTCCCTCGAACGACGTGCAGTCATCATTTCGTCATACACCGCTTTCAGCTTGTCCTCAATGACATCCGTAATGCCTTGGGCGTTCACAAACTTGGCGGTTGGGTAGATTCCACGAATAAGGTCCGGTCCACCCGTTCCGACATCGTCATCGGCGGCATTGTAGAGTGATAACAGCGCGAGCTTGAGCGCGTCAGCCTCGGACAGGTTCTTCCGAAAATGTTCACGCATCGTATTGCGGGCATCTTTCCCACCGGAACCGATTGCATGGTAGTCTGACTCTTCGTATCTCCCACCCGTAATATCGTACTTGAAGATACGCCCTTCGGCACGTGTCACGTCATACCCGACATACAGCGGCATCACCACCAAGCCTTGGAACACCATCGGAAGGTTGGCCTTGACCATCTGCCCAAGCTTGTTGGCCTTCCCCTCACACGACAATGCCATACCTTCCAATTTCTCGTAGTGCTCCAGTTCGGTCTGAAACAATTTGGCCATTTCGATGCACGGTCCGGCCGCTCCGGCAATCGCCATCGCCGACCACTCATCGATCTTGAAGACCTTTTCAATACGGCGGTCCGCAATCTGAAATCCTTCCGTCGCTCGACGATCTCCGGCAATCACGACTCCACCTTGATACTTGATCGCGAGCACAGTCGTCGCATGTGGCACAGCCATAGGCCCAGCGGTTCGCATCGACTCCGATGCCGAACCCAGGCCATGGCTGCCCAACGTTAATCCTGGATGGTGTTTGGTGAGAAAGTCAAAAAAACTGGAGTCGTCGTGATTGGGGAGATACGGCAGCTTCATCGTGATTTCAGAGCCACCATCTCTCAAACCTTAAGCTTGTCGAGCAAATCATCAACCGAATCTGCGGTATCCAACAGTTCTCGTGTCAACGATTGCGTGCCGCGATGCGGATCCATCAGCGGGACTTTTTTGATGATGTTATTGCCGGCATCGAACAGGACAGACGTCCAACTCGCACCATACAAGGTCTTCGCAAACTTCCGAACACAGCGCCCTCGAAAATAGGCGCGTGTACCGATCGGAGGATTGAGCTCAGCCCGCTGAATCTCGTCCTCCTCAACGATTCGATCAATCAGGTGACTGCGTTCCAGGGTATAAAACAACCCTTTTTCAGGTCGGATATCGTGGTATTGAAGATCCATCAGCTTCATTCGTGGATCATCCCATCCACACCCCTTGCGCTCCATGTAGGACTCGATCATATGACGCTTCGCGACCCAATCCAACTCCTTCACCAGGAGCCGGGGGTCGCGCTCCAGTTTGCTCAACACATCGTCCCAACGGACCAGCACATCCTGAATGGTAGAGGGACACCCGTACGCGGCGTAAAAAGCTTGGGCCGCTTTCAGATAGGCCCGCTGAACCGCAAGCGCTGTGGTCGGCCGTCCACCGGCCAGCTTCACCGTCTGCTTCACATCCAAGTCACGCGACACTTGCTTAAACACCCGAACCGGCTCATCGAGCTCCAACTGAGGCATGTCGGCTCCGGCTTCAAGCAAATCCAAGACGATGTCCAAGGTTCCCACCTTCAGATACGTGGACACCTCCGCCATATTGGCATCACCGACAATGACATGCAGTCTCCGGAATCGTGCTGCATCGGCATGGGGCTCGTCTCGTGTGTTGATGATCGGGCGCTTGACCATCGTATTGAGGTCCATGAGACATTCAAAGAAGTCGGCGCGCTGGGAAATCTGATATTCCGCCGGGCTGGTTTGATTTTCTGCGCCGACTTTTCCTGCTCCGGCAAAAATCGGTCGCGTCACGAGGAACGGCGTCAATACACGTGCGATCTTATCGAACGATACGGTCCTCGAGACCAGATAGTTTTCGTGGTACCCATAACTGTTGCCTTTGCCGTCCGAATTATTCTTATATAAGAGATACTGCTCGCTGCCCCGTACACGAGTCATCTCCTGAAGACTTTTCGCGAGAATTCGCTCTCCGACACGCTCAAACGCCACCACCTCCCGAGCATGTGAACATTCCGGCGTCGAATACTCAGGATGCGCTCCATCAACGTACAAGCGCCCTCCATTTGCCAGCACCTTATTCAGCTGCCGGTTATAGTCAGGATTGGGGCGTTCCCGCTCGCCATCGACTTCAAAGCCCCGCGCATCCAGGAGGGGATTTTCGTTTTCGTAATCCCAAATGGCACTCGGCGCCGGCAAGCCAGGATAGTGGCCGATCACGGCAAATGATCCGGAAACAGGATCCACCGTGGAGGCGTCTTTCGACGCGATGCCGAACTCGGTTTCAGTGCCCAGCACCCGCGCTCGATTCGTGGGAGTGTGTTCTTGCATAAGGTCGTTAGAGATAATGGCCGGTACTGATGGTTTCGATTTGCCGATGTTCCGCCGGTCCACCGCTGATGGTCCGAAGATGAACGATTTTTTCGCCCTTCTTCCCGGCCACTTTCGCCCAATCGTCCGGATTGGTTGTATTGGGAAGATCCTCGTGCTCCTTGAACTCTTCGCGAATAGCCCGTATCAAGTCATCCGCACGCAGGCCTGAGCCTTCTTGTGCGATTACACGCTTCACCGCAAACTTCTTTGCTCGTGAGACGATCCCCTCGATCAATGCCCCACTGGCAAAATCTTTGAAGTACAGCACTTCCTTTTCGCCGTTGGCATACGTCACTTCAATAAACTTGTTTTCCTCGCTGGGCGCGTACATCGTGTCGACCGTCAGGGCGGTCAAGCCTTCGACGAGCGCCTGGCGATCTCCTCCATGACGTTCCAAATCCTCTTGGGCGAACGGAAGGTCCGTCGAAATATATTTCGAGAAAATATCCCGAGCGGCCGTGGCATCCGGCCTTCCCACCTTCACTTTGACGTCCAATCGACCCGCGCGCAGCACGGCCGGATCGATCAAATCCTGACGATTGCTCGCCCCGATGACGATGACATTGCGCAACCGTTCCACCCCGTCGATCTCAGACAGGAATTGCGGAACGATTGTGGACTCAATATCCGACGACACCCCCGTGCCACGGGTCCGAAACAGGGCATCCATTTCGTCGAAAAAGACGATCACCGGATGGCCGTCGTCGGCTCGTTCCTTTGCCTTTTTGAAGACTTCACGCACTTGTCGTTCTGATTCGCCCACATATTTATTCAGCAGCTCCGGGCCTTTGACATGCAGAAAGTAACTGCGAATCTCTTTGCCTGCTCGATGACCCAATTTCTTCGCGATCGAGTTGGCCACGGCTTTCGCAATCAGGGTCTTCCCGCAGCCGGGTGGACCATAGAGCAGCACACCCTTTGGAGCACTGAGCTTGTACTCGGAGAACACCTGTGGATGTAAGAACGGCAGTTCCACAGCATCCCGCACTTGATCTAGTTCTTTTTGGAGACCGCCGATATGCTCGTAGTCGACATCCGGGACTTCTTCCAGCACGAGCTCTGACGCTTCGGACTTCGGCAACTTCTCGATGACATACCCTGACCGAGCGTCATATAACAGATGATCCCCCACGCTCAGCCGTTCCGTCAGCAGTGGATCACCCAACTCAGCCACTTTTTCCTCGTCGAAATGGAGTGTGACGAGGGCTCGTCCACCCTCCAACACATCCTTGAGCCGAACAACTTCTCCTTGGCTGTCGAATCCCTTCACCTCGATCACATTGAGCGCTTCATTGAGGACAACTTCTCGTCCCTTCCGCAACTCTGTCGGCCTGATCGAGGGATGAAGACTGACCTTCATTTTTCGACCTGATACGTACACGTTTCCGGTCCCATCTTCATTCATACTTGAAAAAATGGCATAGGCCGAGGGTGGCGCCGTCAATTTTTCGACCTCGGTCCGTAGCGCCTCGATCTGAGCCTTCGCTTCCTGCAGCGTCGCGACAAGCTTTTCGTTTTGCTTATTGGCTTGATCGAGTTGGTGCCGAGATTGATACAGTCGACGGATCTCTTCTTCCATCGACTGAATCTGAACGCGAAGCTTGTCGAGTTCCCGAGCGTGTTCGTCGTTCTTGTGGATCATCTCTCCATCACCCTCAGATAGGCGCTTCGAAATCTTCTTGACAGAATCTCGGAGGGACCGGAGTCGATTTGGCTGACCTTTACTTTCCGCCATATCGAGACGACACGAGTGATTCGCGACATCGAATGAACCGCGAATGAACCTGGTTTTGGGATTCTAACACCCGACCTAGGGGTGGTCAACTCCAACGGACGATCTCACGCGACTTGCGTGCGCGCCGCATGACTCAACGGCTCACATCTCCAACGCGCGAGTGAATTCTCTGACGGCTGCACCGATATCGTCACGTGCCAACAGTGCTCCGATCACGGCGACTCCATGTGCGCCCGCTTGACGAACTTCACGGACCCGCTCGCAGGTGATCCCTCCGATGGCAAAGATCGGGATGGGTGAGTGCCGACAGGCATCGGCCAGCACATCGAGTCCAAGGGGGGGGCCAAAGGAGCGCTTGGATGGGGTATCAAAAATGGGGCCAAGGACGACGTAATCGGCGCAGCCCTGAGCTGCGTGACGCACATCTTCAACCGAATGTGTGGAGACGCCGATCAATCCACGCGAACCGATGAGCTGACGCACGGAATGGGAAGGCAAACTATCCGCTCGCAAATGAACGCCGTCCAAACCCAGTGCCATTGCGAGGTCCGCACGATCGTTGATGATTAGTGAAACGGCATGCGGCATCATGATGGACTGGATTTCCTGTGCCAAGGGAAGCAATTGGCTGGTTGAAAGGTCTCGTTCTCGCAGTTGGACAGCGAGTAGTCCGGCGTCGACTGCC